>NZ_CP072643.1:0-358467 GCF_018304765.1 Chloracidobacterium sp. N
ATGCCCCATCCTGTCGTTGACGCCATTCGGAACGGAGCTGCCCCGCGCGCAGCCAAACTGGCCGCCGCCAATGGTTTGTTGCCGTTGGCCCCGGATGACAGCCTGCTTGTGCTGTCCACGCTGGTTCACGATAGTGACGAGGAAATTCGCACGGCCGCCCAAACCTCAGTCACGAAGCTTGATCCAACAGTCGTGTTGCCCATTGCGCGCGATGACCGTACCGATCCGGCGATTCTGTCCCTGCTGTGTACGGCCAGCACCGATCCGTCCATCACCGAAGCCGCCGTTTTGAACCGGGCCACCCCGGATGCCGCCGTCGAGGCGCTGGCGCTCAAAACAACGCAGCCCCACATCCTTGAAGCCCTGACCATCAACCAGCAACGCCTGATTCGCCGCCCGGCGCTCATCGAGGCCATTCTGCACAATCCCCACCGGACGCCGGAAGCCGAGCGCCGGGCGCGGGAGGTCAAGGCCGAGTTTCTCGAAAAGGAATTCGGGCGCCGCCAGGTGGCCGGTGAACGGGCGGCGTCCACGCCCGAAGTTCCGCTCAAGTCTGCGGCTGACCTTGTCCCGGAAGCCTTTGTGGATGCCCCGCCGGGCATCCCTTCCGGCCCGCCGCCGGTCGCCCCCACGCCGCCCCCGGCGGGGCCGCCTTCTCCGCCGCCGGTGACGGCTCCCACGTCGTCTGGCGTCAGCGCGCCACCACCGCCGGCCAAACCGCTCAAGCTGTCCAAGTCGCCCCCGGTGGCGATGATTCAGCAGGGGAAAGCCCCGCGCCCGGCCAAACTCATGGTGGCGCAGGGGAAACTCCCGCTGGCCCCGGAGGACATGCTGTTTGCGCAGGTGCTTCTGACGGCCGATGCGGATGCGGAAATCGCCGAGGCCGCCCGGACTTCGCTCGCCACACTGGACTTCGACGCCCTGCAACCGGTGGCCCAGGACCCGGAGACCCCGGAAGAAGTTCTGCGCTACCTGCTTCTGCACGCTGACCTTCCCGAGCGGTTTGGTGAGCAGTTGCTGTTGCATCCGGCGCTGCCGGACGAGTCGGTGCTCGCCTTCGTCCGGCAGACGACGAGCGGGTATCTGCTGGAAGCTGTCACCATCAACCAGCAACGGCTCATCCGGCTGCCGGCCCTGCTGGATGCCATCCTGGAAAACCCGGCGAGCACGTTTGAAGCCATCCGCAAGGCGCGCGAAATCAAGACGGAGTTCTTCGAGAAAGAACTTGGCGCGGAGCGGATTGCACGCGAACAAAAGGCGCGGGCGGCGAAATTTGCGGCCGTCCTCGACCTGCCGCCCATGCCGGACGACGCCTTCGAGGCCGAGTTTCAGTCCGTCCTGGCCGGTTTCGAGGCGGAAGTCGGACAGTCCTTTTCCGATGAAGCCCCCAGCGAATCCGACGCCGACGCCGACTTCGAGGCCATGCTGGCTGCCGTCAAGAGCGAAGAAGGCATTGATCTGCGTCAGTCAACCGACCCGCAAACGCAGGAGCGGCTTTCCGTTTATCAGGCATTGGCGCGCATGTCGGTCAAGGAACGCATTTTTGCGGCCCTCAAGGGGGGACGCGACGTGCGGGCCATCCTCATTCGTGACTCGAACCGCATGGTCAGCACGGCGGTGGTCAAAAACCCACGTATTTCGGACGCCGAAATCGAGGCCATTGCCAACATCAAGGGAATCAATGAGGATGTGCTGCGCATCATTGCGATGAACCGGGCGTGGGTCAGCAACTACGCCATCATGCACAACCTCGTGCGGAATGCCCGTTGTCCGCTCAACTTCAGCATGCAGTTCATCAACCGGCTTCAGAGCCGCGACCTCGTCAACCTGACCAAGAGCAAGTCCATTCCCGACGCCCTGCGGCAGGCGGCCAACCGGCTGGTTACCAAGCGCCGGGAGGCCGGCGGGTAAGCGCCTGACCTGCCCGGTGCGCCGCGTTCCCATCCGGTTGATTGGGCGGGACGGCACAGCGAGAATAAACCCCATGGCGTCTATGGCATGGCTTGCATACAGCCGGTGGGTGCTCCTGATATGCAGTATCGCGTTCTGGTTCCTGCCGGCCGCGGCCGGGCCACGTCTGCGGGTGCAACGCTGGTCGGTCGAGCAGGGCATGTCCCAGGCCAGCGTGAATACCCTGCTCCAGGACCGTACGGGACTGATGTGGATTGGGACACACGACGGGCTGAACCGCTTTGATGGTTATACGTTCACGGCGTACCGCGCCGACCCCTTCAGCCCGGCGAGTCTCACCCACAGCAACATTACCGCGCTCGCCGAAGCCGCGGACGGCAACCTGTGGGTTGGGACGCTGCGTGGTCTCAACCGCCTCGACCCGCGCACCGGACAGGTTTACCCGCTGCCCCTGGATGGCGTGCGCGTGTTGGCGCTGTACGTTGACCCACAGGGGTGGGTCTGGGCCGGAACAACCCGGGGACTGTACCAGATTGACCCGACGACCTGCGCCGTCAGCAGCGTTTGGACGGAACCGACCGATGGGGGCGCGCCGGCTGCGGTGCCGACTGCTGTGTATGCCCTGGCCCACGACGGCGCGGGCGGCCTCTGGCTGGGGTTGGAGCGTGGTGTGACCCGCTTTGACATGGCCACCCGGCAGGCGACGCCACCGGCCGACCACATCCTGTCCCGCCTGCCGGCCGAACGGGTGTGGTTCATTCGTCCGGTGGAGGGCGGTGTCCTCTGGCTCGGTCAGAATGCCGGTGTCACCTGTTTCAACCCGCTCACCGGGCAGGTTGAGCCGCTGGCCATCACCGATGCCCAAAGTGGCCAACCGGTCTCCGGCTGGTTGCGTACGGCGCGAAACTGCACAACGGATGCCCAGGGGCAGGTCTGGATTGGCACCGAAGACCAGGGGGTGGTGAGCCTGGAACCCAAGACCGGGCGCGCCTGGCGCTTCGTGCATCAGCCGGCAGACCCATCGGGCCTGAGTCATAACGCCATCCGGGCGCTGTGCCGCGATCAGGCGGGCGGCCTGTGGTTCGGAACGCCTACGGGACTGGATCGCTATGATCCCCAGGCTCCGGTGTTCACGCCCTATCGCCACGAAGTCGGGAATCCGAACAGCCTGGGCTACGATGCGGTTTCGCACTGCTTTGAAGACCGCCAGGGCCGCCTCTGGGTTGGTATGGATGGCGGCGGTCTGGACTGCCTCGACGGCTCAACCTTTACCCATTTCACGACCCAATCCGCCCCCGCTTACCGGCTGGAGGGCAATCGCATCTGGTGGATCACCGAAGACCACCGGGGAAACCTCTGGTTTGCCGGCGGCGCGGGCGGACTGGGGCGGCGTGATCCACGTGGAAACCTGCACTTTTACCGTCCCCGTCCGGGCTTTCCGCGCAGCTTCAGCAGTGAAGTCGTTTATGCGTTGCTGGTGGATCGGGATGGCACGCTGTGGATTGGCACGGAACAGAGTGGACTGGCGCGCTATGAACCGGCCACGGATGACTTCACGCACTTTCGTCATGACCCGAACCGGCCGGGGACGCTTCCCAGCAATACGGTGTCCCGCCTCGCTGAGGATGGGCAGGGGCAACTCTGGGTGGGGACGCCACAGGGCGTAGCCCGGCTTGACCGTCAGACGGGCAATGCCCAGGTGTTTGTCCCCGACCCGAACCGGCCAGGCAGCCTGGGGAACGGAAGTGTCGTCCGGTTGTTCCGGGACAGCGCCGGCGAGATTTGGGTGGGCACCCACTTTGGCATCTACCATTTCGAGCCGGGAACCCAGACCTTCCGCGCTTTTCGGTCCGGGGCGGGGCAGGGATTTGTCGGGCGCATCATCAACGATGTGGTCGAATCGCCGCCGGGGGTGCTGTGGGTTGGAACCGAAGATGGTCTCAATCGAATCGAGTCGGCCACCGGCCGGGTGACGGCCATGACGATGCGTGACGGACTGCCGGCCAGCCGCATCGTCGAGCTTTACGCCGATACCACAGGGAAACTCTGGCTGGGGCTGAACATCGGCCTCTGTCAGTTCGATCCCGTCACACACCGTTTCCGCCTGTTTGATGTCCGTGACGGACTGGTGGACAACCAGGCGCGACAGAGCTTCTTCCAGCGGCGCAACGGCGAGGTCCTGTTTGTTTCAACCAAGGGCTTCACGGCGTTTCGTCCCGAAGCCGTCCGCGCCAACCCTGTCCCTCCGCCGGTCGTCGTGACCGGTTTTCGCAAGTTTGACCGGTTGCAGCCCTTCGACGGCGAGAGTGTGCTTTCGCTCGACTATGACGAAAACCACTTCGCCTTCGAGTTTGCCGCGCTGAACTACACCGTCCCGGAAAGAAACCAGTATGCCTACCGGCTCGAAGGCTTCGACCGTGACTGGATTTACTGCGGGACGCGCCGCTATGCGAGCTACACGAATCTTGATCCGGGCGAGTATGTGTTCCGGGTCCGTGGCTCGAACGACAGCGGCCTGTGGAATGAAGACGGAAAGCGGGTGCGCGTCCGCATCCGCCCCGCTCCGTGGCGCACCTGGTGGGCCTACCTGGGCTATGGACTGCTGCTGGCCGGTGGGGTGTGGTTTGGGTTGCGCGTGCGTCTGGCGCGCGTCCGGGCCCAGGCGCGGCTGCGTGAAGCGCAGTTCCGGGCGCAGGCGGCGGAAAGCCAGGCCTCGGCCGCGGCGGCGCTGGCGACGGTGCGTGAGCGCGACGCTGAAATTTTCCGCCTCCGCAACATCGAACTGGCCGAAGCCAACCAGCTCGTGACGGACAGCCTGCTCTATGCCCAGCGGATTCAGTCGGCCATCCTGCCCGACCCCGGACTGCTCCGTTCCGCCTTTGAGGAAACCTTCGTTCTCTACTGCCCGAAAGACATCGTGTCCGGCGATTTCTACTGGTTTCACCGCACGGATGACGCCTGGTTTCTGGCCGTCGGCGACTGCACGGGGCATGGCGTCCCCGGCGCATTGATGGCCATGGTCGGCACCACGCTGCTCAACCAGATGGTTGTCGAGCGGGGACTGGTTTCGCCGGCCGCCATCCTGGCGGAACTGGATGGCGCGGTGCGGCGACTTCTGCGCCAGGACCAGGATGCCAACCAGACGGGGGCCGCGGATGGGATGGACATCATCCTGTGCCGTTTCGACCGCACCCACGGCGGCCTGACCCTGGCGGGAGCGCGCCGGCCGCTCTATGTCGTCACGGCGGAGGGCGTGCTGACCGAGTACCGTGGCTCACGCCGGGCCATTGGCGGACGGCCGGGAAGGCACGGGCTGTCCTTTGAGGAAACACACCTGGTGGTTGAACGTCCGGTCAATGTCTATCTCACCACGGATGGCCTGGCCGACCAGCCTGATGCCGGGCATCGCAAGTTCGGCACCGCCCGCCTGCGCACCTGGTTACAGCAGGTTGCGGCGTTGCCGTTGGCGCTCCAGGGGGAACAGCTCACCGCCGTCCTGACGGCGCACATGGGGGCGGAGCCGCAGCGGGACGACATCACGCTGGTGGGCGTAAGGTATCCGGGCGCAAGCCGGTCGTTCTGATCGTGGCCTGTCCGGGCGGCTACACCGTCAGGGCATTGCCCCGGTGAATCCGTGACAGGTAGCGGCTCTGCTCCGGCTCCGGGGCCGGAGATGCCGCCAGCAGGACGGCATCCACGAAACGCGCCAGTTCCTCGCGCTCCTCCCGCTCATTGCGGGGTTCTTCGACCCGTGCCCGGCGTGTCAGGTCCACCTGGTTGACCGTCGGATGATGGGTGAACCGCTCACATTCCACGGCCAGCGTCGCCGTCAGCGCGTGAAGCGTCGTCTTGACAAACAACGCCAGGGCAAACTCTTCGCGGGATGAGTTGCGCGAAGTTTTGGGCGTGACGAGCACAATCTGCGCCTTGTCCTGCAATGCCGCCTTTTTCGCCACCCGGAAGTGGTGCGTGATGTGGGTTTCGACAAGCTGCTCGAAGTCCTTTTCGTTGAGCACGCCGCGCCAGTCGTCCGTCGCGGCCAGCGGTTTGAGCGGCAGCGGGTCAAAAGGCGTGGACACCACGACATCCAGATGCCCGAACCGCCGGATGAGGTCATCCATGGCCGCTTCGACGTTGGCCCCACCGCTGAAGACGTGCAGGTTGTTGAGCCGCTGGGCAGAGAAGTAGTGCCGCAGCGAATCCGCCCGCTCCGCCGTCCTGGTCAGAAGAATGCAGTTGCGGACGACGAGCTGAATGGCAAAGGCCCCGACCAGCCACCGGAGTTCCTCTTCCAGGTAGTCACCGATGAGCAGGATGTTCTTGCGGCGCAGCTCCATGAGGTCTTCGTTGCGCGGCAGGCCGTAGAACTCCCCTTCCGTCACCGTCCGGTCAAACTTCAACCCGCCCGACGGATGCAGGGTTTCGCCGCTGACGTTGGGATCGGAAAGGTAAAAGACCGTCGCAATGGCAATTTCCTCCTCGGTGGGCATGCGCCCCAGATTGAGCATGGTCAGCACGCTGGACTGCACGCGCACGGCTTCCTTTTCGACTTCGACCGGATCGAAAAACGGCTCAGGCGGTTCGGGCAACTCACCCAGAAACCCCAGCGTGAAGGCTTCCCGGTCTTCGACCGAAGCCAGATAGCCCCCCTCAAACAGCCGGTGGAGCAGTTTTTCTGCAATCTTGCGCGTCATGAGATAGTGGCTGTCGGAGTGGCCTTCATTGACGGCGCCGGCGCGCAGATGGGCAATGAGTCGCCGCACGGGTTCGGGCGGGTTGGCTGCCAGTACCTCGTCAAAGTGGTTGTGCGCCAGCGCTCCCAAGGTCGCCTTGACCGTTTCACCTTCACGCCAGGCGCGGATGACGGCATCGTGGATGTCGTTCAGACGCTTGTTTTCGAGAATGAGCCGCGCCCGGCGGGCGTACAACCCCGGCCGCGAACCCTCCCCGCGCAGCCGCTTGCCTTCGACCGGACCCGGCGAGAGGGCATTGATCTGGATTTCAGGCCCCAGATGCCGCGCCAGAATCTCGGCCAGCGCCCGTTGCCCGGCTTTGGAAACGGCATAATCGCTGCGGTTGGGATAGGCCACCGCCACGTATTTCTCGCCGCCAAAGTACGAGCTGACGTTGAGAATGTAGCCCGCGCCCTGTTTTTTCATCAGTGGCGCGATTTTGTAGATGAGCGAATAGTTGCTGAGCAGGTTTGCCTTGAGGGTGTGCCGCCAGGCCGCCAGCGGCAGGTCCACGACCATTTCCTCCGCCCCGGCAATGCCGGCGTTGTTGATGAGAAAGTCAATGCGTCCGAACTTGTCCATGGCGAATTTGACCAGCCGCCCCAGGGCTTCTTCATCCGCCACGTCAATGTCGGGCAGGATTTCGACCCGTGTTTCCGGCTGCGGATAGCCAATGGCAAACAGTTCGGCGACGATCTCGCGTTTGAGCGCCGCCAGCCGTTCGGCGTCCCGCGCCGCCAGGACGACCTTGGCCCCGGAAAGCGCCAGGTAGTGGCCAATTGCGCCGCCGATGCCGGCGCTGCCCCCGGTGATGACCGCCACCTTGCCGATGTGCAGGCCGAGCAGCGTCCGGGCAATGTCGCGGGGCAGTTCGGCCTTGCCGGTGGTGCGCTGGATGTTTTCGGGAACGTAGAGGTTCAGTTCGTCGAAGAGACGGACGCGGTTGGCCAGCGTCGCCAGCCAGTCGGCCGTGAATTTGAGGTTGTCCGGCTCGGCGTTGGCATAGCGGACAATCTGGTTGGTCCGCACGGCAAAGCGGCGCGTTCCGGCCGCCACCTGAAGTTCGTCTTCGTGCCGCCACACCCGCAGCAGTTGTTCCACGGCCGCGCGGTAGATGTCTTCAAAGGCATTGGTGGCACCGTCGTGTTCGTTGGTGAGGAACAGGACGTTGACCGGTTCCTGGAGTTCGTTTTCGGCGTCGAAAGCGAGCAGGAAGCGCGAAAGTTGCGCCGCAAAAGCCGTCGTTCCGAGAATGGCTTCGTCGGTGAACTGCCGGATGCGTTCCGGCTCGTCCGGGATGAGTTCCGGGCCGTAGTAGCCTGCCGCATGCGCCGGAAAGACAATGACTGTATCCAGCCGGTGGTAGCGTTCCCGGATGAGGTCAAAGACGCTGGTCACCGACTCCCGCCGCAGGGGATCGAGCCAGGTGACGGCGATGCTGTGGTTGAGGCCATGGCTTTCGAGCTGGGCCTTGGCCGTATTGACGGCTTCCGGCTGCCGGAACGTCAAAATGACCGATGCCCCATAGGACTGCTGGCTGGCGGCAATGGTCACGGCGTCGTGAACCTGCTCGCCGCCCACGATGAGCACGACGCGCCGGCTGAGGTCAATGAGCCGCTGGTCAGGCCACGCCGTGAGCTTGGTGCGGCTCTGGGCCTTGACCTGCATGCCGTGGGTAATCTCGAAGTTGTGCCCGGAAATGGCGGCCGATTCGTCCGACCCGAGAAAAAGCATGACGTGTGCCACGTCGGCCTGGGTCGGATAGCATTTGGTCGGCGCTTCACCCCCGCGTGCCCGCGCCAAAATCATGATGTCGAAAAATTCCTGCGCCGTCGTTCCTTCAGGAACGCCCTTGAGGCGGTCCATCGCCCCGAACACAGTGCGGATGCGGTCGGAATCAATCGGCCCCGGAAAGACGGTATTGACGCGCACGGCGCGGTCGGTCGTCCCAAGCTGTTTGGCCAGCCCCAGCGACAGCGCATTCAGGGCCGACTTGGGCACGACGTAGGGAATCCGCCCGTAGTAGTTCGTCCGGGAAAAAATCGTGGAGACATTGATGATGCTGGCCCCGACGCGCAGGTAGGGCAGCGCCAGGCGCGTCAGATGCCACGGCAGTCCCAGCAGGTTGGCCGCCGATTCGCGCATCGTTTCCGTTTCGGTGAAGCCTTCGGCCGCCAGTTGGTCCAGGTCTTCCAGAGTGAAGGGAATCCGAAACAGGGGCTGTTTGGCCCCGGCCGAGCCGGCATTGTTGATGAGCACATCCAGCCCGCCCCAGCGCGCTGCAATGGCTTCGAGCGCCGCCTGCATGCCTGCCAGGTCCGTGGGCGCAAAGGCAACCGGCAGGATGTCGTCGCCGGAGAAACCTTCGGCCATGAGCGCCGCCCGGAACTGCTCAGCCCGTTCGAGCGACCGGCTGGAAATGGCGACGCGCGCGCCTTCCCGCAGATACATCCGCGTCACGACGCCGCCGATTCCGCCGGCCGCGCCGGTAATGAGAGCCACTTTTCCGTTCAAACGCATGGTTTCACCCGCCACGGCGAAGGCGCTCCGGCGCTATCCGGCGCACCTGCCGCTGCCACCTCAGTTCTCGTTGTTGAGGAGTTGGTTTTTGCTGCGCGAGATTTCAGCCATCTTGGCCTTGAAGTCCACCAGTTCGCGCTGGAGCTCCGGGTTGTCCGCCGCAACAATCTGGACGGCGAGGATGCCGGCATTCTTGGCCGCGCCAATGGCCACCGTCGCCACCGGTACGCCGACCGGCATCTGGACAATCGAGAGCAGCGAATCCAGCCCGTTGAGCGCCTTCGACTGAATGGGGACGCCGATGACCGGAAGGGGCGTCAGGGACGCCACCATGCCCGGCAGGTGGGCGGCTCCACCTGCCCCGGCGATGATGACCCGCAACCCACGCATGTGCGCCGTCTCGGCGTACATGAACATGTCGCGCGGCGTCCGGTGGGCAGACACAATCCGCATCTCGTGCGCGACCCCGAACTCACTGCAGATAGCCGCTGCATCCTTCATCACCGGGTAGTCGCTGTCACTGCCCATGATGATGCCTACGGCCGGAAGCTCATGTCTGGCCATGTTTTCCTCCGCTTGCGCGTTCCTCGGTTCTGGAACGGTATTTCGTCAACTCCAGCTTGGCGATGGTTTCCCGGTGCACTTCGTCGGGGCCGTCGGCCAGACGCAGGGTGCGCGCCTGCGCCCAGGCGTAGGCCAGCCCGAAGTCGGCGCAGACCCCGCCGCCGCCGTGCGCCTGAATGGCGCGGTCAATGACCCGCAGCGCCATGTTGGGGGCGACGACCTTGATCATCGCAATTTCGGTGCGGGCGACTTTGTTGCCGTAGCGGTCCATCATGGCCGCCGCCTGCAGGGTCAGCAACCGGGCCTGATCAATCTCGATGCGCGAGTCGGCAATGGCCGCCCGGAGCACGCCCTGTTCGGCCAGCGACCGGCCGAAGGCCGTCCGGGTCAGCACCCGCCGGCACATGGCTTCCAGGGACCGCTCGGCCAGACCGATGAGCCGCATGCAGTGGTGAATGCGGCCGGGGCCGAGCCGCCCCTGGGCAATCTCGAAGCCCCGCCCTTCCCCCAGCAGCAGGTTGGATGTTGGAACCCGGACGTTTTCAAACCTGACCTCGGCGTGGCCGTGGGGAGCATCGTCATAACCGAAGACATCCAGCATGCGGACGACCCGGACGCCCGGCGTGTCCATCGGAATGAGCAGCATGGACTGCTGCTGGTGCTTGGGCGCTTCCGGGTTGGTCTTGCCCATGAAGATGATGAGCTTGCAGCGCGGATCGCCCGCCCCGCTCGTCCACCACTTCCGGCCGTTGACGAGGTAGGTGTCACCGTCGCGCTCGATGCGGGCCGTGATGTTGGTGGCGTCCGAACTGGCCACATCCGGTTCGGTCATGGCAAAGCACGACCGGATTTCGCCGGCCAGAAGCGGTTCGAGCCACTGTTTTTTCTGCTCCGGCGTGCCGTACCGCACGAGCACTTCCATGTTGCCGGTGTCCGGGGCCGAGCAGTTGAACACCTCCGGCGCCAGAAACGACCGCCCCATGATTTCGCACAGCGGGGCGTAGTCGAGATTGCTCAGCCCGGCGCCGTATTCGCTTTCCGGCAGGAACAGGTTCCACAGCCCGGCCGCCCTGGCTTTGGCCTTGAGTGTTTCGATGATGCGCGTCGGCTGCCAGCGGGGGCCGGCGGCAAGTTCGTCCCGGAACGTGGCCTCGTTGGGGTAGATGTGCTCATCCATAAAGGCCAGGAGTCGTTCGCGGAGTTCACGGGCTTTGGGTGAAAACTCAAACATAACCGGAACCTCAACCAGGATGCCTAAACCAGAACACGCAGAATCCACTCGGCGACACAGGCCGGCTTGTCCGCGCCGTCCAGTTCCACGGTGCAGTTGAGCGTGAGGTCAAGGCCGTTGTCGAGTGATTTGACCTGGGCCATGGCGAAGCGTCCCCGGACGCGGCTGCCCGCCGGAACCGGCGTGACGAACCGCACCCGGTTGAGACCATAGTTGAGCGCCAGCCGCGCCCCCTCGAAGTGCAGGGTCTGCTCCACCAGATGCGGAATCAGCGACAGTGTCAGGAAGCCGTGCGCAATGGTGGTTTTGAACGGGGATTCGACGGCCGCCCGTTCGGGATCGCAGTGAATCCACTGGGTATCGCCGGTGATTTCACCAAAGCTGGTGATGCGCGCCTGGTCAATGGTGAACCAGTCGCTGACGGCCAGTTCCTGACCGGCCAGGGCGGAAAGCGATGCAAGCGAAAAAGTCGTGGGCATGGGACGTAAAAACCGCAGGAAGGAACGTGGGATGTTTCTTCCATGCAACCACTATTTTGTGCGTTTGCCAACCGATTCAGCAGGGGCTGACACCCGGGCCGCTGCCCCTGGGAGGTGGGGACGGGCCGGCGGGTGGGAAGCCGTCTCACGTCTCCACCGCCAGCCGGTTGACAAGCCACTGCTGCCAGTGCGGGCGGTAGTGGTGCAGCAGCCAGGCGATGAGCGGCGGCAGCAGGCAGGTCACGAAAAAGGCCAGTACGACGAGCAGAAAGCGGCCTCCGAAAAACTCATCGGCCAGCCGGCTGAAGTCCATCCAGTGGCCGCCACCCTTGGCGTCTTCGTAATCGAGGCGCGCCGCCTGGCTGGTCAGCAGCTCAAAGGCGAAGCGCAGGTCATGGAACTGGATGTAAAACCCGGCAAAGGCATAGATGGGACGCTCCAGTGCATGGACAAGCGAGGTGCCGCTCCACGCGCGGTAGAGAAACACGGTGGCAAACAGCAGTTCGCCGCCGTGCCCCATGGCGATGACGATGGCCTCGTGCCAGGACGTTGCAGCCGTGGTGATGTACGCCCCGGCGAGGCTGCTGATGACGAGCAGCGTCCCCGGATTGCGGCGGAAGCAATACAGCAGCCAGGCAAAGGCGGCCAGCCACAGCCCGGTAAGCAGCCACTGCCGGTCCTGGTGAAGCGTCACCCCGCCGCCATACACGAAGTCGAACGCCGGAATCGAAGGATAGCCGTAGAGCCAGCCGGCCAGCGTGTGTCCCAGTTCATGCACCAGGGTCACAAGCGGGTGCAAAAGAAACGAAATGAAGCCAAAAAAGGGCAGGAAAACGACGGCTGCCGCCAACCCGGCGCCGCCAAGGATGGACTGGTAGCCCGGCCGGTCCACCCGTTCCGCCTCCAGCGGCGGCTGCCAGGCTTCGTGATGCGCCCACCCCAGCGGCAGCGGCATCCCGCAGCGGACGCAACTGGTCTGGGTCAACGGCTGACGAAGCTGGCAGTGGGGGCAGGTCTGGTGGTGCATCGGGCGAGTTCAAAAATGCCTGGGCGGTGGGCGACGGCGTGCGGAATCCGTTGGTCAGCGGCGTAATTTCAGGCATGGTGGCATGCCGGACCGCAGGCGGCAATCCCCGCCCGGAAGACCGGCCGGGAGAGGTTGCGCCGGGCTGTCCGCACACTTTCGTCGAGAAAAGCCGGATTGCGTTTGCGAGGCGGATTCGATACGCTCGCCGACTTCGTTTGCTGCGTATTGCAGAGACCATCCCTGGGTGAGGTGTCGTGTTCCCCAATGGCTCAGTCTGAAACGTCTTCCACACTGCCGGCGTCCAACCCGCGACGCACCCTGTTGATTGTCGTCATCTGCTTCCTTGGCTTTGTCATGGTGCTGGCGTACTCGCTGCCTTCCCGGTCACTCTTTGGCGCGAGCGGCCCCAAGGCCGTACAGCCCGTGCCCGCCGACACGGTCATTGCCCGCGTCGGAAGCCGGACGGTGACGGCCAAGGAGTACACCGACGCGCTGAACAATCTCGTCGCCATGTACCGCCGTTATGCGGAGCAACTGGCGTCCGGCGGGGGCAGCTTCCCGGCGAGCATTCAGCAGTTGCGTCAGCAGGGCAGTGACCGCGCCATCCTGCAGCAGTTGGTACGGCGGCGCGTCATCGAACTCGAAGCCGAACGGCTGGGACTGACGGCCACCGAAGGCGAAATCCAGCAGCGGCTGCGGGAGCAGTTCCGCGACGAAAACGGACGCTTCATCGGCGTGGAGAAGTACAAGCGGCAACTGGCGCGCATGGGCACCAACTACGTGGACTTCGAGCGCGACCTGGCCTACACCATCATGGAGGAAAAGCTGCGCAACTTCGTCACCAGCGGCATCCAGATTTCATCGCAGGAAGCCGAAGAGGAATACCGGCGGCAGAACACCCGTTTCGAGTTGCGTTACGTGGTGCTGCCGGCCGCCGATTTCGAGAAGGAAGTCGGCGAGCCGACCGAAGATGAGTTGCGCGCCTACTTCGAGGCGCACAAGGAAGACTTCCGCCCGACGAAAGACCGGCGCAAGGTGCGCTACATCTACATCAGCCAGGACAAGGCCGCGGAAATCATCCCGGTGTCCGATGAGGAACTGCAAAAGGAATATGACCCCAACAAGCAGGTCAAGTCGGTTCAGGTCAGCCAGATTGTCCTGAAGGTGCTGACACCGAAGGACGAAGACAAGGTGCTCCAGAAAGCCAATGACCTCGTGGCGCGCGCGCGGGGCAAGGGAGGCGCGCCGCCGGAGGACTTTGCCGCGCTGGCGCGGGGGAATTCCCAGGACCCGGCCACATCAGCCAAGGGCGGCGACCTGGGTGTGGTGGAACGGGCGAATGTCAAGCCCGGCGACCCCGTGGAGGCGGCGTTCAATCTCGGCGCGGGTGAAATCAGCGAGCCCGTCCGGCGGGGCAATGCCTTCTACATCTTCAAAGTGACCGACCGCACCATCAGGCCGTTTGAAGAAGCCAAGCCGGGTTTGCTTGCCATCGTGCGCAACCGGTTGTCCTATGCCAAGGCGTCGCAACTGGCGGACGAAGCGGTATCGCTGCTTTCCCGGACGCGCAACTTTGAAGAAACGGCGGCGTCCATTGCGACGAAGCTCAACCTCAAACCGGAAGATGTCAAACGCGAGACCCCGTTTTTCGCCCCCGGTGACGACGTGCCCGACATCGGAAGCAACCCGTCGTTCGAGGAAAAAACATCGGCTTTGACCGAGCCGAACGAGGTGGGCGAGAAGGTGGGCATCCGGGGTGGATTCGCGGTTCCGCAGCTCGTGGAAATCAAAAAGCCCGGCGATCCGACCCTGGATGAGGTACGCGACAAGGTGGCGGCCAAGGTCAAGCAGGAAAAAGCCCTGCAAAAAGCATACGAGCGCGCCAAGGAACTCATTGCCACGGCCAAAAATGCCGCCGGTCTGAAGGCTGCCGCCGAAGCCGCAAAGCTCAAGGTTGAAGAGATCAAGGATTTCAACGACACGGCCTACCTGGACAACAAATCCTTCCCGGCGGCCTTCCCGAATGCTGAAAAGGTCAAGGTTGGTGAACTCATCCCGATGCCGCTGTATGCCGCCCGCAATGCGGCACCGACGGTGGCCGTTGTGGCGGTGACAGCACGCAAGGACGCTGACCTGACGAAGTTTGCCGAGCAGCGCAAGCAAACCATGGATCGCCTGCGTGGCGACCGTGCCAACAATCTGTTTGAGACCTACATTGATGGCGTCAAGGCGCGACTGAAGGAAAGCGGACAGCTTCGGGTGGATAAGGCGCTGGCGGAACGGGTGGTGGTTGCCGCCGCCGCCAGCGAGGCCCCAACCGAGTAGGGGCGGGTTCCCATACCCGCCCAAATGTAGGGGCGGGTTCCCACACCCGCCCAAATGTAGGGGCGGGTTCCCACACCCGCCCAAATGTAGGGGCGGGTTGGCGGCCCGCCCCTACGCACAACGGGTTTTTGGGTATGCAGCTTGGAGCGTTAGGGACGGCGACGCGCGCTGTGACACCTCGTGCCTACCTGCTGGAGCGGCTGGGGCAGCGGCCGTTCATACCCGACCCACGCCTGACCAATCCCCATCTGCAAACCATTCTGGGATCGGTGCTGCCCCGGCGGTCGCCGCTTGTCGGGCAGACCGGGCAGCCACGTACCTTTCACACCTGCCCGGATACGGCCGTAACGGCCGTCTGTCACTGGCAGCCCGGATGCGCCCCGGCTGATCGTCCGACTCTGCTGCTGCTGCACGGCATGGAAGGGTCGGTTGAGTCGAGCTATATGCGCGGCATTGCGGAGAAGGCGCTGCGGGCCGGCTTCCACGTCATTCGGCTCAACACCCGTACATGTGGCGGGACGGAGCATCTCTCGCCGCATCTCTACAATGCCGGGCTGACGGAAGATGCCCGCGCCATCATCGCCGAGTTGGCTGAGCGGGACGGTGTTCAGGATGTTTATGTCGTCGGCGTTTCGCTTTCCGGCAACGTCGTGCTGCGGTTGGCCGGGGAGTACGGCGCGCAGGCGCCCCGGCACATACGGGGTGTTGCTGCGATTTCCCCGGCGGCCGATCTGGCCGCCAGCACGGCCGCCATTGAACGCCGCTCCAACTGGTTGTACCACCGGCGTTTCGTCCGCAGTCTGAAAGCGCGCATGAAGCGCAAGGCCGCCCTGTTTCCTGATCGCTACGACGCTGGACGGCTGGCGCAGATTCGGACGATTCGTGAGTTTGACGAAGCCTACACGGCCGTGGCCGCCGGCTATGAAAACGCTGCCGACTACTATCACCGGGCGAGCGCCGTACGCATGGCGGCCGCCATCCGGCTGCCCACGCTGGTCATTCATGCCCAGGATGATCCGTTCATTCCGGCGACGCCGCTGCACGAGCCGGCCTTTGCCGACAACCCCTGCGTCGCGGTGCTGTTGACCGAGCGGGGCGGGCATGTCGGTTTTCTCGCGGCCCGGCAGGGGGACGAAGACTGGTACTGGGCCGAACACCGCATTGTGGATTTCGTCCGGGCCCTGGATGCCGCGCGGCGGCGGTGACGCCGGCGGCCGCAAGTCCTGACCGACCGCCGCCCATGTCCACCAACTCCATGTTGCCAGACGCGCTCGTGCCGCTGCTCCCCACCACGCCGGTGGATGTTTTTCTGCAACACGCGCTGACCGGTCAGCCGGTGGCTTGGGAGGATGGGCTGTCGGTAGCGGAGATCATGGCTGTTCTTCAGTCCCACCGGCTGGGGCCGTTACTGTGCGCGCAGTTGTTGCCGGAAACCTGGGCCACCCTGCCCGGCGAGTTGCAGACGTGGCTGAAAGCCAGCGCGCGCGGGCAGGTGGTGCTGGACCTTCAGCAGACCCTGGCGCTCCAGGAACTGCTCCCTCTGGCACAGGCGCGGGGCATCCGGGTGCTGCTACTCAAGGGGGTGCCCGTCGGTTATCGGTACTACGCGGAACCCCACCATCGCGTCAAAACCGACGTGGACCTGCTCGTTGGCCCGGCAGATGTGTCCGGTCTGGTTGCCCTGCTGGAAGCACTGGGTTACACGCGGTCAGTCGGCATCACCGGACAGCTCGTGAACCGGCAGACGACGCTGGCACGGGGTGACGTAGCCTTGGATGTTCACTGGAGCGCCGCCAATACGGCGCTCTTTGCCCACGTGCTGGACTTCGAGACCATGTGGCGCGAGCGTCTGCCCATTTCTGAACTCGGTGCGGCCGCCTGTGCCCCGGCGGATGAGGACCTGTTCCTGCATGCCTGTTTTCACCTGGCACTGCACATCAGCTATGAGTTTGCGCTCGTCTGGCTCTACGACATCCACCTGATGGCGACCCGTTGGCCGCCGGAGGCGCTGGAGCGGTGTCTGCTCCGCGCCCGGCAGTTGCAGATAGCGCGGGTCTGCCTGGCCTGTCTGGCGCTGTCGCGGGCCTGGTTTGGCACACCTTACGCCGATGATTTCTGCGCGGAACTGGCGCGACAGTCCGCGGACGAGCCGTCGGCACAGGTGCTCGTCCGCCACCTGAGCCGCTGGCAGCGCTTCCGGTTGGAGTTGCAGGCGCTGTCCTGGGGCGAGCGAGTACGGTTGTTGCGGGAGATGGTCCTGCCGCCGGCGGATTATCTGCGGCGACGCTACAGTGACACCACCACGTGGCTGCCGTGGCTGCATGTGAAGCGTTGGCTTGGGCAGCCGGGCAAAGCGGATGTGCCGTCCTCCGGTGCCGAAGGTCAGCGTTGACGAAATGCTGCCCGGTGGCAATACTCGCCCGATGGATTATCCAGGTGATCCGGCTTTGGCGGCGTAGTTGCCCGTTGGGAACGACTGTACGGGATGATGTGGGCGCTACGCTGTCTGCCTGCCATTGAAAGGAGCTTGAAGTCCTTTCCCCGGCGCACTGCGCGGGTGTTGCCAGGGATGAGGGTTCAACTGTGTCGCGCGCATGAAAAACATCGTTGTCGTCGGAACGCAGTGGGGCGATGAAGGTAAGGGCAAAGTCGTTGATCTCATTGCTCCACATTTCGACATCGTGGCCCGGTATCAGGGCGGCCACAATGCCGGTCACACCGTCATCGTCCGGGGGGAGAAGTTCGTGTTGCACCTGCTGCCTTCAGGCATCGTGCACGCGGGCAAACGCTGTGTGATTGGCAACGGGGTGGTCATTGACCCAACCGCACTGCTTTCCGAAATGGATGAGCTGGCCGCCCGTGGGATTGATTTCACGGGGCGGCTGCACATCAGCAACCGGGCGCACATCATCCTGCCCCACCACTTGGCGCTCGAACGCACGAGTGAACAGCGGCGCGGTATCCGGCAGGTCGGGACGACCCTGCGCGGGATTGGCCCGGCCTACGAGGACAAGATTGGCCGCCGGGGGCTGCGCGCCGGCGATCTGTTGCATCCCGAACGGCTCAAACGGCAGCTCGAAGAAATCATTGGTGAAGCCAATGACATCCTGCAGATGCGCGGGGCCGAACCCATTGCCCTGGCCGCCACCGTGGATGACCTGCTGGGCAAAGCCAGTCGTATCGCCCCCTTCGTCACGGACACGGCCCTGTGGCTGAACCGGGAGATGTCGGCCGGGAAAAGCGTTCTGTTCGAGGGCGCGCAGGGGACGATGCTCGACATTGACCACGGAACCTATCCCTACGTTACCTCGTCGAGCGGGACGGCCGGCGGGGCCACGGTTGGCACCGGCGTACCACCAACCGCGATTACCGGTGTCCTTGGCATCATGAAAGCTTACACGACGCGCGTGGGCAGCGGGCCTTTCCCCACGGAACTCACCGATGCCACGGGTGAACGGCTGCGGGCGCGTGGTCACGAGTACGGCACTTCAACCGGCCGCCCCCGGCGGTGTGGCTGGTTTGATGGCGTCGTGGCCCGTTATGCCCGGATGATCAATGGATTGACGACAGTGGCCCTGATGAAACTGGATGTCCTGGACGATTTCGAGACCATTGACATCTGCACCGGCTATCGGCTGCACGGGGAAGTGCTCGACGCCATCCCCCACGACGCCGAAGACCTCGAAGCTGTTGAACCCATCTACGAGACCCTGCCGGGGTGGCAATCCTCGACCGTGGGGCTGACCGACTTTGCACAACTTCCCACGAATGCACGGCGCTACATTGCGCGGCTTGAAGCTCTGGTGGGCTGTGACATCGGGCTGGTGTCCACCGGCCCCGACCGCCACGACACCATTCTGCGTGCCGATTCGCAGCTTGCCGGTTGGCTGACCTGACCGGGGTTGACGATTCCTGACAATCGGTTGACCCAATTTGACGGACTTTGGAGCGGCATCCGGCGTCTATAGTGTCGCCGGCGAACAAAACCGTTCGCGGCTTCAAGTCCGTTCCCTGCGCGTCGGACGCAGGGAAGAGAAGGAGTATCGCGTATGTTGCACCGTTTCAGTTTACGTCCCCTGATCGTTGTCGCTTCCCTGACCTTCATCCTGACCGGGGTGCTGGGCGGGGTGGCCTATGCTGCCGGGCGCGACCGTGGCCCCGAACGCTTCATGGGCTTTTTCATCCAACGCATGGCCGCGCAACTGGGCCTCAGCGAAGAACAACAGACCCGGATTCGGCAGATTATGGAAGAGGAGCGGGCCACGGCGGAACCGCTCATGCGGCAACTCAAGGCTGTCCACGACCAGCTCCGCCCCCTTGGTACGGATGGTGTTTTCAATGAAGCGCAAGTGCGTGTGCTGGCCCAGCAACAGGCCCAGACCATGACGGAACTCATCGTTTCCAAGGAACGCACGAAAGCGCGGGTTGCTGCCGTACTGACGCCGGAACAGCGTGAGCGTGCCAAACAGATGCTGGAGCAGTTCCACCAGCGGATGCACGGCGGTCCCAAGTGGCATCACGGGCGTGGCTTCGGCCCCGTGCCGCCGCCCCCACCCATGTAAGCCTTGTTCGGCTTGAAACGGTGGCGGTTGTCGCGCCGCCATCGGTCAGGCAAATCGGCACACAGCATACGGCGCGCCAGGGCGGGCAGCCCAGCGCGCCGTGTGACCTTTCTGAAAAGCTGTTTTCAGGCGGTGGCCATCCGTACATTCGGGTTGGCCAAGTCATCGTTGAGCGTCTGGGAAGGCACAGACTCACTCTGCTCTGTGGTCGGAGCGAAAAACACCTTCGATCCGTTTCCCTCCGCCGATGCTGGGGATTCATCGTGAATGTCCACCGGCAGCAGCCCTTCCCGGTAGAGGGCATAGCCACTGCGCGAGCAGGCAATGACGGATGGAATCCCACGTGATGCAAACCACTGCTGCCACTTTTCCAGGTCACGGTACTGAGGTGAGTTCCGGCTCTTGACATAGGTCGAAAAACGATTCTCCTCAGTCAACTTGATGCGTGCCATCACTGATGCCTCCTTGGTACAGCTCAGAAAACCCGTGGGAGACATACCCACGGCGATGTCAGCGGCGGCATCCGGGAAGAACCGGACGCCGCCAGACACCTGTTTGGGGACGCAGTGTAAAACCTTACTTTCTTGTAAGGTTTTATGGTGAGAAGTATAACCCTTGGAAACTGTTAGGAAGCTAACATTTGGTCGGTAGGTGTCGCTTCACCGGCACGCGAGCCGGTTTCCACGCGAGCCGGCAGGAACCCGGAAAACGCGCATCCAGTGTGTGTGGGCGCACGGTTGAATCCAGTTCTGCCCGGATGATGAACCCACCCCCGGCAAGGTGAAACACAGGGCTTGTTGCCGCCTGTTCATCTGGCGTAACACAAGGTGGCTGCTGTCATGACGAAACGCATTCCGAAAGACATCCTCGAACGTGAAGTGATAGGGCTGAATCTGGCCGGGCGTACCCTGGCCGGGCAGTTGACTGCACCGGTCAATCTGCTCGTCTTTCTCCGGCACTTTGGCTGCGTCTTCTGCCGCGAAATGGTAGCCGATGTGCGTAACGCGGCCACGCAGGAAGCCAACTATCCGAACGTGGTCTTCTTTTATCAGGGGACGGTCGAGCAGGGGCAGGATTTTTTTGCCAACCTCTGGAAGGAAGCCCGCGCCATCAGCGACACACCGCTGGTGTTCTACAAAGCACTGGGCATTGAACGTGGCGGGTTGCGCGAGATGTTCGGCCCCGAAGTGTGGTCCTGTGGGTTGCGCGCCGTGGGCAAGGGACACTTCATCGGTCTGCCGGTTGGCGATCCGTTTGTTATGCCCGGCGCTTTCCTGGTGTCCTCGGCCGGTGACGTTCTCTGGCAACACGACTTCAGGCATGCCGGCGATCATCCTGACTGGCAGGCAATCGTACCTGCTGCTGCCATCGCGAAGGCATGACGCGCCCGACAATCATTGCCGTTCACGGAAACGGCGGCGGCGCTTTCCGTTTTGCACGGGTGGAGCCGTTTTTTTCAGAAACCTCTCCGGTCGGCTTTACAGCCCTGACCCTGCCGGGCTTTGGCGGGACGCCACGGGACACTCAGTGTGTCACGCTGTCGGATTATGCCGCGCATATTCAGGAATTCGTGACGCGCATTGACGCGCCACGCATCCTGCTCGGGCACGGCATTGGCGGTTCGCTGGTACTGGAGTATCTCCAGCATTTCGCGCCTTCCGTCGCCGGCGTCATCCTGCATGCGCCGGTCGGTGCGCGGCTGGACACCCGCTGGTTTCCACGGCTGATGGCTTCCGAAACAGTCCGTGAACTGGGCAAGCAGATGTTGGCTTCGGCGCTGTTCCGCCCGCTGTGGAAGCGGTTGTTTTTTTCGCAGCCGGTCCCGGATGAGTTTCTCAACCGGTTTTTTGCCGAATACGGCACATGTGAGGCCTTCGGGCAGATGTTCGAGTTGATTACCGCCGGGTGGTTTGCCGGACTGAAGCCCGTCACGCTGCCTTCCGTCCTGCTGTGGGGCGCGCGCGAGCGGGTGCTACGACTCGATCAGGCGGCTGAATTTCGGGCCAAGCTGCCGGCAGCCACTATGGAAATCGTCAACGACTGGGATCACTTTCCCATGGTTGAGCAGCCGGAAGCCTACGCACAAAAGCTCATGCAGCTTGCATCCAGACTCACGGCCGAACCGGCTGCCGCTGCGCACTGACGCGCCGAACGCGGTCAGCGAAACTGTTGGGACCGAAAAAGCCATGCCGGAAACAGGTAACTTTGTTGTGTGGTTGGGGCGTTCGCCGTGGCCGACGCGGGTTGGACCGAAGGCAGACTATCTCCACCGCGCAAAGGCGGCCGGTTTGCCGGTGCCGCCGGGTGTTCTTGTTTTGGAGGAAGTCCTGACCCACGGATTGGATCAGCGATGGATTCAAAACACAGAAGAAGGTTTCGTCATCGCCGACCGGGAAGCTCTTCAGAAGACGCTTGACCTTCCGCCGGTGGCTTCCAGAGTGGCCGTGCGTTCGGCTTTTTCGCGTGAAGATGGTGAAAGCCAGAGCCTGGCGGGCTGCTTCGCTTCCTTTCTGAATGTTCCCTCTCCAGAAGTCTGGCCGGCGGTGTGTCGGGTGTGGCATTCAAGCCGCCGGCTGGATGCGCCGTGCCGCCGCGACGTGCTCATCATGGCCATGGTTGACGCGCGTCACGCCGGAGTTGCCGTCACCGAAACCAGCCACGAGGATGATCTCGTCAATGTGACGGAGGGGCTGGGCGACCGTCTCGTGAGTGGGCTGGTGGCCGGTGAAACGCTCCATCTGCCCAAGCTGCGCGCCTTCGAGAAACCAACCGAAACCGGCTTTGCGGGGCGGTTGCAGCGGCTTCTGCGCGACGTACGCCGGGTGTTTGGGTCACGCAACTGGGATGTCGAGTTTGCCGATGACGGGCGGCAGTGCTGGCTGCTTCAGGTGCGTCCGCTGACGCGCCCGGTGATACGCAACGAGTGGTTCACCTATGCCAACCACCGGGAAATTCTGCCGCCGCTGCCGTCACCGTTGATGACGAGTCTCATCGCGTCATGTGCGTCTGACCTGTTTGATTACTACCGTGGGTTTGACGCACGTCTGCCGGAGCACCGGCCGTTCATCGAGGTCTTTGCCGGAAGACCCTTTATCAACCTGTCGCTGCTGACGGACATGATGCGTCTCTGGGGTTTGCCGACGCGCCTCGTCACAGATGCCATTGGCGGGCGCGACATCGGCGCACAGGGATGGCGATGGGGACGCCTGGCCCGCTCCCTGCCGGCGTTGATGCGTCTGGGGTGGGCGCAGTTGAGAGCACCGTCCGCAGCGCACCAGTGCATGGCCTGGCTTTCCGGTTTTGGTGATGCGCCACCTGAGACGGACAGCTTCGCCAACTGTGTACGGGATTTGCAGAAGGTTTATACGGCGCTTGTCCGCGAGATGTTTTCACTGACCCAGGCCATGAGCGGCCCTCTGGCGCTGCTCCGCCGGCTGGGCGTGCTTTCTGCGCTGGCAGCGCGTCATGAAACAGTGACGACGCGCCTGCTGACCGATCTCGATCCGCTGCGTGAATATGTGCAGGCTCATCCCCATCTCACGGCTGCCCTGGCTGAAGGAAGGGTGCCCGAAGACGATGGCTTTCAAACGCTATGGCAGGCGTATCTTGCGCGCTATGGCTTTCGGGGCGTTTTTGAAAGCGACATCGCGTGCCCGCGTTATCACGAGCAACCGGAAACGCTGTTGCGCAGCCTGCTTGCTGAGCGTCCCAGGCAGGTGCCGCTGCCGCTGCCCTGGCTGGCGTGGCTGGTGTATCCCCTGTGGCAGCAGGCCCGCCGGGCACTCGCTGCGCGGGAGGCGTTGCGGCATACCGCCATGCAGACCTTTGACCGCATCCGGCGGCGGATGAAACGCCTTGCCGCGCAGGCCCTTCAGGACGGACGGCTGCCGGCGGCGGATGATCTTTGGCTTCTGGACATCGAAGAACTCCGGCAGCTCGACGGCGGCTGGTGTGCAACGCCGGACTTCCTGGCTGCGCGCCGGCAGGCACAGGCGACGCTGGCCGGCTATGCCTTCCCGGACGTGTTTCGGCGTTTTGATAACTTTTCGGCTTTTCTGGCCGTGCCTGCCGAAGGAAGCCGTCCGGCCGTCCTGCAGGGAACAGGACTGACCCGTGGTGTTGTTGAAGGACGCGCCTGGGTCTGCCACACACCATCTGTCCCGCCGGTTTCGACTGAACCGCTCATTCTGGTTGCCCCGGCCGTGGACGCCGGCTGGGTTCCGGTCTTTGCCGGGGTGGCAGGTGTCGTCGTTGAAATTGGCGGCGATCTTTCACACGGCTCGATTGTACTGCGCGAGCTTGGCTTGCCGGCGGTGACGAATGTCCGTCATGTGACGCGCGTCATTCGGACGGGCGACCGGATTCGGGTGCAGGCGGCGCTGGGCGTTGTGGAAATCCTTGCATCGGAGTCGGCTGTGACATCGCTTGCGTCGGTCGGCATACGCGGATAAGAATGCAGTTCCGGTCAACGATCCCAGTGCTGCTTCAGCTTTGTGGGGGGCTTTCTGTATGCCGACACATCCGCTCACGATGTTGTGTCTTGCCAGTTATGAAAAAGGCGCGGAGTTTATGCGCGAGGCCAAGCGCCAGGGATGGCGGGTTTATCTGGTCACTTCGGAAAGCATCCGGGACGCCGCCTGGCCGCGTGAAAGCCTCGACGACATCTTCCTGATGCCGGATGAAAACAAAAAGTGGCGACTCAACGACGTGATTCTGGGGGTCAGTTACCTGGCCCGCACCCACCGCCTTGATCGCATCGTGGCGCTGGATGACTTCGATGTGGAAATCGGCGCGGCCCTGCGAGAGCATCTGCGCATACCGGGCATGGGAGAAACGACGGCGCGTTATTTCCGCGACAAACTGGCGATGCGGGCCCGGGCGCGTGAGTACGGCGTTCCCGTGCCACCCTTTACGCCGGTGTTCAACGATGAGGTCGTCAATGCGTACCTGGCGGAAGTACCGGGACCATGGTTGGTCAAGCCGCGTTCCGAAGCTTCGACCATCGGCATCAAGCGCACGAGTTCTCCCGATGAAGTGTGGGAGATATTGAACCAGCTTGGCGACCGGCGTTCCTACCACCTGCTGGAAAAGTTCCTTCCGGGCGATGTCTATCACGTGGATTCCATTGTCTCGGAGCGGGAGGTGGTGTTCGCGGCGGTCAGCAAGTACGCGCGTCCACCTATTGAGGTCATGCACGATGGGGATGTGTTTGCGACGCGCACGGTGGAGTACGGGTCGGAGGACGAGCAGCAGCTTCTGGAGTTCAACCGCCGGGTGCTGAAGGCGATGGGGCTGGTACGCGGCGCGTCCCACACGGAGTTCATCAAATCCCATGCGGATGGGACGTTTTACTTTCTGGAGACTTCGGCGCGGGTGGGCGGGGCCAACATCGTCGAGTTGGTCGAGGCGGCGACGGGCGTGAACCTGTGGGCGGAGTGGGCCCGGCTGGAATGCGCGGAACCGCCGGAAACCTACCGTCCACCACAGGGACGGCGCGAATATGCCGGGTTGATCATTTCGTTGGCGCGCCAGGAGTGGCCGGACACCAGTGCCTACAATGATCCTGAAGTCGTCTGGCGGCTCAACAAGGCGTTTCATGCCGGCCTGATTGTGAAGTCGCCTGATTACGGGCGCGTCAGCCGCCTGTTGGATGACTACATGGCACGTTTTCGGGTGGATTTCTTCACCCGCCAGCCGGTGCCTGAACGCCCGACGGCCTGATGCTTTCAAGGGGTATCTCAGGGATCAGCCGTGCCGTCCGACGGCGACTTGCCGGAGAGAACCAAAGCCCGGCCCATGTTTTCAAGGATTTGGAATGCGCTCTTTCCAAAAGGCCGGCTGGCAAACCAATCGGCAGGCAAGATTTCGTTTGACGATGTGGCTGTTTCATACAGCCCGCCTGATGGTGCTGCGCGTCGCCTCGCCTGGGCAGACCTGCAGGCGGTTGAAATTGTCACCACCAGCGACGGGCCGTTTGCCGTGGATGTCTTCCGGGTGTTGTTGTCGGACGGTCCGCCGCTTTTCATTCCGCAATCAGCCGACCGTTCGGGCGTGCTGTTGAAACGCCTTCAGGAACTGCCGGGCTTTGACAACCACGCCTTCATCGTTGCGATGGGGTCAACAGATGACGCGCGTTTCCGGTGCTGGAAACGGGCTTGATTGAGTCCCGGACGCCAACAAGCTCACCCTGGCGTCAGCGCGAGAAAATTGGCCAGGATGCGCTGCCCCAACGGTGTTCCGATGGATTCAGGGTGAAACTGGACGCCATACACCGGCCAATCCCGATGCTGAAGCGCCATGATGATGCCTTCCACGGCGTCACGCGCGGTGACCATCAGGCAGTCCGGCAGCGTGGCTTCGTCCGCCACCAGCGAGTGGTAGCGCATGGCCGCAAAACGCGGTGGAAGTCCGTCAAACAGCGGCGAATCGGCTGTAATCACCATCTCCGAGGCCTTGCCGTGAACGATGCGCGGCGCCTGGACAGCGCGCCCGCCGTAGGCAACGGCAATCCCCTGGTGTCCCAGGCAGACGCCCAGAATCGGCGCCGCCAGCCCGGCGGCTGCCAGCAGAATGTCCCGACAGACGCCAAAATCACGCGGGTTTTCGGGCCGCCCGGGCCCCGGCGACAGGACAATGCGCGTTGGTCGCCAGTCCCGCAGGGTGGTTACGTCCACGGCATCGTTGCGGACGACAACCACTTCTTCGGCCGTCTGCATTTGCAGCATCTGGTACAGGTTGAAGGTAAACGAATCGTAGTTGTCAACAATGACGATCATGGGTGTCAGGGCGGTTGGAGCGCCGTTATACCGGAGCCGGCCGGCCTTCCTGGGTGGAGTGCGGTGTTGGGGGCAGGGTTTGTCGTTCGGCCAGGTAGAGCGCCGTCAGGACGCTGCGGGCCTTGTTGCGGGTTTCCTCGGCTTCGAGTTGCGGCTGCGAGTCAAAGACGACGCCGGCTCCGGCGTTGATATGGGCGATGCCGTCCTGCATGAGCACCGAGCGGATGGCAATGGCACTGTCCGCCTGGCCGGCAAAATCCACATAACCCACCATGCCGGCATAGAGTCCGCGCCGTTCGGGTTCAAGCGTCGCCAGCAGTTCCATGGCGCGGATTTTCGGTGCGCCGGTCACCGTGCCACGCGGAAAACAGCTTCGGATGACATCAAAGGCCGTCAACCCCGGACGCAGTTGCCCGGTCACGTCCGTCGCCAGGTGCATCACGTGGGTGTAGCGCACCAGACGCGCCACTTCACCGGTGGCGACCGTTCCCACCTGCGCCACCCGGCCGACATCATTGCGCGCCAGATCAACCAGCATCCGGTGCTCGGCCAGTTCCTTTTCGTCGGCGCACAGTGCCCGGGCCAGCGCCTCATCTTCTTCCGGCGTCTCGCCGCGTGGGCGTGTACCAGCCAGGGCCCGCAGCGTGATGCTGCCCTGCCGCACCGTGACGAATGTTTCCGGCGAAGAGCCAACGTAGGTAAAGCCGGGCGTTCCCGTAAAACGTCCGAACTTGAGGCAGTAGGCGTAGGGTGACGGATTGAGCGCCACCAGCGAGCGGTACACCGTAAATGGCGTCGCACTGATCCGACGTGAGAAGCGCCGGGAAGGCACAATCTGGAAGACCTCGCCGGCCGTGATATATGCGCGGCAGCGTTCAACCAGCGCGCCGAACGCAGCGTCGTCGAGCGTTGTCTCGGCATCGGCAAACACGTCGTGGCCGCGTAACGACGCTGTGGCATCGCGGAGCGGCGGGAGCGGCGTCCGGCGGCAGACCCGTTCGTATATCTGCTCGACAATGGCATCGCCACCATAGGAGACAATGTGCAGCTTGCGGTAGAGATGGTCAAACACCACAAAGGTGTCATAGAGACCAAAGCAGCCGTCCGGCGCGGCATAGGGCATCGCCGCTTGGATGGGAATCCCAGCCAGACAGGCGGTGGTCCCATAACCAAGGTAGCCGACAAAACCTCCTTTGAACGGCAGCATCGGCGGCAATGCTGGCATCTGGTCAGTGACCTGGGCCTGCTCGCGCTCCAGGATTTCGCACAGAAACCGCAGTGGGTCATCCGTCTGTGTCTGGCGCTCGGTCTGGCGGTGAAGGTCAGAAACCGTCACGCGCCGGTCCTGAAAAGCCACGACCAGACGCGGCTCGATGCCGATGATGGAATAGCGCGCCAGGCGGGCGTCACCTTCGGCGCTTTCAAGCAGAAAGGCCACGTCGGAAGCAGCGGCCAGTTCATGGTAAAGGGCTGCCGGCGTTACAGCATCTGACAACACGGTGAGGATGCTCATGCCGCACGCTCCACTGGGCAGGGAAGCTGGCGGCCAACCGCCTGCGCCACACGGGCTGTTTCACGGACAAGCTGCTCCAGCTCATCGAGCGACAACGCCTGGGCGGCATCCGAAACCGACTGCTGGGGGACAGGATGGCATTCCACGATGAGACCGTCGGCCCCAACCGCCACGGCAGCCCGGGCAGCCGGGATGACCAGTTCCCGGCGACCGGTCGCATGGCTTGGATCAACGATGACCGGCAGGTGCGTCAGGCGCTTGAGCAGTGCCACCGCGCCCAGGTCAAGGACGTTGCGCGTGGCCGGGTCGAAGCTGCGAATTCCGCGTTCGCACAGGATAACCTGCTGATTGCCCCCGGCCAGAATGTACTCCGCTGCACCGAGCAGTTCCTCGATGGTGGCGGCCAGGCCGCGTTTGAGCAGGACGGGTTTGCGTACCTGCCCGAGCGCCTTGAGCAGTTCAAAGTTCTGCATGTTGCGCGAGCCGACCTGGAAACAGTCGAAGACCTCACAGGCGCGTTCAAGGTGGGCCACCGACATCACTTCACTGACAATGCCCAGCCCGTAGGCGCGCTTGATGTCGTGGAGAAGCTGGAGACCTTCGTCCTGAAGCCCTTGGAAGCTGTAGGGCGACGTGCGTGGCTTATAGACACCAGCCCGCAGCAACCGGATGTCGAGGCGGGTCAGACATTCTGCGACGGTGCGGAGTTGGGTTTCCGATTCGGCCGCACAGGGGCCGGCAATCACAACCATGGACGGCCCACCCACCGGGACACCGGCAATCGTGACCGTCGTATGTTGTGACGGGGAACTTTGGCGAACGAGCATGGCAGCAGGTCCTCACTGGAAATGGCCAAAAGCAAAACCGCCGACCCCCACGCTTGGGAAGGTCGGCGGCTTCTGGAAAAATTTGGCGGAGTGTTGTTTCAATCGTCAAGCACGCACGCCAGCGCAGCCGGTCGAGCCTTCCCATTGAGGCTCCACCAATACCAATAGCCGCTAAACGTAAAGCTGCGTACGTGCATACCGGAAACGAAAGCTGAAAGTTAGCTACAGCCTAGCGTGACGCCACGCCGGATGCAAGCCCCGATGTTCCCCAAGGGCAGCAAGCAGCGCCTGATACACCATGTCAGGCGTCACCCCGGTCAGGCAGCGGTGGTCAATCGGGCAGTCCTTGAGCAGGCAGGGCGCGCATGGAACGAGCTTGCGTACCTGCCGCGCCGTTGGCGAAAAGGGCGAAATCTGGTTTGGGTCAGTCGGCCCGAAGATCGTCACGAGGGGACGGTCGAGCGCGGCCGCGACATAGGCCGGGCCCGTGTCGTTGCTAACCACGGCGGCGCACCGGGAAAGCAGGGCCACACTTTCCCGCAGGGACAGTTCACCGGCCAGGACCGTGACCCGTTCGGGGCGCTGCACCCCCTGACGGATGGCTTCACACAGGGGACGTTCACCCGGCGCGCCCACCAGAAACAGCGGCCAGTCATGCTCTGCGGCCAACCGGTCAAGCAGGGCGGTAAACGCCGCGGCCGGCCACTGTTTGGCGCGGCTGTTGGCGGCGCCGGGAACAACTGCCAGCGGGTGCGCAACCTGCCGGAGATCGGGCCGTTTGGCGTCGAGGGCCGCCTGCGCCGCCGCTGAGACGGGCAGCCGGTAGTCAGGTGTCTCATAGTTGACGTGGTTGGTGCCCGTCAGGTGGGCTTCCAGTTGGGCAACGAGGTCCAGATAGAAGTATAGCTGGTGCTTGCGTCGGGTGGCCGGCGTCACCGGGAAGGCATCCGTCAGCAGGAAGCGGCGGCCATCGGTGGCAAATCCGATACGGCGTGGAATGCGGGCGGCCGTAGCCAGTGCTGCGGCTTCAAAGGCGTTCTGGAAGAAAATGGCGGCGTCAAAGCGCCCGGCTTTGAGTTTGGCCACCCCGGAAAGGAAGGATTCCTGGCGGTTGTCGTACAGCAGCAGACCGTCGGCCAAAGATGTGTCGGCAAACAGGTCGGCTACCCATGGGCGTACCATCAGCGTCAGGTGCGCCGTGGGAAACAAGCGCCGAAGTTCGCGCAGCGCCGGGAGCGTCATGATGCTGTCGCCAACCCAGTTGGTGCCGCGCACGAGCAACCGCTGAAACATCATTCTGTCAAAGCCAGTGGTTGGTTTGCGCTTGGCCAGTCACTTTGCTGTCTGGGAGCCGCTTCAGGAGGCGAGAGAAACGCTGAGCCCGAAGGCACGGCAGGCGTTACGGTGTACCCAGTGCCTGGGCAATCGGGTTGCCTCCTTGGCGAGACCTGCCAAAGGCTGATACGACTCTCGTTCAACCAGGGAGCAGGCGCAATGGCCTATCATTACCACGCCTTCAACTTGCAGAACTCTATATGCCCTAAAATTGCTCACGAATGAGAGTGCCTAACTTCCTGACAACTTCGTTAAACTTTTCCTTCGGCAATTTGCAACTCAATTCTGCTTTCCTTGCCTTCCAGTCAAGACTTTTTACCTGATCGGATAAAATTGCGCCTTTGACTTTCAAACCTTCCGGTATCGGCACTTCAAATGGATACCCCTTGACTTGACTTGTAATTGGGCAAAGCAGGGCAAGTCCAACTTTACTGTTATAACTCTTTGGTGATAAAACCAAAGCTGGTCTGTGCCCTGCCTGCTCGTGTCCTGCCTGCGGGTTGAAATTATCCAAACGATGTCACCACTGTCGGGAATGTATGCCATAGGTTCACCAGGCTTCATTTCCTACGGCAAAACCTGTCTCGACTTCGGGATGAAGATTGTCCTCGGTGATACCTGCCAGCAATGCGTCAAGCGTCCAACCTGGCGCTGGAGCCGGAGTAATAATAATTTTGCCTTCGACTATACTGATTTCTACAAGTGAGTCATTTTGAAGCTGAGCTTCAGCCGCAAAGACTTTCGGTATTCGCAGGGCAAGACTGTTACCCCATTTCTGAATTTTTGCGAGCATAAGGATAACTCCAGGCTGTTTCTACAACAAAGATACGCCTTTTGCTCCACTTTTCAAAGGCTGGTTCAGCAAGGGGCGTGCCAACGGTTGGTTTCAGCCACTGCGTCCGGTTTCAGGGGGCAAGGAAAACACTGAGACCGGAGGCATGGCGGGCATTGCGGTGTATGCGGTGCGTCGCCGGCTGGAAATCGCTGTCACGCGCCTGAAAGATGTTGTCCAGAAAAACCTGTGGGTTGCGGTCAACAAGGGGAAACCACGAACTCTGTACCTGTACCATGATGCGGTGTCCGGGCTTGAAGCAGTGGTCAACATCCTGAAGCTCAAAGGCAATGCGTTCGACACGTCCCGGCCGGAGCGGCTTCGGACGCTCAAAGCTGTCCCGGAACTTCGCGCGCATGACTTCAGCACGTACCAGCATCTGATAACCGCCCAGGTGGACGCCCGGCGGCAGGTCGGGCAGGTCCGGGGTGTCGTCAGGAAACACGTCTATGAGCTTGACGATGAAATCGGCATCGGTGGCCGTCGTGGTGACAAACAGCTCGGCACGCAGCGGCCCCGTCATCGTCACCGGCGCCGACAGAGGCGGCGTCTGATAGGTAAGCACATCCGGCCGTGCCGCAGCAAAACGCTGGTCTTCGATCATGTAAGTGATGCCGCGCCGGTTTGTAATCTGGTTCGTGTAGGGCACAGGGGTGCGCGGGTCACTGAGATACTCGTCAGCGCCAGAGGGTTCCCGGGGCGGATCAAACGACAGTTCGCCGTTGGCCCGGAAGTACAGCCGGGCCGGTTTGAGTCCGGCGGGTGGATACTGCGCGTAACGCCGCCATTCGTTCGAGCCGGTTTGAAAGATGCAAGCTTCGGGCAGTCCGGGATCGGGTGCGTCCTTCAGGTGGTGGGCGAAAAACCTGGCTTCGATCTCGCGGCGGTAAAATTCCGCAGTCGGTTGTCCAAAATCAATCGGGCCGAGGCGTCTTCCGTCGCTGCGCGCCCAGCCGCCGTGAAACCAGGGACCCATGACGAGTGCGTTTTTCACTGTCGGGTTCTGGCGCTCTGTGCTGGCATAGAGCTTGAGTGGGCCGTAGAGGTCTTCAGCGTCAAACCAGCCGCCAACGAACAGCACCGCCGGCGCGACACGCCTCATGTGCGGCACAAGATTGCGCGCCTGCCAGAAGGCATCGTAGTTGGGATGCGCCGCCATTTCAGTCCAGAACGCGATGCTGCCCTTGAAGTACCGTTCCTCGATGTGCCGCAGCGAGCCGACATCGAGAAAGAAGCGGTAGGCATCGGGCGTCGGAAAACGGAAGCCGGGCGGCGTTTTGGTAGTAGGTTCAGGACGGGCCTGGCCGAAGGAAGAAAAGAACGTGAAGGAATCAATCAGAAAGAAAGCGCCGTTGTGGTGCATGTCATCGCCGATGAACCAGTCGGCGATGGGCGCCTGCGGGGAAACCGCCTTGAGCGCCGGATGAGCGTCAATCATCCCGGCGGCGGCATAAAAGCCCGGGTAGGAGATGCCCCACATGCCAACCCGGCCGTTGTTGTTGGGAACGTTGTGGATAAGCCATTCGATGGTGTCGTAGGTGTCAGATGACTCATCCACTTCCTGCCCGCGCTTGGCCGGGTTGTGGGGGCGCATGTTGACGAACTCGCCTTCGGACATGTAGCGCCCGCGTACGTCCTGAAACACGAAGATATAGCCCTCGCGCATCATTTCGTCCGAGGGGCCGATGCGTTGCCGGTAGGCGTCGCCATAGGGAGCGCAACTGTAGGGCGTCCGGTTGAGAAGGATCGGGTAGGTACGCGAGGTGTCGCGCGGGGCATAGATGCTGGTGAAGAGCGTGGCCCCGTCGCGCATGGGGATGCGGACTTCAGTCTTGGTGTAGTGGGCCGCAACGTCAAAGGTTTCGGGTGGCGTTGCCTGCCGGGCGGTAGCCGGCGGCGCGGCAACTGCTGGAAGAAGCGGCAGGCTGAAAAGTCCACAGAAGGCAAGAGCGAGCGCCAGTGCCGGCCAGACCCGACGCTGCAGGGGTGGACGTGTCATGGTGGTACGAAACTCCGTCGCCGGCCGACTTGAGCCGGACGCCATCAGGTTTTGTCTGCGGCTGCCGTTGTGTGCCTATCGGTCGTAGGTGAGCAGGGATGTAACCGGATACCGGGCGAGTTTTTCACGCCCCCCAAGGAAGGTCAGCTCGACGAGAAAGGTCAAACCGACGACTTCGCCCCCCAGCTTTTCCACCAGCGCGGCGGTGGCGGCGGCTGTTCCACCGGTTGCCAGAAGGTCATCCGCAATCACGACCCGCTGGCCCGGCTGGATGGCGTCCCGGTGAATTTCCAGTGTGTCACTACCGTATTCGAGGTCATAACTGATACGCTCGACTTCGCCGGGCAGCTTTTTGGGCTTCCGCACAGGCACAAAGCCCGCGCCAAGCTGGTAAGCCAGCGGCGGGGCAAAGATGAAGCCACGCGCCTCAACACCAATGACCACATCAACAGGTTGGTTGGCCAAGGCTTCGCTCATCCGGTTGACGGCCAGCTTCAGGCCACGGGAGTCTTTGAGCAGGGTCGTAATGTCGTAAAAAAGAATGCCGGGCTTGGGAAAATCAGGAATCTCACGAATCAGGCGTCGTAACTCGTCCATCGCGGTCTCCGGTGGGAAGGGCATTGCGCAGTGGGACTGAAACCTACCCACAATTACCCCATAAGTCCATGCATGGCTACCCAGTGCCTTCAAGCTGCGAACAAAAGAGCGCCCGCATCCGCCGTTTTGCAAAAAGCCGTTGGTCAGGCAGTTCTCCGGCGTGTGGATGCTATTCAGCCTGGCGGCGCTTGATGGAGAATAATTAAGAGGGCAGGATAAAGCATTTTTAATTGCCCATTCTCAATTGTCCGTTTCCATTAGCGCCACTACCGCAGGATACGGAACTCATCATATTTGATGGAAGCATCGGCTTCCGTGACCTCAATGCCAGTCACCTGGGCGTTGTAGGGGCCAAAACTCAACTCGTGCTGGAAAGTTTCCAGGACATTCGGAGACCCTTTGGCCCAGGCTTCGACGCTTCCATCGGGAAGATTGCGCACCCATCCGACGATGCCAAGTTCACGCGCCACACACAGGACGAAATACCGATAGCCGACGCCCTGCACCCGCCCCGTGATGCGAAAGTGTCGTGCGATGACCGCCATTTTCTGTTCCGTAGGAATCAAAGGACAGCAAGATGCGACGGCTGAAGAGCGTGTCCCGCTCTCACAACCATCGGGTCGGCGATGCGTGCTGTGGACTACAAAAGTGTGGTCGGGGCGAGAGGATTTGAACCTCCGACCTCACGGTCCCGAACCGTGCGCTCTACCAGGCTGAGCCACGCCCCGTGCAAACCATTCCAGCCACAAACCTCGCCGCGACTGTTGGGTGCTGGCTGAAACAGCCGTCAGACTATCCAGACCCGGCGCACTTTGTCAAACGAAAAGGTATTGTCCGGCGACAGCCGCGGCGTGGGCGCGCGCCTCGACCTCAAAGGTGATGTTTTCATAGGCATGGGCCAGGCTGTCGCCGCGCAGGATGTTGGCGAGAAACTCCAGCCCATAGCGCAGCGTGAAGCCGAAATACCCGTGACGGCGGTACTGGACGACGTGGGTCAGTTCATGGGCAATGAGTTCCAGCCCGGCTGGCGTGCCGGGGGCATACCACCCTGGAACGACCCAGACAAGGAAGCCAAAGGTAATCGCCACGGGCGGCACGACCGCCAGGCGGCGAACCCACCACGGAAGCCCATCCACGCGCCAGAGAACATCCCGGCCAAGGTCCAGCTCTGGAAAGAAAGGCTGTAACTGCCGGCAGGTCGCTGCCGGCAGGCGCTGCCATCCGGGGGGTGGCGTTCCTTCCCACGGACGCCCTCCAAGGGCCATGGCGAGAAGACGCAGTGAGGTCCGCATGTCTGCCAGCCGCACTTCCTACCGCATGCTGTTTCCGACGGCCGCCGGGGCAAAGTGTTCGGCGTGCCAGCTTTCGGCAAACGGCCGCTCCCAGCCGCCGGCCCGCACTTCTCCCAGCGTACGGACAGTGCCATCAAACACGGGCGTGTCAGGCCGGATGACGCCTTCCCGCACCAGTTGCCGGAAGGTGGGACGGTCAACGAGTTCGACGCCATTCGGGCCGCGGTAGGCAATGTCTGCCGTGTCAGCCAGCGGCACACCGGCGCGGCCTGCAGCCGCCTGCACGGCGTGGAACATGCTGTCAATCGAACAGCCCGAAACATCGTTGGTGGTTTCATCGGCGGCAACGAGGATGAAGCGTCGGGCGCAGAGGGCGAAGCCACCACGTACCCGCTGGCCGTGCGACATCCAATCGGCGACAAAGGTTTTCAGCCCGGTTTCGACCAGTGCGGCCAGGTCGTCTGTCAGGGGCGCCGCCGTGGTGAACACCCAGACCCGTGACTGGTCCGGCAGCGCCGCAAGGGATGATAGTTCCGCATTCGTTCTGAGTGACATGGGTTCTTTCCTTGGAACGACATCGGGATGAGGTTGCCCATCGGCACTCTACCATGCCGGTGTGGCTTTGCTGTGCCGGGCATCCGGTGTCAACTCCCCACGCTGGCTTTCCGGCCGGGGCGCATCCTTGGGAAATAATTTTCAGAAAAGCCGTCGCCGACCGTTGCTTTTCCCGACCGCGCCCCCTAAGATGGCCGCAGTGTACACCTTCTCTTGCTCATCAACGGTGACGTGCCTCGTTTCGGATAGTGGTTGGGCGTGGCGGTTTCGGATAGTCAGAGATAGGAAGGTTTGGGTTACTACGAAATCCGCCGCTTGCCGGTCTGCCGTGTATCACTCTTTTGCACCGTTCCAGAGTGAATTCCCGGCTTGGGTTTCTTCATCCGAAAGAGGAAAACGCATCCATGAAGCTTTACGTTGGCAATTTGAGTTTTCAGACCACCAGTGAGGACCTGCGCAGCTATTTCTCACAGGCTGGAGCTGTGGAGTCGGCACTGGTCGTCGAGGACCGTGACACGAACCGCTCACGCGGTTTTGGTTTCGTCGAGTTCGCCTCAAGTGAAGATGGCAATCGGGCCATCGAAATGTTCCACGGCACCGAGTTCAACGGACGGACGCTGACCGTCAACGAAGCCCGCCCGCGTGAAGAGCGGAACGGCGGCGGCTATGGCGGTGGCGGCAACCGTCGCGGTGGTGGTTACGGCGGTGGCGGCCGGCGCGGTGGCGGTGGCGGTTACGGTCGTGGCGGCTGGTAAGCATTGCACCGGGCGCTGAGTACGCCCAAAGCCAAAAATCTACGGGACGTGCCCTTGCGGGTGCGTCCCTTTTCATTTGGTGCTTCGTTTGGGCAACGTGCCGTCGCCCGTACTCCGGGCCCGGGGTTGGCGGATCGCAGACCGTTCCGGCCGGGAAAACAGACAGCCCGGCGGTTGCCTGGCGGCACAGCCGGCCGTTTGGCCAGCCCGGTCAGGCGAATGGGAAAGGTCTGACGGATTTTCAAAAAGACAGGAAAAACCTGAAGCCTTGTTGACCCTGCCAAAGGTGGTGATTAGATTGAAACAGGTTTTCTCCAAAGCACAACGTCAACCGGCGGGTGCACCTGGTTTCGGGAGTCACGGCGCCGGTTATGAAGGGTGCCTCCCTGCTGACGGAAAGGCCATCACGCTTTCAGAAGGAGGTAAATCCGATGTTGAAGGCGACTGGAAAACACCGCTGTGTCGCCGGGGTTGTGGCCCTTGTGGTTGTTGTGCTGATGCTGGGGGTGCCGCCCGGCTTCAGCACCAACGTGCAGGTGGAGCGTCCGTCTGACCGGAAGGCGTCCGGCTTCGTCCATGAGCCGCAGCTTTACCGCACGCTGTTTCACACCATTTTTCTGCTGAATGAACAGGCGGAGGAAGCGGAACGGGCTGGACGGACGGATGTGGCGCAGGCGTTGCGGCGCGCGTTCAAACAGGAAGCGGACCTGGAGGCGGAGCAGGGGGTGGTCCTCGACCGGTTGGCGGCGGAGTGTGAGCAGGCGGTGCGGGCGGTGGATGCACGGGCGCGGGTAATCCTTGCGGCGCGGCGGGCGAACTATCCTGACGGGAAGCTGCGGGCGGGACAGCAGCCGCTGCCGCCATCGGCGGAACTGTTGGCGTTGCAGCGGGAGCGGGAGGCGGTGGTGCTGCGTTACCGTGACCGGTTGCGGGCAACCTTTGGGCCGCGGGCGTGGGAGGAGTTTGAGCAGCGGGTTCTGCTGCCTTTTGCCGCCGGGCTGAGCGCAGGCGGTACTCAGAGGCACCAGCCGGTTGAGGACGTTTCTGGAACGGGCAACCTGACGACACAGGCGGGAGAGTCTATTGTCACCGGCTCGGTGCTCATCAGCTACGACCCTGAGACGAACCTTGTGACGGGGGTGGCCACGACTGAACTCGATTACGCAGCGCAGGACTGGTATATGGGGCGGGTGACGTGCAGCCTTCGCGACGGGAACGGAAACCCGCTGGCGAGCCAGAGTGCCGAGGACACCGACGGGGATGGGACGGTGTCGGTCATCGTGCAGATGATGGGGCAGGAGGGGCTGACGACCTACGGGGCGCGCGGGGAGTACAGCCTACGGCTGGATATTTATGATCCTTTCTGTGGGTGCTGTGGTTGTTACCTTGACCCCTGTAACTTTCAGCGGGCGCTGCTGGGCGGTTGGGGCTGGGGGCCTTGGTACTGCACGGTATTTTCGGGGCACGGTCCGTTTCGCACGATGCGGTCGGGTACGCTGTTTCTGGGAGGAAGGGATGTCACCTTTCAGGTAAAACCGCTGGTCGCTGTCAGGCAGCTAAGGTTTACCAAAAATCCCATCAGGGCCACCTTTGACTCCACCGATCTTGATGTGACTGTTAGGGCCTCACGGGCAGGGCTTCAGGATAGGGATTTTGCGGTCTTGGAAGTCAATCTCATCACTGGACCAAGCAACCCACAAGTCAGTTTTGCCTACCCACCGGGAGTAACGGACGACGTTGAATTGGTGCCAGGAGGTTATACCGACGCGAGGTTCACTATTCTCTCAATCGCACCACCTGGGAATTATTTGCTTGAGGTAAGAATCATAGATGTCAGGCGACCCGATGGGCAGGGTGGTTCGGACAGCATCGCGGATAGGGTTATTATCGGTAGCCCAGTGGAGATCACCTTGACCGTAACGGAACCGTGAAGAGCAGAGTAGCGGCTATGGTGGCGGCAACCGTCGTGGCGGCTGGTAAGCATCGCACCGGGCGCTGAATACGCCCAAAGCCAAAAATCTGTGGGACGCGCCCTCGCGGGTGCGTCCCTTTTCGTTTGGGCAACGTGCCGTTGCCCGTACTCCGGGCCCGGGGCTGGCAGGTCGCATGCCGTTCCGGCCGGGAAGACAGGCAGCCCGTTTGGCCAGCCCGGTCAGGCGAATGGGGAAGGTCATGACGGATTGGCAAAAAGACAGGAAAAACCTGAAGCCTTGTTGACATTGCCAAAGGTGTTATTAATTCTGAAACAGCTTCTCCCGGAAGTGCAATGTTGGCGGGCAGGTATGCCTGGTTTCGGGAGTCACGGCGCAGGTTGTGAAGGGTGCCTCCCTGCTGACGGAAAGGCCATCACGCTTTCAGAAGGAGGTAAATCCGATGTTGAAGGCGACTGGAAAACACCGCTGTGTCGCCGGGGTTGTGGCCCTTGTGGTTGTTGTGCTGATGCTGGGGGTGCCGCCCGGCTTCAGCACCAACGTGCAGGTGGAGCGTCCGTCTGACCGGAAGGCGTCCGGCTTCGTCCATGAGCCGCAGCTTTACCGCACGCTGTTTCACACCATTTTTCTGCTGAATGAACAGGCGGAGGAAGCGGAACGGGCTGGACGGACGGATGTGGCGCAGGCGTTGCGGCGCGCGTTCAAACAGGAAGCGGGCCTGGAGGCGGAGCAGGGGGTGGTCCTCGACCGGTTGGCGGCGGAGTGTGAGCAGGCGGTGCGGGCGGTGGATGCACGGGCGAGGGCAATCCTTGCGGCGCGGCGGGCGAACTATCCTGACGGGAAGCTGCGGGCGGGACAGCAGCCGCTGCCGCCGTCAGCGGAACTGTTCGCATTGCAGCGGGAGCGGGAGGCGGTGGTGCTGCGTTACCGTGACCAGTTGCAGGAAGCCTTTGGGCGGAGTGTGTGGGAGCGGTTTGAGCGGTGGGTACTGATGCCTCTTGACGCCGGGCTGAGAGCTGGCGGTGCTCAAAGGTACGAGCCAGTTGAGGACGGTTCTGTTGAGTACAGTTCTGAAACGGGTAACCTGCCGACGCAGGCGGGGGAGTCCATTGTCACCGGCTCGGTGCTCATCAGCTACGACCCTGAGACGAACCTTGTGACGGGCGTGGCCACGACTGAACTCGATTACGCAGCGCAGGATTGGTATGTGGGGCAGGTGGCGTGCAGCCTCCGCGACGGGGACGGAAACCCGCTGGTGAGCCAGAGTGCCTATGACACCGACGAGGATGGGGTAGTGTCGGTCATCGTGCAGACGGTGGGGCAGGCCGGGATGGCATACTCGGCAGAGGGCAGCTACAAGTTGAGGCTGGTTGTTCAGGACACAATTGGTCGTTATCTTGACTACTGGGACTATCCGGCTGGGGTTTCGGCCGGCACTGGAATCCTTGGGTACTATGCCTGGTATCGTGGGCGTGGTCCACTCCAATGGAGACCGACGTGGAACAGGTTTCTAGGGAGACTGACAGCCCCCCTTCAAAGGGCTTTGGTTCTTTCCGGAAATCCGAGGTTTACGGCGAATCCCATTACTGCAGCCACTGGTCACACCCATGTTGACGTGGACGTTGAAGTCAGGACAGCAGCAGATGTGATTCAGCCTGGGGATTTTGCGGTACTGGCCATCAGCGTATCGTCAAAACCGCCGGGGGCCTCTGTGAACTTTATTTCGGGGACAAATGTCAACGTTCCACTGAAGATAGCAGACCTGAGTACCGGAAGATTCACGCTTTCCGTGAGCAAACCCGGGCAGTACCGATTCAGGGTGTCAGTTGTTGATGTCAGGCGACCCGACGGACGGGGTGGCTCGTACAGCATCATCGACAGTGTCAGGATCAATGAAGGAGGAGTCGTGAGTGACCCGCCGTTGACGGCAAACTAGCCTCACCCAGACTTTGCCCCATCTGAAGCCCACCCCGCGTGAAGAGCAGAGCAGCAGCTATGGTGGCGGCAACCGTCGTGGTGGTGGTTACGGCGGTGGCGGCCGGCGCGGTGGCGGCGGTGGCGGTTACGGTCGTGGCGGCTGGTAAGCATTGCACCGGGCGCTGAGTACGCCCAAAGCCAAAAATCTACGGGACGTGCCCTTGCGGGTGCGTCCCTTTTCATTTGGTGCTTCGTTTGGGCAACGTGCCGTCGCCCGTACTTTAGGCCCGGGGCTGGCGGGTCGCAGGCTGTCCCGGCCAGGAAAACAGATAGCCCGGCAGTTGCCTGGCAGCGCAACCGGCCCGCTTGGCCAGCTTGGTCAGGCGAATGGGAAAGGTCATGACGGATTTTCAAAAAGACAGAAAAAACCTGAAGTCTTGTTGACGCTGCCAAAGGTGGTGGTTAGGTTGAAACAGGTTTTCTCCAAAGCACAACGTCAGCCGGCGGGTGTACTGGTTTCGGGAGTCACGGCACCGGTTGTGAAGGGTGCCTCCCCGCTGACGGAAAGGCCATCACGCTTTCAGAAGGAGGTCAATCCGATGTTGAAGGTGACCGGAAAACACCGCTGTGTCGCCGGGTTTGTGGCCCTTGTGGTTGTTGTGCTGATGCTTGTGGTGCCGCCCGGCTTCATCGCCAGGGCGCAGGTGGAGCGTCGGTCTGACCGGAAGGCGTCCGGCTTCGTCCATGAGCCGCAGCTTTACCGCACGCTGTTTCACACGGTTTTTCTGCTCAACGAGCAGGCGGAGGAAGCGGAACGGGCTGGGCGGACGGAGGCGGCGCAGGCGTTGCGGCGCGCGTTCAAACAGGAAGCGGACCTGGAGGCGGAGCAGGGGGTGGTCCTTGACCGGTTGGCGGCGGAGTGTGAGCAGGCGGTGCGGGCGGTGGATGCACGGGCGAGGGCAATCCTTGCGGCGCGGCGGGCGAACTATCCTGACGGGAAGCTGCGGGCGGGACAGCAGCCGCTGCCGCCATCGGCGGAACTGTTCGCATTGCAGCGGGAGCGGGAGGCGGTGGTGCTGCGCTACCGTGACCGGTTGCGGGCAGCCTTTGGGCCGCGGGCGTGGGAGGAGTTTGAGCAGCGGGTTCTGCTGCCTTTTGCCGCCGGGCTGAGCGCAGGCGGTACTCAGAGGCACCAGCCGGTTGAGGACGGTTCTGGAACGGGCAACCTGACGACACAGGCGGGAGAGTCTATTGTCACTGGCTCGGTGCTCATCAGCTACGACCCTGAGACGAACCTTGTGACGGGGGTGGCCACGACTGAACTCGATTACGCAGCGCAGGACTGGTATATGGGGCGGGTGACGTGCAGCCTTCGCGACGGGAACGGAAACCCGCTGGCGAGCCAGAGTGCCGAGGACACCGACGGGGATGGGACGGTGTCGGTCATCGTGCAGATGATGGGGCAGGAGGGGCTGACGACCTACGGGGCGCGCGGGGAGTACAGCCTACGGCTGGATATTTATGATCCTTTCTGTGGGTGCTGTGGTTGTTACCTTGACCCCTGGAACTTTCAGCGGGCGCTGCTGGGCGGTTGGGGCTGGGGGCCTTGGTACTGCACGGTATTTTCGGGGCACGGTCCGTTTCGCACGATGCGGTCAGGTACGCTGTTTCTGGGAGCAAGGGATGTCACCTTCCAGGTAAAACCGCTGGTCGCTATCAGGAGGCTGAGGTTTACCAAAAATCCCATCAAGGTCAACATTGACTCCACCGATCTTGATGTGACTGTTAGGGCCTCACTGGCAGGGCTTCAGTCTGAGGATTTTGCGGTCTTGGAAGTCAATATCTTGGATCGACCAAGCGAAGGACACCTCACTTTTGGCGACCGAATAATCGGCGTTCGATTGGTGCCGGGAGACATTACCACGAAGATGTTCAACATTGTCTCAAGCAATAGGGCCGGGAACTATGTGCTTGAGGTAAGAATCATAGATGTCAGGCGACCCGACGGGCAGGGTGGTTCGGACAGCATCATGGATAGGGTTATTATCGGTAGCCCAGTGGAGATCACCTTGACCGTAACGGATTAGCTTCACCCGGCGTTGCCTGGCCTGAAGCCTGCCCGTGTGAAGAGCAGAGTAGCGGCTATGGCCGCGGCGGCTGGTAGTCACCGCACCGGACGCTGAGTACGCCCAAAGCCAAAAATCTGTGGGACGCGCCCTTTGCCGGTGCGTCCCTTTTCGTTTGGTGCTTCATTGGTGCAACGTGCCGTCGCCCCGACCCTGAGCCAGGGCTTGATGCCGCGCATTATGAGCGGTGGACGGTCAGCCGCCCTGGCGTCCCGGCTGCCAGGCGGCCGATCCGGGCGGCGCATGGCGTCTGGCGGCGCTTCAGCTCTCTGACGAGGTCTTCTACTGTTTCCGGCGCAACGGCCAGCAGCAGACCGCCCGAAGTCTGCGCGTCGCACAGCAGCAGTTGGTCGGTTTCGGTTACTTCCGGCGCGTAGGTCGTCCAGTCCTGCAGGAAACGCCGGTTGGCATGCGTGCCGCCGGGAACGATGCCCTCCGCCGCATAGTGTCGCGCCGCCGCCAGGATGGGAACGTCCGTCAGGTCAACTTCTGCCGCGCAACCACTGGCGTGGGCCAGATTGCGCAGGTGGCCCAGAAGCCCGAAGCCGGTGACATCCGTCGCTGCCCGGACGCCGACGGCGCAGGCGGCTTCGGCGGCCGCACGGTTGAGGGTCCGCATCAGTTGGATGGCTTCACCGATGGCGCCCAGCGTGTCCACGTCGTTTTTGGCGGCCGTGGTGATGACGCCCACCCCGATGGGTTTGGTCAGCACCAGCCAGTCGCCCGGTCGTCCGGCGGCGTTGGTCAGCATCCGGTCGGGCGCAACTGTACCGACTACGGCCAGCCCGTAGATGGGTTCTTCGCTTTTGATGGTGTGACCGCCGACGATACTGACCCCGGCCGCTTCCGCCACGGCGGCTGCGCCGCGCAGGATGTCGCCGAGAACCTCCGGTGGCAGCCGGTCATCGGGAAAACCGACCAGGTTGAGCGCCACCCGTGGCGTGCCGCCCATGGCATACACGTCGCTGAGCGCATTGGCGGCGGCGATGGCTCCAAAGTCGGTTGGGTCGTCCACGATGGGCGTGAAAAAGTCCGTTGTCAGCACGAGCGCCAGATCGTCGGTCAGCCGGTACACGGCGGCGTCATCGGCCGTGGCGCTGCCCACCAGCACCTGCGGATCGCGGAGCGGTGGAAGCTGTCCCAGCAGGGAAAACAGGTAGCCCGGTGGTTGCTTGGCGGCACAACCGGCCCGCTTGGCCAGTTTCGTCAGGCGGATAGTTGAAGTCATAACGGATTGGCAAAAAGACTGGAAAAACCGGAAGTCCTGTTGATGCTGCCAAAGGTGGTGATTAACCTGAAGCAGATTCTTCCCAAAGTGCAACATCAGCCGACGGCGATAGCAGGTTCTTGGGAGTCACGACACCGGTTGGGAAGTGCGTGTCCCCGGTGACGAAAAGGCAATCACACTTTCTGCAGGGAGGTAAACCTGATGTTGAAGGCGACCGGAAAACACCGGTGTATTTCCGGGATGTTTGTCTTGGTTGGTCTGGTGCTGATGCTTGTGGTGCCGCCCGGCTTCAGCACCAACGCGCAGGTGGAGCGTCGGTCTGACCGGAAGGCATCCGGTTTTGTCCCTGAGCCACAGCTTTACCGCACGCTGTTTCACACGGTGTTTCTGCTCAACGAGGAGGCGGAGGAAGCGGAGCGGGCTGGGCGGACGGAGGCGGCGCAGGCGTTGCGGCGCGCGTTCAAACAGGAAGCGGGCCTGGAGGTGGAGCAGGGGGTGGTCCTCGACCGGTTGGCGGCGGAGTGTGAGCAGGCGGTGCGGGCGGTGGATGCACGGGCGCGGGCAATTCTGGCGGCGCGGCGGGCGAACTATCCTGATGGGAAGCTGGGGGCGGGACAGCCGCCGCTGCCGCCGTCAGCGGAACTGTTCGCATTGCAGCGGGAGCGGGAGGCGGTGGTGCTGCGTTACCGTGACCGGTTGCAGGAAGCCTTTGGACCGCGGGCGTGGGAGGAGTTTGACCGGCGGGTTCTGGCACGGGTTCGGGCGGGGATGCGCACCAGCCGCGCGCTGGCGCGTGGTGGGGAGGGGCAGTCTGGAACAGGCAATCCGGTGCCGCAGACGCCAACGGAAGCTGTGGCTACTGGAGTGACCCTCATCAGTTATGACCCTGAGACGGGACTTGTGACGGGGGTGGCTACGGTCGAACTCGATTACACGGCGCAGGACTGGTATGTGGGGCGGGTGACGTGCAGCCTCCGCGACGGGGATGGCAACCCGCTGGCGAGTCAGAGTGCCGAGGACACCGACGGGGATGGGACGGTGTCGGTCATCGTGCAGATGGTGGGGCAGGAGGGACTGACCTACGGGGCGTGTGGAGAGTACCGCCTACGGCTGGGGATTTATGATCCGTTCTGTGGGTGCTGTGGTTGTTACCTTGACCCCTGGAACTTTCAGCGGGCGCAGTTGATCGGTGGGGGTTGGGAGAATTGGTACTGCCTGGTAGCTTCGGGGTACGGTCCGTTTCGCACGAGGCGGTCGGATGAGCTGTATCTGGGAAGAGGGAATGTCATCACTCAAGCTAGAACGCGGGTCATTGTTCGGAATCCAAGGCTTACCAGGAATCCCATCAGGGTTAGCCTTGACTCCACCCATCTTGATGTGACCGTCAGCGTCTCAGGGAGTGGTATCCGGCGTAGGGATTTTGCGGTCTTGGGAATCACTATCCTGGAAGGTCCAAGTTCAGGAATCACTTTTGCCCATCCGCCACCGCTAGGACAAGAAATCGCCATTGAGTTGCCGGAACGAAACAATACCAACGCAAGGTTCACCATTGGTTCGGCCAATACGGCTGGAGACTATTTGCTTGAAGTAAGAATCATGGATGTCAGGCGACCCAATGGGCAGGGTGGTTCAGACAGTATCTTTGATCAGGTTACTGTCAATGATGACGGCGTAACGATTACCTTGACCGTAACGGATTAGTGCCCCCGGCGGGTTGCCTGACCTGAAGCCTGTCTGCGTGAAGCACCGGGTAGCAGCTATGAAGCTATGAACGCGGCAGCCATTGATCAGCGCGACACCGGGCGCTGAGTGCGCCCAAATCCAAAACCTGCGGGACGTGCCCTTATCGGGTGCGTCCCGTTTTGTTTGGTGCTTCGTTTGGGCAACATCCCGTCGCCCGGACCCCGGGCCAAAGCTTGGGGACGCGCGTCAGGACACAGCCGCGAAAACCTCCATAACGTGTGAAACTTTTTCGGCGCATTCGGCACATGCTCCATGACGGAGCAACTTTCGCCAGGAGCACAGCGTATGCCGTCGGAGTCAAATCGTTTTGGGAGTCACCGCACCTGTCATGGACGATGCGTCCCTACCGACTGAATCACCACCGCTCCCGGATGCGGAAGCCTTTCGTCACTGGTTCGACCGGTATGCCCGTTCGGTATTCAACTTCCTGTGTGCGCTGGTCGGCCGGCGGGAACTGGCCGAGGAGCTGACCCAGGAGACTTTCGTGCGGGCCTATGAGCAGCGCGCCACCCTGCGGGATCGCGCCCGTGTGGCGGCGTGGTTGTTTGGGATTGCACGCAATGTGTCGCGTGAGCATGTCCGTGAATATGCCCGCTGGGATTCGTTGGATGACATCTTTGACGGCGAGCGCCAACCGGAACCGACGGATGGCACAACCCCCGATGCGCAGCTTCTCGATGCCGAACTGCGCTTCGTCGTACGGGCGGCGCTGGCAAAGCTTGAACCCGACAAGTGCATGGTGTTCGTCCTGCGAACGTTCGAGCAGTACAGCTATGAGGACATTGCCGCGATCACAGGCTTTTCGGTTGGCAAGGTCAAGACGGACCTGCATCGCGCGCGGTTGGAAATGCGCCGCCACGTCCGACCGTACCTGTCGGCAGGACAGGGAGGTAACTGATGGATTGTGAACGTTGCCTCGAACAACTTGATGCCTATCTGGATGGTGAACTCGACGCGCCGGACGCCAGCCTGCTGTCCGCCCACCTGCGCCAGTGTCCGAACTGTCAGGCGGAGTACCGCGCCCGCGAATGGGAAAACCGGCTGTACCGTGACATGGCCGCCGGGGTTTCACTCCCGGAGGGGTTGTGGCCGCGCATTGCTGCCGGCCTTGCGGCGGTGGACGAGCGTGAACAGCGTCGGTCAGGTGGGGGGCGTACGAACTGGTTCCGACCGGAACTGTCTGGCTGGTGGCGGCTGGGGCTGGCGCTGGGGTGCCTTCTGGTGCTGGCCGTTGGACTCTGGTTCTGGCTGCGTCCGGCCGTTCCGGCAGAGCCGCTTCTGGCTCAGGGTCCGACTCCGCCCAGCCTGTCGGATACCGGCGACTTGCCGCGCACATTGCCGCCCGCAGGCACTCCATCGGCGGGTTCAGAAACATTGGCGCCAGCGGATACTGTCATCATTGAGCCACCCCGGCGGCGTACGGGAATGACAAGCCCGCCACCCGTACGCGAGCGCCCGCCCTCCGAGGCGGAGCAGATTCTCTCCCAGGTGGAACAAACCTATCTCGTGGTCATCGAGCGCCTTCAGTCCCAGGCCCGGTTACGGCGCATGAAGCTCGATCCGGCGACACGGACGGCCATAGACCAGACTCTGGCCGGACTGGATGCCCAGATTGCACAGACCCGGGAGGTTGTCTGCCAGTCGTCAACCGATCCGGCCGCCCTGCACTTTCTGTTGACGGCCTATCGCAAGAAGGCGGAATTGCTAAGTGAAATCATTGTCATGACCGAGGGGGGAGGTTCCTGAACCGGCCCTTTCGGAAACGGAACGGGTTGGCCCCAAAGGGGGTTGGCTCGTGAGGGTAAGAAAACGACACACACGGGGAAAAATGCCATGAAATCTGTTGTGTTGGTGGTGCGCATCCTGGCACTGGCCTGGCTGCTCAGCGGTCTTCCGGCGTTGGCGCAGGAAATCCGGCAGCCCATCGAGCGCAACGGCCGGATCACGGTCGTATGCCAGGTGGGGGAAGTCGCCATTACCGGCGGCGATGAGGCCGTTTTGACGGTCACGACGGATGGCAATCCGGCCACGGTCAAGGTCAAACAGCTTGCCGGTGGAGCGTACGATATTTCGATCGATCCGCCGGTGATACCACATCGGTTACGCATCACTGTCCCACGGGAAGCCTCGCTGCAGGAGGTCAGGACGCGCAACGCCAATGTGACCGTCCGCGCTGTGGCCGCCGCCAATGTGGCGACGGTCAGCGGCGGGGTCCTGGTTGAACAGGTGCCCGGTCCGGTCAATGTGACGACGATGAGCGGACGGATCCGTTTGACCGAGGTGGGGACGGTACAGCTCCGTACTGTGAGCGGCGACACGCAGGTGCAGGCGGTGACGGGCAGTGTGATGGTGAGTGCTGTCAGCGGGAAGCTGGAAGCGTCCCACATTGGGGGGGACCTGACGGCCCAGCTCGTCAGTGGCAATGCCAGCATCCGGTGCAGCCGGGGCCGGGTTGATGTGTCAACCTTCAGCGGAGAGGTCAGGCTGAGCCGACTGGAAAATGAAGTGGTTGTCGAGACGACGAGTGGGAATGTGTTTTTTGTCGGGGCGCTGACGCCGGTCAAGCGGTGTACCATCAATGCGCTTTCGGGTGACATCAGGCTGGCCGTACCTGAAACGTGTGGTTTTGAGACGCGGTTCAAGAGCTTCAGTGGAACGTTGAAGTCGGATTTTCCGGTGGGCGGTGCGGATGCCAGTGGGTCAGGCCCGGATACGGAACCGCTGCCGGGACCCGGGGCGCCGCCACCGCCACCGCGTCACGGCCGTTTCGTTGTCTGGCGACACGGGGATGGTGCTGCCAAGGTTCTTTTGAGTACCTTCAGCGGGACGGTTTCGTTCGTACGGGCCGACCCCGAAGCTGAGCCACCCTGCCATCAGCCCTGACGGTTGGCCTGACGGCTGGCGACGCACCCGGCGCGGACTGCCCTTCTGTCCTTGCGCGGCCGGCACTAAATTTGTGGCTTCAGCATCGAATGTGGTGTATCACTGCGACAGAGATCAGAAATCAGCCATTGGAAGCGTGAGGTAGTGACCGCCGCGCTCGGGAACTGCCGGTTGCCCGAACGGGCGCTTTCACCCAGTGCGGTTTTGGCTGCTGTAGCTTCGGGTTGCCAACGACAACTGAGAGGGTCCCATGCTGACAACCGTCAGGCAGGCCTGCCGATTCAATCCTGCCATCCACGATTACCGGATGAGCCAAGGCGTCGAGAATCTGGCCGGGTTGATTGAAGGCGAAGGTGACGGGCAGGCGTTCTTTGAGCGCAACTATGTCACGCAGGGCATGGAGCAGCTTTTCCGCGAGGGATTGCTGCGTCTGTCAGGCAGGTCCGATCAGGCGGTCTTCGAGCTGACCCAGGCCATGGGCGGCGGCAAGACGCACATGATGATCGCTCTGGGACTTTTGGCGCGTCACCCGCACCTGCGGCCTGCCGTGCTCCCTCCAGACCTGCTTCCCCGTGTGGATTTCGACCAGGCGCGCCTGGCCGCCTTCAACGGCCGCAATAACCCGGACCATTACCTCTGGGGCGAGATCGCCAGCCAGCTTGGCGCGGCGGAAGCCATCAGACCCTACTGGGTCAACGGCCCCAGGGCGGTGGATCAGCGGCTATGGAAAGACATCATTGGTGATACCCCCACGCTCATCCTGCTCGACGAACTGCCGCCCTACCTCGACTATGCCAGCACCCAGGTTTTCGGACAGGGCACGCTGGCCAACATGGTGGTCTATAGCCTCTCCAGCCTGATGAGTGCGGCGCTGGAACTGCCGCGGTGCGCGGTGGTCATCTCCAACCTGTCCGGCAGTTACCAGGCCCAAACCAGGGCGCTACGCGAAGCCATCTCCAACCTCCAGCAGGAAACGCGCCGGCAGGCGATGACCATCACGCCGGTGCAACTGGCCGGCAGCGAAATCTACGAGATTCTCAAAAAGCGCCTCATTGATGACCTGCCCGGTGAGACCGTCGTTGCCGGGGTGGCTGAAGCCTACGCCCGGCAGGTCAAAAAAGCCGAAGATGGCGGCTACATCATTGCCAGCAGCCTTGAGCGCCTTGCCGAGCAGATACGCGAAACCTACCCCTTTCACCCTTCCTTCAAGTACCTGGTGGCTCTTTTCAAGGAAAACGAGGGCTTTCGCCAGACGCGCGGCCTGATGCAGTTCACCGCCCGGTTGCTCAAAAGCGTCGCTGAGCGCCCGACGGATGATGTCTTCCTCATCGGCGCACAGCATCTGAACCTCAACGATGACCAGGTCAGGGATGAAATCGAGCGGATTGCACCCAACCTGATGCCGGCCGTAACCCACGACATCGCCGACCACGGCAACGCCGTTGCCGAACGCCTCGACGCCGAGGGGAACGGCGACGCCGCCCAACAGACCATGACTCTGCTTCTGGCTTCCAGCCTTTCCCGTGCCGTCGGCAGCCGGCTCGGCCTTTCCGAAAGCGAAATCGTCGAATTCCTGATGGCTCCCACGCGCCAGCCCGACGAATTCATGCACGCCCTGCGGCGGCTGCGCGAAACCGCCTGGTACCTGCACCGCGAGGACCAACGGTTCTTCGTCAGGGAAACCGAAAACCTGTCGCGCCAGATAGAGCGCAACGCCAGGGAAATCCCACAGCCCAGGATTGACAGCGCCCTTGTCAACCGGCTGTCCGGCATCCTGCAACCGGTGCGCCGGGTTGCCTACCAGGAAGTTCATGTCCTGCCCCGGCTCGACGAACTCAGACTGGGTGGGCCCCGAACCCTCATCGTCATCAAGCCCGATGGCAAGGTGCCCCCGGCCGAGCTGCAAAACTTCTTTGACCAGCAGCAGGAGAAAAACAACCTGCTCGTGCTGACCGGTCAGGACAGCCTGCTCGCCGATGCCGTCGAAGACCGTTTGCGCGAACTCTACGCCATCGAGCAAATCCACAAACGGCTCAGGCCGGGCGATACCCTCTACGAGGAAGCCCGCGACCGCCTGGAGGACGCCGAACAACGCTTCGCCAAGGCGCTGTCAGCCGCTTACAACCGCCTCCACTTCCCGGCGCAGTCCCCGGATGGGAACAACACCCTGGCGGCCGTGACCATTGATCAGGGCCTCAAACTCGGCGAGGGCGACCAGTCGGCCGAAATGCAAATCGAAAACCTGCTCGCCGGCCCCCGGGCCGACTACAAACTCGTCCGTGAACTCGGCCGCGATAACCTCGATGAATACTTCGCCATGGCCGAAACCTACCTCTGGCCCTCCGGTGCCAACAACCGCCGCACGCCGTGGAAGGATGTCGTCACCCGCGCCAAATGCCTGCCGGTCTGGCCATGGATGCCCGGCGCCAACGGCCTTGAAACCCTCAAGGCCGAGGCCCTCAAACAGGGACGTTGGCGGTTGGGCGAAGATGGCTACATCGAAAAGGGCCCCTTCCCCAAAGACAAGGCGACGGTCAACGTCTCGGTCATCGCCGTCAAGGCTGACACAGGCGAAACGATACTCAGCCTGACACCCCGCCACGCCGGCGACAGCCCCGTCATCTACTGGTCAACCCGGGGGGATGTCGCCGGGATGCAGCCGGTCAGCGACCTCGACAACTTCATCACCACGGAAGGAACCCTCTACTTCTGGGTCAAAGACACAACCGGCCAGCACGAAAGTGCGCCGCCCGTACGGTGGCTCGCCGACCTGAAAATCCGCCACCAGGTTGAACCTGCTGGGGACATGCGGCTGGTTCATCTCGAAGCCACGCCACGGGCCGAGCTGTACTTCACTCTGGACGGCTCCAATCCCAGAGATGGCCGGCGCTACGACGGCCCCTTCGAGATCGGCCCCCAGGCGTGCCGCCTGCTGGTCTTTGCGCGCGCCGGAGAAGCGACCGGAACGGCCGACTTCCAGATTCCGGCGGGCAGCGACCGGACGGTTGTCATTGACGATGCAAAGCGGGCGCGCCTGCACAACAAGCGCATCATGCTCGACACCACGGACCGCGTTTTTGGCGTCATCAAACGCTTTCACGACCGGCCGGATGTGCGTTTCAGGGGGGTCCGCATCGAGATTGGCACCGGGGAGCATACCGTGACCGTCCGCTTTCAGGCGCGGGAAGTCACGGCCGCCATGATCGAAGGCGTCGTCAACAGCCTGCGCGACATCCTGGGCGACCCGGATGCCATGGTCAATCTGGCGATCACGGATGGCATTGAGTTCGGCGACGGCTTTGCGCTGAAGGACTTCGCCAGACTCGCCAGCCTCGAACTCAAACCGGGTGATGTCGTGCAGGATGAAGCCGGATAAGGCTTCAAAACGGAAGCCGGCCATCACGCCGGGAGAAAAGGAGCCGGACAATGCCACAAGCCTCGTCCCTGGATGCCCGCCCCGACACCGGCCAGCCAGCACCGGTACGGCATACCCTGGGCTTTGGTGTGCCAGCAACCTCCGACCCGCATCACTTCCGGGTGATCATTCCCAGAGGCAGCACGGGCAAGGTGAGCATCCACGAGCACCTTGGTTTGCAGGCCGCGCTGGGCGCCAGCGCCGTCATTGACCGGGTGGTTCTCGACCGTTCACGCTGGACGGCCATCCGCGCCGAAGTGCAACGGGCCTTCAATGCGCGGCTGGTTGCCCATGGTCTCAGGCCCAGCGCGTGGAAGGTTGGCGAAAACCCCGTGGATCGCCTGCTTGGCAAAGAACTGTGTGTCCTCGCCTGGGCCGTGGAGCGGATGAACCCCGACCGCATTCCCGTTGCCGTGCGCAACTGGGTGGCGCTGCGGCCCGAAGAACGCTGGTGGTTGTTCGGCATGACGGCCATGGCCACCGGGGGCGTTCTGGACGCCGGCAGGGGCTGGCGCGCTGCGCTGGAGCATGCGCTGGGGGATGTCGTCCAGAGCGAGATGCTGGAAATCCGTGCCCATCGCAGCCATCGTTTGCATGAAGACAGCCAGCCCCGGTTGAACCTGTTTGGCGATGACCCCCTATGACCAACGTCCACGTACCATTTCACTCCAAGCCTTGTCATACCTGACTGGCACTACTGTAAAAAACCGGATGAACCCATGAACCCGCTTCCCAAACGTCTCAGGAAAGAACCCCTTATCGAAGTGCTCTGGCAGTTGCAGTTTCAGGGCAACCAGGGTGTCGGCGATCTGTTGTCGGGCATTCTTTTCAGCCAACTGAAAAAAGAGCATCCCCAAATCGAGTGGCGACGCCTCGCTGCGGCAGACATCCCGGCACCCATTGCGCAAAGCGACCCCAACCTGCGGTTCGCACCCAAAATGTTGATGGAAGCCCCCCACACGCCGTTTATCTGGCAGATCGGCAACCGCGTCCTCACCCTCAACTGCTGCAAACCATACGTGGGCTGGGACCGGTTCAAAGAGGCTGTCCTGGCGCTGACGCATATCGTCGAAGACAGTGGATTACTTCCAAACCCACAGCGTCATTCGCTGCGCTATATTGACTTTTTGCAAGGTGAACTGGCAGCGAACCTCTCGGCGCTGAAGTTGTCCCTCCGGCTCGGCGATTTCGACATCAACGGTGACATACAGTTGCGTCTGGAAATACCTGATGGAGAATACCGGCACGTCGTGCAGGTGGCCACTCCCATGCCACTCAATCTGCCGGGAGAGAACTCCACCGGCACCATTATTGACCTGGAAACCCTGCCGGCAAATGCGCCGGCTGACTGTGAAGCTCTACGCGCACAGCTCGACCATCTGCACGACCACTTGAAGTCCCTGTTTTTCCGCCAGGTATTGACCGAAGCCACCATCCAGAAGCTTGAGCCGGAGTATTGACGATGCCTTACTACACCTCGCATGTCCCGGACTTGAAGACACTGGTCACTGTCCCTCGGGATAAGACCGTCGCGTACCCTTCGGAATCATCACATTCCTATGGCTTGGCTATTGGTTACAAAGCCGGCGATGCCCGAATAATTGCCTGGACGCATTCCGAGCAATATCCTGACTGGCTGCCTGACGATGAACTACAAACCGAATTCGCTCAGAAATTGCCCGCACCGAGCCAAGCCTGTATCGAAAGTGGCAGTCAACTCGAAAGCTTCAAAAAAGCTGAGTTGGAAAATGCTTTCCTGATCCTGTCAGAAAAGAGCCTGGCACAAGACTGGCTGCGCCCCGAGGAGGACGAGGCATGGGCGCATTTGCAGTAGGGAATGTCGTTCTGCTGCCTTTTCCTTTTTCCGATCTCTCAGGGCAAAAAAAACGTCCGGCACTCATTCTGGCTTATTCTGGTTCTGAGTACAGAGACTGGGTGTGCCTGCAAATCACAAGCCAATCCTATAATGACCGGGATGCGCGGCAAGCCCCGCCGTTCAGGGCGGGGAAGGATAGCGCAGACGGCGAAGCCGTCCAAACGCAGTTCATAGTACAATCAAGACCATGCTGCGACTCCAAGCCTTCAAGTACGAACTGATACCCAATGGCCGGCAGGAGCGATTGATGCGTCGCTTCGCCGGCTCATGTCGGTATGTCTATAACAAGGCGCTGGTGCTACAGAAAGAACGGCACGAGAAGGGCGGGAAGAAGTTGGGTTACGCCGGGTTGTGCAGGTTGCTTACCGAGTGGAGGCACAGCGAGGAAACGGCCTGGCTGGCAAAGGAAGCGAGTGGCGAGTGGTAAGGAAGCGAATGGCGAATGGCGAATGGTTCAGAACCCGCTATTCGCTATTCCCTATTCGCTACTCACTACTCGCTACTGGCTACTGGCTACTCGCTACAGGAAGAAAGGCCGGTCAGATAGCTTTCGTTACCCCGACCCAAAAGGGATCAAGCTTGACCAGGCCAACAGCCGTATTTTTCTGCCCAAGCTTGGATGGTTGCGCTACCGCAACAGCCGGGAAGTGCTGGGCACAGTGAAAAACGTCACCGTCAGCCAGTCTTGCGGCAAGTGGTTGGTGTCAATTCAGACCGAACGTGAAGTTGAGACGTCCCGACCAAAGGGAGGCACGGTTGGGATTGATCTGGGTATTGCCCACTTTGCTACGCTTTCGGACGGCACGTTCTTTGCTCCGCTCAACAGCTTCAAGCGGCATGAGGTAGCCTTGCGCAAGGCACAACAATCGCTCTCCCGTAAAGTCAAAGGCAGCCACAACCGAAAGAAGGCGCTAGCCCGCGTCCAGAAGATTCACGTTCGTATTGCCAATGTCCGGCGCGATTTCCTGCACAAGGTCTCGACGGCGATAAGCAAAAACCACGCGGTCGTAGCCATCGAAGACCTGAAGGTGGGCAATATGTCCCGGTCGGCGGCAGGTACGGCCGATGCTCCGGGGAAGAATGTCCATACCAAGTCAGGGCTGAATAAGTCCATCCTCGACCAGGGTTGGTACGGGTTCCGTCGTATGCTGGAGTACAAGCTGTCCTGGAAGGGCGGACGCCTTGTTGCCGTGCCGCCGCAGAACACCAGTCGCACTTGCCCAGGCTGCGGCCACGTGTCGGCGGACAACCGCCAGACCCAAGCCCGGTTCGTATGCGTGGCGTGCGGCTATGAGAATAACGCCGACGTTGTTGGCGCGATCAACATCCTTTCTCGCGGGATACAACGATTGCGGGACGAAGGGCAGGACACGGCCAACGCTTTGGTCGGGATGCAGGTGGACTGGCTGCCTGTGTCAGCCCGGATGGCCTGTGGATCGAACTGCATAGGCAGTCGGAAGCAGGAACCCGCCGAGACGACGGCGCGTGGAGCGATCCGTGCGTAGTTGTGGTAGGAATCTCCGCCCTTTAGGGCGGGGAGGACGTCAAAAATTGGCATTGCCGCTCGCCGAGAACGAGTTTGCGCATGGCACACTGCACCGGCAAAGTTACATCCGCCCCGGAAAAATTTTCACCGCCCATGAATCACTTTTCACCCAAGTGTTGGGGCAACTGCGTCCCGATAAGCTTGATCAGGTCAAGGAAACCGTCATCCGTATCATTCAGCAGGGAGGAACTGAACCTTGACGTACTCCCTCACCCCGCTGGCGCTCAAGGATGCCCCGGCGCTGATTGAAACCGTCTTCCCGGCGCAGAAGGTTTCCTTCGAGGCGCAGGCGGAACGCAAGGCAGTCGCGGCGCAGACCTTGACGGGTCTCGGTTCCTACTGGAAAGGCAGAAAGCCCCTGATCCTTGTGCGCGCCATCGTGCTGGGCTGCCTTCTGCCCCCCACGGGCGACACCGAAGCCGACCTCGATGTGTTCGAGCGGTTGCTGGCCTTCGATGACGAAGGGCTGGCCCGCCGGGCGCTCGCCGCCAACGCCTTCTCCGCCGCCAGACTCCAGGAAATGCTGACCATCCGTGACCCGCAACGCTACTTCAGCGGACGCGGCTGGCGACGGGACATCACGGATGACGACAAACTCACCCTCTACCGCCGGGCGCTGGCCACCCTGCCAAGCTACGAAGCCAAAGCCAGCCTCGGCAAGCGTCCCGAAGAAGTCAATCCCGACTGGCTCTACGCCCCGGTCTGGCCCGTCGTCAACCGCCACTACGCGCACCTTGGCATCGAGGCGCATTCGTTCCCGGAACTCATCGAACAACTGGGCATCCTGCGCTACGGCCATCGCCCGCGTGTCGGCGACACCTTCTGCGGCGGCGGCTCCATTCCGTTCGAGGCGGCGCGGCTGGGCTGTGATGTCTATGCCAGCGACCTGAACCCGGTAGCCTGCATGCTCACCTGGGGGGCGCTCAACATCATCGGCGCCAGTCCCGAACGCCGGGCCGAAATCGAGCAGGCGCAACGCGAAGTGGCCGCCGCAGTGGATGCCGAGATTACCCGGCTGGGCATCGAGCACGATGAGCAGGGCAACCGCGCCAAGGCCTATCTCTACTGCCTGGAAGCGCGCTGCCCCGAAACCGGCTGGTGGGTGCCGCTTGCGCCCTCGTGGGTCATTTCCAGAACGCGCCGTGTCATCGCCCGCCTCAAGCCCGATCACGCCGGCAAACGCTTTGACATCGAAATTGTCAGCGGCGTGAGTGAGAAGGAACTCAAGGCCGCCGAGCGCGGCACGGTGCAGGATGGCGAGATGGTCTATCAGCTTGATGGCAAAACCTACCGCACGCCGATCAAGACCCTGCGCGGCGACTACCGGCTGCCCGATGGATCAACTGCCAACCGCCTGCGCCGCTGGGAGAAAACCGATTTCAAGCCCCGGCCGGATGACATCTTCCAGGAGCGGCTCTACTGCATCCAGTGGATCAGGCGGGGCGGACAGGCGGAGGGCCGTCCGCCCGCTGCCCGGCAGGAAACCTTCTTTGCCGCGCCGACCGGGGCTGACATGGAGCGCGAGCGCCGTGTGGAAGCCATCGTGGCCGGGAATCTTGCGCGCTGGCAGGCGGAAGGACTCGTGCCCGACATGCCCATCGAGCCGGGGGAAGAAACGACGCGCCTATTCCGCGAGCGCGGCTGGACGTATTGGCATCATTTGTTCAATGCGCGGCAGTTGTTATCAATGGCGCTGACGATCCAAGAATGGCGAACCTCACAAGTGGCTAATGTAGGCTGGATCAACATAGCCAAGATGCTGAATTTCTACGCCAAGCTTTGTCAGTGGTTGCCGACCCAAGGCGAAGGTGGCCCTAAGCACGTTTTCTACAACCAGGCACTCAACGTTTTTTACAACTACGCCGTGCGAGGCTTTGTTCGATTCACACCAGATTTCTTCGAGTTAAGTAGGGTGACGATGCCGGATGTAAAGCGCGAGATCGTCTCTGTCCCAGCCAATCATCCTCAACAGCACTGCGAATTCTGGATCGCCGACCCACCCTACGCCGACGCCGTCAACTACCACGAGATCACCGAATTCTTCATTGCCTGGCTGAGGAAGAACCCGCCCAAGCCCTTCGACGAATGGGTGTGGGATTCGCGCCGGGCGCTCGCCATCAAGGGTTCCGGCGCAGAGTTCCGGCGCGGCATGGTGGCCGCCTACCGGGCCATGGCCGCGCACATGCCGGACAACGGCGTGCAGTGCGTCATGTTCACGCACCAGGACACCGGCGTGTGGAGCGATCTCATTGCGATTTTCTGGGCGGCGGGACTGCAGGTGGTGGCCGCATGGTACATCGCCACGGAGACCACTTCCGAACTCAAGCAGGGCGGCTACGTACAGGGGACGGTCATCCTGATGCTCAGGAAGCGCGCCCCCGGCGAGCGGCAGGGTTTCAGGCAGCGGCTTCTGCCGCAGGTACGGCAGGAAGTCCAGCGGCAGATGGAAACCATGCTGCACCTGAACGAACGGGTGGCGGCGCAGCATGGCGCGCCGGTGTGGAACGACGCCGACCTGCAGATGGCGGGCTATGCGGCGGCGCTGAAGGTGCTGACGGCATGCACGCACATTGGCGGCGAGGAGGTGACGGCCTTTGCCCTGCGCCCGCGCACCCGGCGGGAAGTGACGGTTGTGGATGACATGGTGCAACAGGCGGCGGAGACCGCCTCGAACCTTCTGGTGCCCGAAGGGCTGTCGCCGGACACCTGGGGCCGTCTCACCGGCATCGAGCGGTTCTACTGCCGCATGCTGGAGATGGAGGCGGCTGGCGCGCACAAGCTCGACAACTACCAGAACTTCGCCAAGGCCTTTCACGTGGAGGACTACAGTCAGGTGATGGGCGATATGCGCCCGAATCAGGCGCGTGTGAAGCGCGTCAGTGAATTTGCCGGACGTGACTTGACCGAGGCGACGGAACTGGGGCGCAGCCGGCTGGGGCGGCTCATTCTGGGTTTGCAGCAGATGCTTCGGGAGACTGAGGCGCGGGTTGTTGTGGAGCAGTTCAAGCGGGAGATGGATGATTTTCTGGACGTACGCCTGCTGCTGGCGGAGGTGTCGGCGTTTCTGGCGCGCAAGTCACCGGAGCAGCCCGTACGCGAGGCGGCCGAGGTCCTGGCCGCACGGCTGAAGAATTTGCGCTTCGGCGAGTGAGGAAAAGGCGGTGCAGGCGGATTATCTGGATGCGCATGAACGCCACTGGGAGGATGCGGAGCATCTCTTCCAATCCGGCCGCTGGGCGAATGCAGATCATCTCTATGGTTTGGCAGCCGAATGCGGCCTGAAGAAGTTGATGCTGGCCTTTGGCATGTCTTATGACACCAGCCGGGATCGGCCCGACAACAAAAAAGACCGGGTGCACGCTGATGGTGTTTGGGCGCGCTTCGAGAGTTATCGCTGCCGTCGCCCCCAGGGCGCCCGTTACGTTCTGGCTGTCCCGAACCCTTTCAGCGATTGGCATATTTCGCAACGCTATGCCCATCAATCGAACTTCGGACAGGACCGTGTACAGAAACACCAAGCCGGAGCCGCTTCTGTCCGCCGGCTCATCAGGCAGGCACAAAAGGAAGGACTGATATGACGACCTTCGATCAGATTCTGCCTGTATCGGCTGAGGTGCTGGCGGAGCATCGTGAACAGATCGAACCGCTGGACTGGCTGGTGATCAATCGGGACCTCAACGGCCGTGTACGGCTTATCGCCCCGGAGGCGGTTGAGAGCCATGGCGCGCAACGCGCATTCCTTCAGATGCTCTCCCAACAGCTCGCCTCCCGCCTTGGCCCACATGCCTGTTCCGCTGAGCCCGGCGTGCTGTATGAGGCAACCCGGGATGAGGCTTGTCTGGGGGCATCCAGCTACCCGCTGGAAGGTTTCGGCAAGGTCTGGATGGTTGACCGGCTGGCGACGGAAGGCAACTGGGCGCAGATTGCTCCCGAAACGGAAGGCACGCCCCGTATGGTGTTTTTCTCGATCAAGGGTGGCGTCGGGCGCTCAACTGCACTGGCCGCCTGTGCCTGGAAGCTTGCTCAATTGGGCAAGCGCGTTTTGGTACTCGACCTGGACCTCGAATCGCCGGGGCTGTCGTCCAGCCTGTTGCCTCTGGAGCGCCAGCCGGCGTATGGCATCACCGACTGGCTGGTGGAAGACCTGGTGGATAATGCCGCCAGTGTGTTCGATGGACTGTTTGCCACAAGTGAGTTGTCACGGGACGGGCAAATCTATGTCGTGCCGGCCCACGGGCAGGACCCCGGTGAATATGTAGCCAAGCTGGGGCGGGTGTGGATGCCCAAGGTCAGCCACGATGGCGCCCGTGAGTCCTGGTCTGCCCGCTTGCAGCGGCTGTTGCGGGAACTGGAGGAACGTATCCAGCCGGATGTCGTGCTGATGGATTCGCGGGCTGGCATTGACGAGGTGGCGTCGGCCTGCGTTACCGATCTGGGCGCCAATCTGGTACTGCTCTTTGCCGTGGATAGCCATCAGACGTGGAAGGGATACCGGATTCTGTTCGAGCACTGGCTGCGGGCTGGCGTCGCCGAGCGCATCCGTGAACGGCTGCAAATCGTGGCGGCGCTCACCCCGGAGCTTGATCCTGCGGCTTACCTTGCCAACCTGCGCGAGCGTGCCCACGCCCTTTTTCTTGAAACACTGTACGACGAGATCAGACCTTCGGAAGCCGATGGCTGGAATTTTGATCTGTCCGACGAACTGGCGCCCCACATGCCGTGGGCGGTGCGCTGGCATCTGGGTTTTGCCGCCTTGCACACGTTGCATGGGAGGTTTGCCCGAATCGCAGAGGAAGAGGTCCGGCATGTGTTCGGGAATATGATCGGCCGAATCTTGCGCTCTTTGGGTTGGTCTGATGGCTATCCAGGGTGATTCGGAGGAGGTGTATGTTGAGTGACCAATCCGTCCTGACCGAAGCCCAGGTCCTGCGTGCGGCCATTCTCGCCGCCTTGCTGGAGACAGGCAACTTCGGTGCGTCCCCCGATCCCACAACGCTCTACGTGCCGCTGTCCCATCTCAAAGCCCTGCGCCTGGATGCGCATATCGTTGTCGGCGCCCGTGGAGTGGGCAAATCGTTCTGGACAGCAGTGTTGCAGTCGGACGCTTTGCGCGCGCTTTTGGGAAGTGCCACATCTGAGCTTGCCAGAATCTCGGTCCGGGTTGGATTTTCCAACGTGGAAAATATCGCCAACCACCCGAACGCCGATGTGTTCGCGGCGTTTCTTGACCACGGCGATGATCCGTACGATTTATGGCGCGCGGTAATTCTGCGCTGGGTGGCGGAAGAATCAAAGCAGGACATTCCGTGCCGGGAATGGAAAGACACGGTTGTGTGGCTGAAGTCAAACCCGGAGGCGGCGGCGCGACTGATGGAGCAGCCGCGGGATTGGCGTGGACTGATCGTGTTCGACGCGCTGGATCGCACCAGCGCCGTCTGGCAGCGCATGGACGAGATCGTGCGCGGGCTTTTGCGCACGGTGCTTTGGCTCAAGTCGTTTCCCGGTTTGCACGCAAAGGTGTTCCTGCGTGAGGATCAAGCCGAGCGGACGGTTTTCAACTTTCCTGATGCGTCGAAACTCACGGCTACCAAGGCCGAATTGACGTGGGACCGCCATGATTTACACGGGTTGCTGTGGCAACGCCTGATCAACGCGCCGGCCGGGCAGGGGGAATGTATGCGTGCGATTTGCCCCCATCGGGAGGAAGCCGGTATCTGGCGCGTAGCCGATGAGATGAAGCGCGAATCCGAGGCGCAACGAAGAGCCTTCGAGCGTCTGGCAGGTCCCTGGATGGGGCGCGACAGGCGCCGTGGTGTGCCGTACACGTGGTGTGTCAGCCATCTGGCTGACGGACAGGGCCGTGCTTCACCGCGCTCTTTTCTTGCGGCAATCCGGCAGGCCGCGGAGGATTCTGCCGAACGCTATGGGCAGCATGAGTTTGCGCTGCATTACGAGAGCATCAAGCGCGGCATCCAGAAGGCTTCCGAGATTCGCGTTCATGAAATTGCCGAAGACTATCCCTGGGTGCAGGAGGTTCTTTCTGAACTGAAAGGCATGAATGTTCCCTGTGAATGGGAGGCGGTTGTGACGCGCTGGAAGGCAAAGTTTCCTGATGGTCCCAAAAGCATTCCCTCGGACCGTCTGCCGGCGCAGCATGCTGAGCGGGGGTGGGAAGGCGTGCGGGAAGACCTGCGACGTCTGGGATTGCTGGAAACCAAGCAGGACGGGCGCATTGATATGCCGGACCTGTATCGCGTGGGATTTGGTCTGGGCCGCAAGGGCGGCGTCAAACCCAGAAACTGAGACCGGACTGATGACCATCCGCCGTTTTTCTTCGCGTACCCAGCGGCTTGATGTCAGTTTTCTGCTGCGGCATCTCCGGGGCGCACGCTGTTACATGCGCATTGCGGGCTATTTCACGAGTTCGTTGTTTGAGGTGGCCGGCGAAGTTCTGGAGGACATTCCCGACGTGCGGATTGTCTGCAACGTGGACATTCACCCGGACGATCTGAAAGTGGCGCAGCTTCGGGAAAGCCGGATGCTGGGCCGCTGGAACGAGCGCGCGCTGGAGGCCGAAACGCTGCTGCACCGGGAGCGGTACCGCCGTCTGGATGCCTTTCTGCAAAGACACGGGCAGTCTGTCCGCGTGGCCCCGGATGACCTTTGCGGTTTTGTGCACGGCAAGGCCGGCGTCATCACTCTGGCTGACGGCCGCAGGCTGGGCTTCATGGGTTCGATGAACGAGACCCGCAGCGGCTGGCAGCGGCACTATGAAATCCTGTGGGAGGATGAATCGCCGGAGGGGGTGGCCTGGATTGAAGCGGAGTTTGAATTTCTCTGGCAGGCGGCCAAACCGCTGCCGCAGGCGGTGGTGCGTGAAGTGCATCGGCGCGGCTATCGCCGGGAAGTGGGCTTCGATGAGATTGATGAAGACGAGAACCTGGCGCCGGCGGCGCTCATCGAGTCGCCGCTGTACCGGGAGGGCTATGAGCTGCAACCGTGGCAGCGTGGGTTTCTGACCGAGGTGTTGCGTCACTACCGGCTTTATGGCGTGGTCAGGCTGCTTTTGGCCGATGAGGTTGGTCTGGGCAAGACGCTGTCGCTGGCCACGGCGGCGCTGACGCTGTGCCTGCTGTCTGACCGTGACGCCGGGCCGCGGCGGCCGGTGATCATTCTGGCGCCGGCGACGCTCACGGCGCAGTGGCAGACCGAGTTGCTGGACAAGCTGGGGATTCCGACGGCGCGCTGGGACACTGTCCGCAAGGTGTGGCTGGATGCCGATGAGCGCGCCATTTCACCTGTGGGGCGTGAGCAGATTGCCCGGTGTCCGCTTCGCATCGGGATCGTTTCTACCGGGCTGATGATGCGCGATGCGCCCGAAAAACAGCATTTGCTGGGTTTGCGGTTTGGGGTTGTCGTTCTGGACGAGGCACACAAGGCGCGGACGCGCCGGGCCCTTGGGCGGGACGCCGACACCCCCAACGAATTACTGGCTTTCATGCGCGACGTAGCCGAGCGGGCTGACCATGTGCTGCTTGGTACGGCGACGCCCATCCAGACCCATCCGGCCGATCTGTGGGACCTGCTGGGGATTCTGCATCGCGGCCGGGGACGGTTTGTGCTGGGGAATCAGTATGCGCTGTGGCATCAACCGGAGAAGGTGCTGGAGCTGCTGGCCGGCCGGGAAGAAGTCAGTGACCTGAACTATGGCTGGGAGCTGCTGCGCTCGCCGCTGCCGCATGTTGATTCGACGGATGAAACACGCGCCCGACGGCTGTTTTCGGCCATCCGGCAGGACCTTGGTCTGGGGGAAACGGACTGGCAGACGGACCGCCCATGGACTGATCTCACTGCGGAGACGCAGGAGATTCTGGAGGAGGAACTGGAGCGACGCCTGGACGGTGTGGCGTTCTTTCAGCGTGAAAATCCGCTGGTCCGACACACCGTGCTGCGCCGGCGGCCGCAGTTGGAAGAAGCCAGGCTGCTGGCGCGCATCGGCGTTGAGGTGCATCCGAACCGGAATCTGGTCCGGGCGGTCCGCGAGTTTGATGTTTTGTTTGAGGGGCGGGTGCTGCGTACGTCGGAGGTCTTCCGCCAGGCATACGGGCAGGTCTGTGCCTTTGGCCGGATGCTGGCGAAGCGCCAACCGGGGAACAGCTTTCTCCGGCGGTTGCTGGAACAACGGCTTTGTTCCAGCTTTCAGGCGGCGCTGGCTACAGCCCGGAGGTTGTTGGGTGGGCGCGCCGTTCACGAGGAGGGGGATGACTTCGACGCCGATGTGACTGTTGAGACGCATGAAGAGCGCGCGGCGCTGGAGGAGCTGGTGTCCTGCCTGGAACAGATTGCCGAAGACCCCAAGCTGGAGGCGGTCATTCACTATCTGGAGCGGGAAAAGTGGCTTGAGTTGGGGGTAATCATTTTCAGCCAGTACTACGACACGGCGAAGTGGTTGGCCGAGGCGCTGGCTGCCCGGTATCCGGCCGAGGCCGTTGGGCTGTATGCCGGGGCCGGGCGCAGTCGGCTGTACCAGGGGGGCGACAGCGTCGCGGTGGAGCGCGAGACGCTCAAGCGGATGGTGGCGGAGTATCGGCTGCGGATCATGGTGGCGACGGATGCGGCATGTGAAGGGCTGAACCTCCAGACCCTGGGGACGCTCATCAACGTTGACCTGCCGTGGAATCCGACCCGTCTGGAGCAGCGGATTGGGCGGATCAAGCGATTTGGACAGCGGCGCGAAACGGTGGACATGCTCAATCTGGTCTTCCAGCAGACGGTGGACGAAAGCATTTACGAGCGGTTGTCCGAGCGTATGCGGGATCGGTATGACCTGTTTGGCGCGTTGCCGGATGTGATCATGGACGAGTGGATTGAAGACATCAGGACGCTGGGGGAGAAGCTGGACGAGTACATCAACGCCCGGAAGGCGGCGACGGGTTTTGATGTGCGTTACCGGGCCACGCTGGTGCCTGGGGAGCGGGACTGGCGCGCATGTACCGAAGTGTTGTCACGGCGCGAGTTCTCGGACCTGATGCGCACCCCTTGGGGCTGACGGCCTGATATTCCGCCTTTTTGCAAAGCTTGGGCGCGTATGCGGGCTTTTGGAAAAGCCGTCGGCAGGCCCGTTGTGCCGGGTAGGGGGTGCAGGCCAGTAGTCATCAACAACTCCTGCCGGCGGCTGTCGCGTCAGTTCCCGACGCTGCCTTGCAGGGGGAGGCGCTCCGGCAAGCGGGCGGCGTACTCGACGAGATCGCACAGCAGCGCGACGGAGCGTTCGGCATTTTCGACCGTCAGATAATCCCACCAGCCAAAACCGACACCCAGCACCCCTTCAAACGTGATACCGCCGAGGCGGCGTCTTACGTCGGGATGCGCGACCTCGACCCCATACTGGAGTTGCGGCCGCGTCATCCGGCCGGAATAGCGAATCTCCACGCTCACGGCTGTTTCACCGAGTGTGCCCTGATAGCGCCAGAACTCACTCCCCATGTCTTGGCTGGCAGTGGCAAAACGTGCGGCGAACGCCCGTTGTACCAGACGGCGCAGGGTGGGGATTTTGATCGGTTTCAGGTCTTCAAGCCGACGGGCCAGATGTTCCGATGGCTGCGCGGCCAGTCCTGTTGTTCCCTGCGCCGTAAGCCATCCCTGAAGGCTGCCGTACTGCCGGGTTTTCGCCAGGCCGGCTAACAGATTGACGCCTGTGCAACGGACACCCTCCGCCAGTGCCGGGGGCGCGGTGCACCGGGAGAAACGCTCGACAACGGCGGGTGGTCGCAGTTGACCCAGAAAACTGTAGGACGACCATTCCGTGAGGGTGTCCACGACTGCCGATTGCTCCGTCGGGTTGAGTCGGGTGAAGGTGTCCAGAAACCAGACGACTCTGGTATCAGGGATGCGTTTCAGGCGGGCGAAGTCGGATGCCTGTTCGGTGGCGAATTCCGCACGTAACCAATCCACCAGAACCTGTCTCGAATCCATCATGCAGCTCCCATCACCAAACGCTTCATTTCAGGAATGGCCAGAAGTTCTGGTTTCCACAGCCGGGGATTTCACCGGCCGGGCAGGATTGTTTTTTGATGGCGAACTCATCGGCAAAAGGGCAAAACGGCCCGGACCGGTTAGCCGCCGCCGTCACGCAGGAACCGGGCACCGGCCGCGCTGATTTGCCAGACCCCACGGGGGCTGTCATTCCGCAGAAGTCCTTGCCTGACCATGGTGTTACGCGCCCATTGCGCCGTGTTCTTCCAGCGCGGCATGTCCGGGTCAGAGGTGAGCGGCTCGAAATCCACATCCCTCAGCGTGCCCTGCATGGTCTGAAGCACATGGTCAAGAACCTCATTCACCTGAGCCGAACCACCCAGGGCTTGCAGGGCTTCGAGAATCGGCCGGTAGTAGGCTTCTTCGCGCGTCCGCTGCCCACGGCGCAAACGGCCGAGGTTACGCCGTGTGGCTTGGGCTTCGGTATCTTCCTCATCTTCTTCCCGGGTAAAGAGGCTCTCCCACTCCCGACGGAGCGCGTTGGTTTTGTCGCGGAAATCCGTGAGCTGTTCCGCCCGCTCGATAGCTTCTTTTGCCTTTTCATAATCGCGCTCTTCAAAGGCACGGGCACCAGCCCGGTTTACGAAATCAATCTCCGCCTCGATTTCTTCCAGCAGCATCTCGAAGGCAGCGGCCACGCTGGTTGAGTTGTTCTCCATCATGGTGACAACTTCTCAGACAGGTTGGATTCAAAACTTCCAAAGCAGATAGAGAATGACAGGCGGGCCAAGTAAGTAGAGTGCAATGGTGCTCCAAAACCAGGCGCTATGCTCAGAGCGTTCATACCACTGCCCCTGGCAATATACGCGGCCAATCTTTATCGCCCTCCATGCGTAAAAGAACATCCCCAGGCACAGAAGTGTCAACATGATTTTCATGAGGATAAGCATGATTCACCTGTGATCCACTTGCAGCTTCATGAGAGGTTTTCCGTCTGTGGGGAAGCGGAACTGCTTATGGGCGGGCAAGCTCCGCACAAAGTTCCGGCAGTGGGAAAGCTTCGATGCCTTCAGCGAGCGGAAAGCGTTCACGGCCGCTGTACACGACGCAGCAGCGGATGGGCTTGACTGTTTCGCGGGCTGCGTAAAACCCACGCTCAAGCTTTGGCGCCAGCCCACGCTTGATCTCGATTGCCCATGGCCGGCGCTCGCCGGGGCGCTCAATCAGCAGGTCAATCTCCGCACCGGCCGCCGTGCGGAAGAAATATACCTGTGTGCCAGGCGGGGCCGCAGCGATCAGCGCTTCGATGGCCAGCCCCTCCCAGCTCGCACCTGCCACCGGGTGGGCAAGCAGGGCTTCACCATCGGCAATGCCGAGCAGCGCATGGACAAGTCCGCTGTCGCGCACATAGACCTTGGGTGATTTCACCAGGCGCTTGCGGACGTTGCCATGCCAGGGCGCAAGCCGCCGCACCAGCAACAGGTCCACGAGCAGGTCAAGGTAGCGGGCCACCGTTTTGCCGTCCACAGCCAGCGCGCGGGCGAGTGATGCGGCGTTGAGCAGCTCTCCCTGACTGTGGGCCAGCATGGTCCACAGCCGACGCAGCGTTTCTGCCGGGATGCGCGGTCCGAGCTGTGGGATGTCGCGTTCGAGGTAGGTACGGATGAAATCGCTGCGCCAGCGCAGGCTCACGGCATCGCTTTCTGCCAGCAGGCTTTCGGGAAAACCGCCGCGCAGCCACAGAGCGTCCAGTTGCCTGGGTTCGACTTCGCCGGCGTCCAGCGGACCAAGCTCCAGGTAGCGGATGCGTCCGGCGAGCGACTCGCTCGACTGCCGGAGCAGGTCCATCGAGGCTGAGCCGAGCACCAGGAACCGGCCCCGCCCCTGTCCGCGCCGCCGTCCCTTGTCGATCAGCCCGCGCAGGCTCTGGAACAACTGTGGCGCGCGCTGAATCTCGTCGAGGATGACGAGCTTGTCCGCATGCTGGGCCAGGTACAGCTCAGGATCGGCGAGTTTGGTGCGGTCAGCTTCGGATTCAAGGTCCAGATAGACTGACGGCCGGGTATCGGCCACGGCAAGCGCCAGCGTGGTCTTGCCTGCCTGGCGTGGACCCAGGAGTGCTACTGCCGGAACCTCGGCCAGGGCAGCGGTCAGCGTTGACAGAAGTCGTCGGGGAATCATCCTTGCAATCATGGCATGGGATTCCATGATTGCAAGGTAAATGTAGGGAAATGGGCGATGAGATGGTCAACGTCGAAGCCTTGGAATGGGTGATGATTGAAGTGCTCGTACAGCTTCACATCATGCAGAAGGTTTTCGTATCGCTTGCGGGACATTCGCCCAATGCTGTCAGAAAGTCCAATGAATGTTGAAAATGAACCAGCCCACTTCGAGTCAGAAAACCATATTGAACCACCGTGGCCGACATTGTCCGGCAATTCTTTTGAATCAGAAGAATGCGCCTCTGCTCAGTCGTCCATTACTCGTCAGTGCCTCCAGGACAAGTAGCCTTGGCGTATTGTAGAAGCCTTCTACAAACGCTGGCACGGCAATGCAGTGTCTGCACAATAGAAGCAATCACACTCAGGACAGCAGCATCAAAAGCTGGGCGATAGTTGACTGTCCCTTGCACGTTCCGGAGATAACCAGGTTGTAATCCCAGTACCACAAATGCTTCGACGGGTACATCTTGGGCGTAGTCGGTCAACCAAGTCGGCCTCAAAATCTGTGGGAAAAGCTGCCAGGTTTACAGCCCGGATAGCTGTGGCACCTCCTGGCTGTTCCCCTCTGATAGTGCTGTTTCTCTGCATGAAGAACCTTGAAATTTACTCAAGCTGTGAGACTGTTTCAAAGAAAGTGATCAGGTTGCCGTCTTCATCCAGAATACCGAATTCGTGAGTGCCCCAGGGTTTAGCCTGCAGGGGGGCATCGTCATGAACAACACCCTTGATTCATAATTCGTCGTACAGGGAAGTGATACCCTTGACCTTGATTCGGCAAGCTGTATTTTCGGCTATGTGCTTTTCCGAACAAGCCCAGAAGTGAATTTTCACCGAGTCCCGCTGTACAATACCATAAACTGATGGCTCTTCGTGGATTTTTGTGAAGCCCAGTACTGTACAGTAGAATTGGATAGTTCTGCTGATGTTCAATGAGGCTAAAATTGGCACTGCACTGTCAAGTATTGGTTTATTCATTTCACTTTCTCTTCTGTGTATTTTGAGATGAGGCAGCTAACCAGCTTTCCTGAAATTTTCCTGAAAACAAGAACTTTGGAAAGGTGTAAAACTGCTCAGTGTACAACCGGGTCACAAAATTCAGGCCGTTTTGAAAGGGAGCTGGAGCTTTTGGCTCCAGTGCGTGCCCTCGGCGCTGCAATCCCAGCGATATAACGGCCAAACCGATCCATGCCATGGCTGACAGAGGCTCCTGCCAGGCGATGGCACTGACCAGTCCCAAGTGAGCTGCGATGAAGGGAGGAACAGCAATCAAGTGAATCAGCAAGTTGGTTCGGTGGGTATGGAGTTGAGCATAGGTGTTCATGGTTTACTCTCCTGACAAGGACAATGGGTTTCTTCCAGTTTGTGAGGACCACACCTTGCTCCTTGTTTCAGTCGGTAATCAAGTACATTGCCGAGCCGATCGCGTTCGATCTCGCAACACTGCAACAGCATTGCCCGTAGCTGTTGCCGACTGCGCTGCACCCGTGACTTTACGCCGGAAAGAGAAAGCCCCAGTCGCTCTGCCGCGGCTTTCTGGGTCATACCCTCCGGTTCCACCAGCCGTAGGGCTTCCTGGTAGGTGGAGGGTAACGCCCTGAGCATCGGTTGCAGGCAGGTGGCCAGTTCCTGATTCAACGTAGTAACAGCTTCCTCACCAGAGTGAGCCGCCAGCGCCATCTCTTGCTCAGCAGCCGTTTCCCACTGCCTCGAAGAAGAGCAGTAATGGTCAATTACAGCGTGGCGGGCAATCTGAAACATCCAGGACACAAGGCGCTCACGCTCTCTCACAGTGTGGAGGCGGTGATGAATTCGGAGAAACACGTCCTGCAGGATGTCATCCGCATCAGCCGGGTTTTTCACCCGTTGTCGAATGAATTGGTACAGGCGATCGTGAAACATCTGCCAGAGTGCTGCCAAATCCTGCTCCATCACCGCTTCTCCTGGTGGTCAAATCTGGTGGTCAAACTACTGACACCCACAAGAGGCAGACGCTGCTGTTGGCGCACCACAGCAGGATACCTTCTCTTCTGCTGTACAACAGGTAGCCTGTGCGCTGACCTCACAGCAACCGGACGCTGTCGCTGTCATCGTGTTTGCGTAGCTTTCCGAAGAAACTGCCTGTACCTGCTGACTGGCAAAAAACTGTTTCAGGTTGTCTGGTACGCCGGTGTAGGGCTGGAGCTTTGCCAGTACCGTGGATGTATCACCGTAGATTGCTGCCAGCAGGGCATCGACAATCATACCGACCGGAGCTTCAGTGTACTCTGCGCCTCGGTAACGCCAGACTCGACAGGCAACACTTCCATTACAACCACACAGGTCACTACAGGCGTCGCAGGGGCTTTCGACCGTCTCCAAGGCAATGTCCCTGCCGTTGACACGGATGGTGGGGGAGGTCACAAACTGATGCTGGTGAGCTTGTTCTTCTGACGCAATCAGTCGTTCAACGACGGACACTGTGGTGCCGGTTGCTGCCAGAACCCCCTGCAGAAGGGTGACTGCCTGCTGAATGTTTGCCAGTGAGCCAACACAGCGGGTACAGGTGTTGAGGTCTAGGGCCAGTAACTCAATCCTCACTGTGCGAGGGGAGTCGGCCTGGAGCATTTGAGAATTCATACGACGGTTCTCCAATCTGGAAACTGAGCCCAACCTGGTGCTCATCCCCAAAGACGGAGAACTTACAAGAAGGACGCAAAGTCTGCCGGCCGGTCAGATCGGAAATCCCCAGCCGTGCTCGCTGACGCTCCAGTGCAGCGGTGGCACTCCGCCGTCTGCTGCCTGTTTTGGTTTGGGTGTTGGCGCGAAATCTGTCTGTTGCTGCCGCGCGAATAATCTCGTGATTGGCGGCAAGGTTCGGGTCCGGCTTCATACCCGGAAAAAGTCTTGCCACTGGGAACAGTGTTTCTTCGCCCGAGAACGTAAAGTGTGTGTCACCGTTGAGAATCAGAAGCCATTGGTCCACGTTGGACGTGTGATCGAACAGCGCCCTCCGGTCTTTAGCGGCAAACCCGCGTCCCGGAGCCTCATCCTCCGTCCCGGTTACTGAAAAGAGAGGCATGGGCATGTTCCTGAACGAGTCTTTCGTGTCGCCTTGGCTTGGTCGTGGAGGCGATGGGCTGAGGATAAACGCCCCCTGCAACTCAGGTATCGCCAGTGCATAGCCAAACCGCTTCACGAATTGGCCGGCGACCACCTGACTTGGCAGTCCGCCGTAGGAGTGACCGGATATGCCGATTCGCGTGGGGTCAATCCGCCCTTTCAACTCCCCAAGGCGATCTGGCTGCTTGAGCAGCTTCACAACGAACGCAATGTCCCGGAAGCGTGGTTCACTGGCTTTTTGGCCCTGAACGGCATGGGGCTGGTCGGGAACGGTCATGTCACTACCGCCGGACAGGAAAGCGGAAGACAACACATTGCAAAGTGCTTTCTTTTTTCCAGGGAAAATTGCAGACATTCAAAAGTGCCAACTTACTGGCAACATCAACAGTGTTATGTTGATCCTAACCAAATATGTGGCAAACAGGAGAATTCCAGACAAAGTAATGTTTGTTTTTGGGATTTGGCTCCTGGTTTATCGGATTCTGTGGAAGGTGAAGGGTAAGCGTCGATATAGATGCTATCCCCAATAGACCTCACTTGGGGTCAGTGTTATCAGTTCCTGCCCAATGCACCAAGGTTATAGGTGGCAAGAGCTTGGCTGGTGTGGGAATTTAGCCCTCTCAGGCTGAAAAAATATCCCATGAAGGTACCCCATGCCAGTAGGGCCATCAGGACGAGCAGGGGAGTCTTGTAACTGGCAGGGAGTACAAGTTCCGCCAATGGTACAAGGAGAAACAGGATTGTCAAAATTGTAAAATTGGTAAGGATTCCCCTGAACTCATCTCTTAGGTCAGCCCGTTGAGTAAAGCTGCAAAACCTCATCAAGAATACAAGAAAAGTAAACTGACATAAAAAACCGCATATCCCTAAAAGAGCATTCAGCAGGAGGGTATTTGACTGATTCAGGGTGAGAAGTTTGCCAATCAATAACACAAGGGTCATCACCTGCAAAAACACTGCAGCGGTGATCCAAGTCTTGGCGGGGTTCCTGGGAGACCATTCGGGAGCCTGTAAACATTGCCACATTCCAGCAGTTTGCACTGCCATACTGACAACCAACAAAATGACGCTGAAAGCCGGTAAAAGAAGAGCGGAGACGCTAATCCGCAAGGAATCCTGAGCCAGTGTAGCCAGTGTAGCCAGAATCACCCCAAGGATAAAAATAGCTGGCGCAAGAGAGGTAGTGACACTCGCAATCTGTACCAGACGAAGCCCATTCCTAATCCCTGAAAACCTCGCATCCAGCGGACTGGGAGGGTCTAGTTGAAAGAACTTGCCGTCCCTGAGCAGAAACCTGTTCTTACACTTGGGGCAGTCAATGCCCCGGAATTCATCTTGGGTAGCTGTAACATCGTTGGGGGCCCCGCAATAAGGGCAGATGCCTTTGAATGTACCAGCCGAAAAGAGTTTAAGGAGTCTTAGACTTTGTCCGAAATCCCTATCACCTTTCTTGCTTGAAAAGAAAATACCGTAAACAGGAACAAGTAACATTTCCGATAGTACGTTTACCAGAAATAGCACTGGAATAAGCTGGATAAAATTGCCGATACCTCTCATCACTTCTACATTAGAAGCATTAGGCAGGTCCCTGGTGTAATAATATGGAGCCGAGAGCATGCAAAGCAAGGCTATAGGGATGACAACAAACTTGAAAACAGGAGACGGAGGTACAAATACAAATTGGGCATCGGTATAAGTTTTCTTTGTCCCGATCATGGCTACCTCACAGATATTATACCTGCTAACTCTGTCAATCTCCCTGAGTAATGGGATCGCCTGGAACTGGAATAGGATGATTCCCCATGAAGTGGGACTCTCGGGGCTTAGGACTTTTGTTCACAATTCAGGTTAAGCTGCTACGGCCTGAAATCCTTAAGGCCACCGGTCTCAGAACCCGCTTCACAAGGAGCCACAGGGTTATCTTCACTTTGAAACTGGAAACGCCCTGAACACTGTAACGGATTCCCTCGGGTTGGGTGAGGAGGGTATGTGGTGGTTAGTACTGAACTTCATCCGCCACACCTTGGAATCAGCAGGGGGTACGGCCGGGTAAAGCTCCGTACCACGGCCATCAAACAGGCTGTAGAGCCTGTCTGTTGGCCCTGCCGGCAGGCATGGCGTATTGGTTAGCATAAGTGATACACCCAAGGTTTTCTGATACCTCCAGTGTACCCATACGATGACCGGGTGTAAATGGGTTTTGGCGAACTTCGGCGAAACTGAGCTTGGCTGTAACTTGCTGCTTTTGCAGTAGTTTGCGATGCCTGGCGAATGTTGCCGAACTTGGGAAAAATGGCTAGGGAGGGAATCGAACCCCCGACACACGGATTTTCAGTCCGTTTACATGGGGCGTTGAACGGTGTTCATTTTGACCCCGTAAACTCAACAAAAATCAACGCTTACCCCTTGCTTTCCAGCGGTTTGTGGGTGATACTGGTGTTGAACCGGATTGAACGGTTTTGACCAAAACTGGCTACATAGTGGCTACACGGCCGACACCCGGATTCGTGTAGCCGACACCCGGACTGGGGGCAAAAGTGATCCGATGGAGGTATCGGCAATGACACGCGCACGACTGACGGCGGGCAGGGTGCAGTCCTTTACCTGCCCCGAAGGAAAAGAACAGGCTTTCCTGCGCGACAGCGAAGTACCCGGACTGGCGCTGCGCGTGACCGCGGCCGGAAACCGCGCTTACGTCTTCGAGGGAAAGCTGAACCGGCGCACCCTCCGGCTGACCATCGGCAGCCCGGCGCACTGGACTATCGAAACCGCCCGCGCGCGGGCAAGGGAGCTGGCGTCACTGGTTGACCGTGGTCTTGACCCGCGCGCGGAACTCGAAAAGCAGCGGCAGGAAGCCGAAGCCGCCCGCACCCGGCGGGAAGCCGCCGAAGTCTGCGCCCTCGAAGTCTGGCACGCCTACTGCCACGAACGCCGGGACGTATGGGGGGAGCGCCACTACCTTGACCACCTGCGCATAGCCGCCCCAGGTGGCGAACCCCGGAAAAAGGGCGAAGGCGTCACCCAACCGGGGCCGCTTTACGCTCTACTCAACCAACCGCTGGCAAGTCTCACGACCGAAGCCGTCGAAGCGTGGGCCGCCCGGAACGCCCATCGCCCAACGCAAGCCCGTCTCGGATTGCGCCTGCTCAAGGCTTTCCTGAACTGGTGTCGTACCCGCCCCGACTTCGCCCAGGTGCTACCCGCCGAAAACCCGGCCCACAGCCGCAAGGCGCGCGAAACCCTGGGGACGCCCAAAGCCAAAAACGACTGCCTGCAACGGGAGCAGCTTCAGCCGTGGTTCGAGAAGGTACGCCAGCAACATCCGACGGTAGCCGCGTACCTGCAAACCCTGCTGCTGACCGGCGCGCGCCCCGGCGAAGTGCTGGCGCTGACGTGGGACGCCGTGGATTTCCAATGGCTGACCCTCACCATCCGCGACAAGGTGGAGGGCGAACGGGTGATTCCATTGACGCCCTACGTTGCCCGTCTGCTGGCGGCACTGCCACGGCGGAATGAATGGGTGTTCGCGTCCGACAAAGCCAGCGCGCCCATCAACCGCCCCGGTCACGCCGTCGAGCGCGTCTGCCGGCTGGCAGGCATCCCACACGTCAGCCTGCACGGACTGCGCCGTTCGTTCGGGACGCTTTCCGAATGGGTGGAAGCCCCCGTGGGCGTCGTAGCCCAACTTATGGGCCACCGTCCAAGCGCCACAGCCGAACGCCACTATCGCGCCCGCCCGATTGACCTGCTGCGAAAGTGGCACACCGGAATCGAAGGCTGGATTCTCGAACAGGCCGGCATCGAACAGCCGCCGGCGGAAGCGAACCCGGCAAAACTCCGGGTGGTAAGGTAAACTCCGATTTCTGATTTCCCCCCATTCTACACTCCCTACGCTTCCTACACTTCACCCCGGCGAACAGCGGGAACCCTTCGCCCGCCGGTGCGACACCCCATCGAAGGGACTGCACTGGAAGGGAGTGCGTATGAAATACCCAAAATGGGTTCCGGCTGGCGTTGCACAGAAGGTTGAAGCCATTGTGGAAGAATGGCGCAGAAGTGAGGAACACATGAGAATCCGGTTGGCTGAGATTGGTATCTCAGCCAACATCAGGCGCGGGAGAAGGCCCCACAGCGTGCAAAGCGCGTGTAAGCGCATGCAAGACCGCCTGCAAGCCCACATCAACAATATCCGCGACGACATAGCCTGCATCGAGCGTCTGACTCGAAGCCATGACGACGGACGTGACCGTGACAGACAGGAGCTTTACGGGAGATGGCTGTCTGGTCTCGACGACCGCAAAGTGTTCATGTTTCTCCTTGCGGCCTGTGAGGCGGCGCACAACCACACCAGGATACGCCTGCGACTGAAAGAGGCCCGCCTTCTGCGCCAAGAAATCATCAAGGCCGCCAGGGAACTGTCCAGACAAATCAGAATCCTCGAATCGCTGGACGTTGGTATGCCGAAGGAGTTGGTTTCAACGCGCGCGCTACTCAGGATAGCGGTCCCTTCTCACCCCGATGATGTTGACGCATGGGAAACCCTGCGCCCGCAAATACTGGGAGACGAGCCGGACTCAATCGTGAAGGTATGCGACGAGCTGGACTCAAGCGTGGAGGTACGCAGCGCGTGGGATTCAGCCCCTGACTTGGCCGACCTGCTTGAGGCTGCGGCTATGGCGGCTGAAGACTACATACCCGCGCTGCCCCTACATTCACGGCAGAAGGGTGAGAAAACAGACGCCATCCGGGTTTTTGCAGGCATACTGACCAGGATTTTCAAGTTCGACCTGACGGACCGCATCAAGCACGCAATGGCGGTAGCCGCAACTATAGCCATCAACCGCCCCGACATCGTTGTTACCTACGACAACGTGCGTAAAGCCCTAAACGACAGACAGCCCCGCCCTGGAAAAGTCGCGCCCGAAAAATAATCGAGTGTTCCACGACAGATTCGGGCTGACGCGGCATCCTGCCCCCGTTCGACGATTGCAAGTAAGCGCGAACGGAGGTGCAGTATGCAGAACCTACTTGAAAACGAAACCCGACCGGCAATCCCGACCGGGGAAGCCGCCCGGTTGCTTGGCCGCCGTCCACAGACGCTGCGCCTGTGGGCGTGCCTGGAAAACGGCCCGCTCCGTCCGGTTCGGGTTCACGGCCGCCTGATGTGGCCGGTAGCGGAAATCCGACGACTACTCGAAGGCAAACCAGACAGCCAGACGCCCGGCGCGGCGTAGGGCAGGGCATCAACCCTTCGGGCGCGTATTGGCGTGCCCGGAAAGTTTCAGCCCGGACGGGAGCGCAACCGTGCCGGGCTGGGAAAGGGAAAAAACTTCATGACAAGGCTACCCGAGCCTATCGAACTTGACAACCTGCCCGTCCGAAATCCCGGCAAATTGCCGGGGGACGGGGCGCCGAATCACATAGAAATAACGGGTTCCCTTGAAGACGCGCTGCCGGTAATCCGGGAGCGGCTTGGGGGCGCACCCAAAAGCCTGCACGAAACAGGCGACGAACCCATCACCTTCGACACCCACACAAAGGGCAAGCAAAGCGGATGGGCGTACGTCAGCCGCAAGCCCGACGGCTGGCTGCTCACATGTGGGGATAGACGCGGCGGCGTGCGGTACACCATCTTCGTGCGGGACGCGCTGGCGGCTGGCGTTGCGCCCGACATCCTGCTCCCGGCGTCCAGGCAGAAAGACGACGGGGCGGCGGAACGGGCGGCGCAGAAGGCGAATGCTCTCTGCGAGATGGCGTGTCCGGCTGGCGATGACCACCCCTACCTGGTACGCAAGGGCGTCAAGCCAACCGACGCCTTGGGCGAACTGCACGTGGGGCGCATAAGGGAGATTATCCGCTACCATCCGTATGCCGGAGGCGAACCGCTCGAAGGGCGCATCCTCATCGCACCCGTTGTCATCGGCGACAAGATTTCCACGGTGGAGCTTATTGACGAGCAGGGACGTAAGAGCGCGCTGAAAGACGGGCGGAAAAGCGGCGGATATTGGGCAACGGGGACGCTGCCGGAAACCGGCAGGCTTATTCTTGCCGAGGGCGTCGCCACGGCGCTGTCCATTGCCGAAGCGTTGGGCGAACCCGTCGTGGCGGCGCTGTCGGTGGGCAACATCGGGAAGGTTGGACGCGCGCTGCAACGTCCGGGGCGCGAACTGGTGATTGCGGCTGACCTGGGGGAAGGCGGCAAGCCGCACAGCGACGCCATTGAAGCCGCAAGAAAGCTCGGAGCGCGCCTTTGTGCACCACCGTCCGGTATGGGCAAGGGCGCTGACTTCAATGACCTGCACGTGCGGGACGGGCTGGACGCCGTGCGGGCGGCTTTCGAGTGCCCCATCCCGGCGGTGGAGATAGCCGGACAGGATGCCGGCGGCACGCCGTTAGCCGTCTGCCTGACAGATGAACACCCGTTGCCGCCCGAACAGCCCTTCCCGGTGGAAGCCCTGCCGGAACTTATCCGGGAGGCTGTGCAGGAAGTGCAGGATTACACCCAAGCGCCCACGGTACTCGTGGCGGCGTCGGCGCTGACGGCGGCTTCCATTGCCGTCCAGGGGCTGGCGGACGTGGAAATCAACCGGATGATGCGCCGTCCCATCAGCCTGTTCCTGCTGACGATTGCCGAATCCGGGGAACGAAAGACAACCTGCGATGGATACTTCACCAAGCCGTTGCGGGAATTCGTGCAGGAAGCCGGGAAAAAAGCCGAACCCGCACTCAAGGATTACAGAGCCAGGATGGCCGCCTGGGAAGCCAAGCGGGAAGGGCTGCTCAAGGCAATCCAGAAAGCGGGGCGTGACGGGACAGGGCTGGATTTGAGCCCCGACGAGCAGGCGCTTATCGAGCTTGAGTTTCAGAAGCCCGAAAAGCCGCCCGTCCCACAGCTGCTGTACTCGGACGCGACTACCGAGGCGCTGGCTTACTCTCTGACGCACTCGTGGCCCTCGGCTGGACTGGTAAGTTCAGAAGCCGGGGCGGTGTTCGGCGGACACTCAATGAGCACAGACACCGTAGTGCGCAACCTTGCGCTGCTGAATCAGCTTTGGGACGGGGCTGACTTTTCCGTTGACCGGCGTACCAAGGAATCTTTCCACGTGCGCAACGTGCGGCTGACTATCGGGCTGCAAGTACAGCCGGCGGTGATGCATAAATTTATGGACGGTCACGGCGCGGTTTCGCGTGGACAGGGCTTTCTGGCGCGCTGCCTGCTTTCCTGCCCGAAGTCAACGCAGGGGACGCGAATCACCAAAGACCCGCCAAGCCGGACTCCGGGGCTGGACGCCTTCTGCCAGCGGTTGCGTAACCTGCTGGAAGTGCCGCTTCCACGGAACGAAGAAAAGGAACTGGAACCACCGGCACTCTACCTTGCCCCGAAGGCGCGTGAATGCTGGAAAGACTACGCCAACCGGACGGAACGGCGGCTTCTGGATGACTTGCAGGGACTCCGGGACGTGGGTTCCAAGGCAGCGGAAAACGCGGCCCGGCTGGCGGCGGTGATGCACATGTTCGAGCAGGGGGACGCCAGAGACATCGGGGAAGAGTACATCGAGAGGGCGGCGCATATCGTGGACTGGTACCTACTCGAAGCCCGGCGGTTTTTCGAGGAATCCACCGGCGCGATTGACCTTAGCGATGCCGCCCGGCTGAAACGCTGGCTGCGGGAATACTGCACAACCCACAAGACCGACCACGTGACCTGCCGTAATGCCCGGAACTACGGCCCGATCAAGGACGGGAAGCGGTTTTTCGCAGCCACCAACCAGCTTGAAGAGAATGGCGATGCTTGGGTGCAGAAGGATGGACGACGCCACCTTCTGCGCATCAACCCCACCCTTCTACCACTTGCCATGAGTGACGGCGGGGAAACCGTAGGAAGCGTAGGAAGTGTAGAATGGGGGGGAAACGAAAAAACGCAGCCAGCCTATGCCAACGGCGCAGAGCCGCCGGCACAGCCACCCGCCTACCCGTCGGACAGCGACAGGCATTTATCGGGCGGTTCATCCCGTCGTGTGCAGGGGGTGTCCGGTTCAGACGACGCTGCCGGCAGCCCGTCATCCGAACCGCACCGTCCCACCCCGGCGTCAGACGCTGACAGGGATGCGGACGGGGAGGCGCGCCGGGAGGCGCTTGCCCGGAACCGTAATGCGGGCAAGACGGTGTGCCTGATGTGCGGCGAAACCATAGACATGTGCAAGTGCCGTAAGCCACAGGGCAACGGCGAAGGCGCGGCTGATAGAACCGTTCCCGGCGCAGAACCTTCACAGCAACCTGCCAATCCGTCAGACAGCGACGGACACTCATCGAAGGCGGCTGACGTTCAGCCCGATGCGGGCGAACTGTGCGAAGACCACCGGACACCTATGACACTTGACCTGGACGGCACGTGGGCGTGCCCGTCGTGCGGGTTTTAGGGGGGGAGCCATGTACACAAACGTCAACGAACTGCTCAGAGCCATGCGCCGGAGCCTGGCGGCGCATCCGGCTGAACGTGACACACTCAAGGCGATTGCGACTATCGCACGACGCGACGGGCTGGAAGCCGGTATTGCTGCCTACGAAGACTGGAAGCAGTCACGGCTGGCAGGCGCGCCCGACGATGCGGCAAAGCCTGCCCTGCCTGCCGCGTCATCGCCTGCCCCGGCGCACGTCAGCCAGCCGGACGGCCCAACCTGCACAGCCATAACGCAAGACGCGCCTTGTGGCATTACAGGGCAAAGTACACAGCCTGGCAAAGCGGATGCGCGGCAATCCGGCGCGCTGGAACCAACCCCGAAGGGAAATGACGCGCCGGATGACGCAACCCGCACCGGCGGCATTACAAAGCAAAGTACCCTGCCTAGCGAAGCGGACGCCGGCGCACTCCCGGCGGGTGAATCGTCACCGGCGGCGAAGTCGCGCTTCGAGCCGTTCGAGCCGGACGTGGAAGGAAGCATCGCCAACCTGGTGCGCCAGGCGTCCGGCAAGGCGTCCGGCAGGGCGTCCGGCACGTCACCGTCAACCCCGGCGCACGCCCGCCAGACGGACACACAGCCTTCGGGCGCATCCAGACAGGCACAGACGCACGCTGAACCGGCGGTTGACACTTCACCTTCAGACGCGCCACAGAATGCGCCTGAAGGCACTACAAGGCAAAGTACACAGCCCGGCGAAGCAGCCAGCCAGCCGGATGACGCGCTGGTGCGGCTACGGGCGCAGATTGACGGCTGCCTGGCGATGGAAACCAACCCGGCGCTACGGCTGTTTCTCGAACAGCTACGCCGGGACATCCACAAGTACCCGGCGGAGTTTGTGCATCAGGAACTCGAAGCGTACCTGCAACCCGGCACTCCCGGAGACTTCCTGGACCGGCTGGCGGCGCTGCACATGAGTTGGGCGCTGGACGACGTTGCCGTTGACCCGGACGGCAAGCGGCTGGTACGGGGGGACACCGGGGGGCGGAAGGCGATACTCGAATGCATCGAAGCCGCTTTCAGGGCAGAGACGGAACCTGTCGCACGCTGCTACCTGGCGAAGCTGGCGCGCAAAGCCGTCAGCAACCCGCCGGGAGCAGGCGAAGGGCTGGAGGGCTACATTGACGCACGTACCAGCCCGACGTGGCTGTGGCTGGCAGCCGTGTTCGTCACCGGCAGCCCCGAAGCCGCCTTCCAGTGGCGGTTGCAGGAAGCGCGCCGAAAGACAGCCGACGCCCGGCTGTCTGGCTACCTGGACAAGCTCGAACAGGAAGCGCGTGAAAGCCTGCCTATGGCCGTCTCGAAGCTGGAAGCCTTTATCGAGATTCTGGCGCTGACGGACGGCGCAACCCACACAATCCCGGCGCAGAACGCGCCAGAGACGATTACAGACGGCGCACAGCCGTGCGCTGTGGCATAACCGACTGACGAGGTAACAAGCTATGCCAAGACTATCGCGTGACACATGGGCGCAGATTCGTGCGGAACGGGAAGCCGGATTGAGCTTCGGGCTGCTGGCATCCCGGTACGGTATTGACAAGGCAGCTATTGTCCGGCGCGCCAAAGCCGAAGGTTGGGGCGATGGGACGGACGCGGCGGAACTGGTGCGGCGCAAAGCCATGGCGCAAGTCACCGGCACAGCCGTCACCGACCCGGAAAAAAGGGCGGCGGCGATTGACGCGGCGGCGGAACTGGCGGCGGACGTTATCCGGCGTCATCAGGCGGAAACCCGGGAAGTGTACGAGCTGCTCTGGAGCGCCCTGGAAATGCACCGGGCGGCGGAGACGCTGGACGAAAAACGGCTGGCCTTCGAGACGCTCAAGGCGGCAAAGATTTCCAGCGAGACGTTGACCAACCTGCAACGGATGGAGCGCATCAGCCACGGGCTGGATGACGCCACGGGCAAGACGGAAATCGTCATCGAACGGAGCTACGGGGTGATGGAGCCGGGCGCGGCATAGCGTCCGTCGGAGTCAGCCCGTCCGACCCCACAGCCGGCAGGGATGCCGGCTTTTCTTTTGCGCCGTTTTTCTTTTGCGCCGTACCGAAGCCCTGGCGCGCCGGCTGCAGGGCAGAAGTCACCCCTGACGGACGGACGGAAACCCGCCCGATTTCCCAAAACCGGCTACATAGTGGCTACATCGTTTGGCTGCGACTGCGTTTGCTGCTTTTGAACTCTCCGTAAACTGTTGATTTTATTGGTGGCTAGGGAGGGAATCGAACCCCCGACACACGGATTTTCAGTCCGTTGCTCTACCAACTGAGCTACCTAGCCATATACCTGATCTGTCACGTGCACTGACCGGCTGCCCGGCCACTGCGCCATCCCGATGCCACCCTTGTTCCAATGTTCCAAGTACCAGCGTTGCACCGGAAGCTTGTCAGCAACGTGCGACCTTACGTTTTCCCTCGCCCGCTGTCAATGATGACCTTCAATCTTTGAAGCTTCCAGTGAAACTTCGCTACCCCCCCCCTACCGGAACGACCGCGCCAGCCACGCCCATTCGCGCCGCCCAAACAAACCCTGCGGACGTACGATCATCAGCCCAATCAGAAGCAGTGAATACAACACCATCCGATAGTCAGGCAGATTCGCCAGAAATGGCGCCACCTCAATCACTGCCGGCGGCAGGATGCGTGTCAGATCACGCAGGGCTTCAGGCAAAACCGTCAGTGTCGCCGCGCCGACAATCGCCCCGGAAATGCTCCCCAGCCCGCCCAGAACAATCATCGTCACCATCTCAACCGAACGCAGAAAGGTAAACGAACCCGGATTCAGATAGTTGTCATAGTGCGCATATAACCCTCCCGCAATGCCCGTCAGCGCCGCGCTGATGACAAAGGCCGTCGTTTTGGCCTGCGTCGTGTCAATGCCCATCGCCGCCGCCGCAATTTCGTTTTCACGCAGCGCCGCCAGACTGCGCCCGAAACTGGAATAGGCCAGGCGTCCCACGGCGAGCGTCGTCAACACGGCCGCCAGCGAGACCCAGAAAAACATCGTGTCTTCGAGAAACAGGGCAAACCGCTGATCCGGTAACTGCCCCGGTACATCCGGCCCCTGGGCAATGTTCGTAAAACCCAGCGCACCGCCAGTCGGCTCGATGTTCAACAGCACAACCCGGATGATTTCCCCAAACCCCAGCGTCACGATCGCCAGATAGTCGCCCCGCAGGCGCAGCGTCGGCAGCCCGACCAACCACCCCGCCAGTCCACTGGCAAAAGCCCCCACCATCAGGGACACCAGCAGCCGTACCGCGTGAACCGGCCACCCCGGCAGCCCCTCCAGCAGGGCCACGAACGGCCCCCCGCCAAAGTGTGTCACCGCGCCGGCCGCGTACGCGCCAATCGCCATGAAACCCGCATGCCCGATGGAAAACTGTCCGGCGCAGCCGTTGACCAGCGTCAGGCTCACGGCCAGGATGATGGAAATGCCCACCAGCGTCAGAACCCGCAGGTAGTACTCCGACAACCCATAGCCGCCTACCCCATGGACGAACGCCTGGTTGAGCAAAAACAACCCCGCCACCAGCCCGATGGCGCTCAGCCAGGACCGTCCGGACGGTGATGTGCGAGAGGGGGCGTCTGCTTGTAGCTGATGCATACAAACCAAGTTTTTGCAACCAGGTGCCGTTCGCGCTATGTTGCCGCTTACCGGCAACGTCAGCCCAGAACCAGCCACAGAGGGAACCGTACCACTGTCCACGGGCGTCTGTGTCGGCTGCTTGACCTGAACATTTCAACCGAACTGATAGAGGAGTGCAGCGTGGCAAATCAGCTCTTCGTCGTCAAATCCATTGATGAACTGCAAGCCCAGTCATCACCAGAACACAGCTCGCTCAAACGAACCCTTGGACCCTTCAACCTGATTACCCTGGGCATCGGCGCTATCATCGGTGCCGGACTGTTTTCCATCACCGGCCTCGCAGCAGGCAACAACGCCGGGCCGGCCGTCACCATTTCCTTCATCATCGCCGCTGTCGGCTGTCTTTTTGCCGGCCTCTGCTATGCCGAGTTTGCTGCGATGATTCCGGTTGCCGGAAGCGCCTACACCTACTCGTACGCCACCATGGGCGAACTCATCGCCTGGACGATTGGCTGGGACCTCGTGCTGGAATATGCCGTCGGCGCGGCCACCGTCTCTATAAGCTGGTCACGCTATCTGGTGAAGTTCCTGGAGTACTACAACGTGGCGCTGCCACCCCAACTCACTATGTCGCCCTTTGATTCCATCACCACGGCCAACGGCACGACCATCACCGGCGTCGTCAACCTGCCGGCGGTGTTCATCGTCGTGGCCATGTCGCTCATTCTCATCAAGGGAACTCAGGAATCCGCCCTGGTCAACAACCTCATCGTGGCGCTCAAGGTCGGCGTCGTGCTGGCGTTCATCGGGCTGGGCTGGGCCTTCATCGAGCCGAAAAACTATGAACCCTACATCCCACCCAACACGGGTGAGTTCGGCAGCTTCGGCTGGAGCGGCATCATCCGCGCCGCCGGAATCATCTTCTTTGCCTACATCGGTTTCGATGCCGTTTCGACGGCCGCCCAGGAAGCCCGTAACCCACAGCGCGACATGCCGATTGGCATTCTCGGCTCGCTCGGTATCTGTACCGTGCTCTACATCCTGTTTGCGCACGTGATGACCGGGCTGGCGCACTACTCGGAGTTCAAGGGCGTCGAGGGAATTGCACCGGTGGCGACGGCCATTGCCCATACGCCCTACAAGTGGCTCAACCAGGGCATCATCCTCGCCATTCTCGCCGGCTACGCCTCGGTCATCCTGGTGATGTTGCTGGGACAGTCGCGGGTCTTTTTCTCGATGTCCTACGACGGGCTGCTGCCGAAGATTTTTTCGGAAGTGCACCCGTACTTCCGTACGCCGTGGAAGTCCAACGCGCTGTTTGCCGTTTTCGTCAGCCTCTTTGCCGCCTTTGTGCCGGCGCGCGTCGTGGGTGAGATGACCAGCATTGGCACGCTGTTCGCCTTCATTCTGGTGTGCGCCGGGATCATCGTGCTGCGCTACACGCAGCCGGAGCGGGAGCGGCCCTTCAGGACGCCTTTCGTGCCGGTCGTGCCGGCGCTAGGGATTCTGGTGTGCTTTGGCATGATGGCCGCCCTGCCCCTCGACACCTGGCTGCGGCTCGTCATCTGGATGGCTGCCGGCTATGTCATCTACTTCAACTATGGCATCCGGCACAGCAGACTGAAGCCGGCTGAAAGCTAGCCCGGCCGGTCGGCGCTTGAGGTCGGCGCTTGAGAACGCTGGGACGGAAACCCCTTCCGGCGAGTAGCTACAGTCAAGGTGTGGTCAGGCTTACAGTGACATCCTTTGGTTTCAGGCCTTGACCACCTTATGCAACAACTCGGCCGGCAGCCCGGCGCAGGCATTGCGGGTGTCCACGACAAGCCGGGCATGCCGGACGACAAAACCGTAATCCAGCCCGTCGTGCGCCGTACAAATCACCACGGCGTCACTGTGCGCCAAAACCGCTTCGGTCAACGGAACCGATGGCGTGCCGGCATAGGCCGGATATTCCCGCATGGCCGGGGCGACCGGGATGTACGGGTCATGAAACTGTACGTTCGCCTGCCGGGCGCGCAGCAGGTCCCAGATGGCAAAGGTCGGGGACTCGCGTGGGTCGTCCACGTTTTTTTTGTAGGCCAGCCCCAGCAGCAGGATGTTGGCTCCGCGCAGCGCGCGGCCGCAATCCGACAGGGCCTCCAGCAGGCGTGTCACCACATAGCGCGGCATGCTGGTGTTGATGTCGCCGGCCAGCTCCACAAACTTGGTCTGCACGCCAAACTCCCGTGCCTTCCACGTCAGGTAAAACGGGTCAATGGGGATGCAGTGCCCGCCAAGGCCCGGCCCCGGCTCGAACTTCATGAAGCCAAACGGCTTGGTTTTGGCGGCGTCCAGAACTTCCCACACATCAATGCCCATGGCGTCGAAGACCATTTTGAGTTCGTTGACCATGGCGATGTTGACGCAGCGGAAGATGTTTTCGACGAGTTTCGTGGCCTCGGCCACGCGCGTCGAAGAAACCGGCACCATGGTTTGCACCGCGTGGCGGTACAGCCGGATGCCGGCCGCCAGGCAGTCGGAGGTCAGGCCGCCAATGACCTTGGGAATGTTGCGCGTCCCGAAGTCGGGATTGCCGGGGTCTTCACGCTCCGGCGAATAGACCACATGAAAGTCACGTCCGGCGCGCAATCCTGACCCCCGTTCGAGCCGGGGCACGAGTTCTTCTTCGGTCGTTCCAGGATAGGTCGTGGATTCCAGACTGACGAGTTGCCCGGCCCGCAGATGCGGGGCAACGGCTTCAGCCGTCTGAATGATGAAGGACAGGTCCGGCTCACGGTGCGCCGTCAGCGGCGTGGGAACGCAGATCAGGATCGCTTCCACGTCGGCAAGCCGGGCCACATCAGCCGTCGCCTGGAACTGCCCGGTCGCCACGGCTTCGGCAATCACGGCTGCCGGGACGTTTCTGATATAACTCCGCCCGGCATTGAGGGCTGTGACCTTGTGCTGGTCAATGTCAAAGCCGATGACCCGGCAGCCGCTGCGCAGAAACTGTACGGCCAGCGGCAGCCCAACGTAGCCCAGACCAACGATGCCGACGGTCGGACAAGCCATGTGTTGTGACATGAAGGCTCCTCGAAACTCCACCAGGTTGCACAAGGCCGCCGGACAGGCGGCTGCGCCACGATACTGTGCCAGAAGGCAAGGTTGAAGTTGTAGGGAACTTGTGACGGTCAGGGCTGCCCGTCAATTCCGCAACAACCCGACAGTGCCCTATGCTTGCCCGCCGGCAGATACATCCGTGACCCGGCGGCGTCGGTTGCCGAACCTGGTCAGTCCCGGAGGTGGGGTCCGTTTCGGCTATGGCCTTGAAACTGCATACCCGGACAACGTTGTTGGCCTCGGCGCTCACGATTGCCGTCCTGGGCGCTTTTGTGTGGCTGTCGAACCGTGAACTGGCACGGCTGCTCCGCGATGAACAACGGGTGTGGGTCAAACTCCACGCTGTCACGCTCGCCGAGCAGATTGCGCGCCTGCCCAACGAACAGACCGGTCTCAACCGCCTTGTGGCGCTGTCCAAGCAGGCGCGGCCCGACGCCCTGGGTATCCGGGTCTGGGAGCGGTCGGGGAAAAGCTACCAGGTCGTCACGGCCCTGGTCGAAGACGACCTGCCGCCGCCGGACCCGGCTGCCATCGCCAATGCGCTGCGGACGCCGGTCATGACGAACCTGCCCACTCAACTGCGTCTGAACGGCAGCGGCGGAGATGCCTACTGGATATGCGTGCCCATCAAACGGGCCGGTCGGCCCGAAGGCGCAGTGGAATACATCGAGCGAATTGGTCTCGCCACAGCCGTACTGACCCGTTACCGCACCCTTGCCCTGTGGTTCGCTCTGGGCTGCGTGCTGGCCATCACCCTGGCGATGAACTGGCTCTTCCGCCGGACGGTCTATGCGCCCATCGAGCGCCTGCTGGCCGCCATGCAGCGCGTGCAGGAAGGTGATCTTTCCGCCACGGTGGAAGTCCGCACCCAGGATGAACTGGGACGGCTCGCCGACGGCTACAACCGGATGCTGGCGCAGGTCCGCGCCATGACCGACGAACGCGAGCAGCAGCGCCAGGAACTGGAAGCCCGTGTGGCCGAAGCCACGGCCGAGCTTTCTGAACGCAATACCCAACTTGAAACGCTCAACCGCGAACTGTGGGAAATGACCCGTCGCCTGACCGACATGGAGCGTCTGGCGGCGGCTGGACAGACGGCAGCCCAGTTGGCCCACGAGGTGGGCACACCGCTCAACCTCATCAGCGGACACGTGCAGCTTCTCGGCGCTGACCTCAACGGCAATCCCAGGGCCCAGGCCCGACTCGAAACCATCAGCCTGCAAATCGAGCGCATTGAGCGCATCGTACGGACGATGCTCGACCGAACCCGGGCCGACACCAGCGAACACCAGTTGCTTGACCTGAACGCTGTCCTGCGCCGGACGTTCGAGCTGATCCAGCCGGCCCTGACCCTGCGCCACATCCATCTGGTGACACAGCTCAGCCCGACGCCGCTGCCCGTGCGCGGCACGGTGGATCAGCTCCAGCAGGTCTTCATCAACCTGTTCAACAACGCCATGGACGCCATGCCTTCCGGTGGGCAGCTCACCGTGACCAGCGCCCGGTGGGAAACCGGAACGGGCGTGGAACACTTCGTCATCGAGGCGCGTGACACCGGACAGGGCATGCCCGAAAGCGTACGGACACGCATTTTTGAACCTTTCTTCACGACCAAACCGCGTGGGAGCGGAACCGGACTGGGCCTCGTGGTGGCCCGGCAGATCGTCCGCGAACATGGCGGAGACATGACGGTGATGAGCCAGCCGGAGCAGGGAACGACCGTCCGGCTTACCTTCCCGCCGGCGACGGAGCCACGCCCATGACCAGACATATTCTCGTGGTGGATGACGACGCCGCTTCGTGTGAGCTGCTGCGTGAAATCTTCACGGCGCGCGGCTGGCAGGTCTCCACGGCCACCACACCGGAAGCCGCCCGCCTGTGCTTTGCCCGGCAGGCTTTTGACCTGGTCATCAGCGACATCAACCTGGAAGCCGAGGCCACGGGACTCGACCTGCTCACTGACTTCCGTGCCCACTGCCCGGTCATTCTCATCACCGGGTTCGGCACCCTCGATGCCGCCGTGGCTGCGTTGCGCGACGGCGCGTGGGATTTCATTTCCAAGCCGTTCAAGGTGGATGAGGTCGTGGCGGCCGTCCAATCGGCCCTTGCCCGGAAGGACGAAGCCCGGAAGGGGGAAGCACCGGCGGCTGCGCCGGCCGTAGGCCTGGCCGATGCGTCCGGCCTGGTCGGGCGCTCGGCAGCCATGGTGGCGCTGTACAAAGAAATTGCGCGGGTGGCACCCACGCGCTCGACGGTGCTGGTGCTGGGGGAGTCCGGCACGGGGAAGGAACTCGTCGCCCGGGCCATTCACCGGCATAGCCCACGGTCAGGCGGCCCCTTCATCCCGGTCAACTGCGGCGCTTTGCCGGAACCGCTGCTTGAAGCCGAACTGTTCGGGCATGTCCGTGGGGCGTTCACCAGCGCCGTGGCCGACCGCCGGGGACTGTGGGAGGAAGCCCATCACGGAACGCTTTTTCTGGACGAAATCGGCGACCTTCCGCTGCCGATGCAGGTCAAGCTGCTCCGGGCCTTGCAGGAAGGGGAAGTCCGCCGCCTGGGGGCGGCGCGGCCGCAGCAGGTGGATGTCCGGGTCATTGCCGCCACCAACCGCGCCCTCGAAGCCGAAGTCGCCGCCGGACGCTTCCGGGAAGACCTGTACTACCGGCTCAGTACGGTCACGCTGCACGTGCCGCCCCTGCGCCAGCGGCGTGACGATTTGCCGCTACTGGCCGAGGCCTTTCTGCGCCAGGTGGCACAGACCGTGGGACGCCACCTGTGGTTTGAACCGGCAACGCTCACCGTTCTGGCGGCCTACGACTTTCCCGGCAACGTCCGTGAACTCCAGTCCGTGATTGAGTACGCGGCGCTCCACGCCCGCGATGACGTTATCCGCCCGGAAGATTTGCCGCTCAAACTGCAACCCGTGAAGCCGTCCGTCCCGGACACATCTCCGGCCGGGAGCGACCCGAACCCCTTTGCCGACCTGCCGACGCTGGATGAACTGGAGCGGCGTTACCTGACCTATGTGCTCGAAGCCGTCAGCGGCCACCGTACGCGCGCTGCCGAAGTGCTCGGCGTTGATCGCCGGACGCTGTACCGCATGGCTGAACGGCTGGGGGTGAAGCTGACCGATGACCGGGGCCTGGACGAACCCTGATGACTGCCGGAACAAGAGGCGGTTTTTTGCATATCTATGCTTGACAGGTGCATAAATATGCGTAATATCCGCCGTTCGTTCCGCAAGCCGGAAGCGTTTGCCGGCCAAAGCGACAGAAGAAGGGGGACCCGGCGGGCTGCAATGGACAAATCCGCGCGTCAGCAGGCGTTGCTGGAGGTCATTCACCAAGAGCGACTCAGCACCCAGGCGGAACTGTGTGCGGCGCTGGCTGCCCGGTACGGCATCACCTGTGACCAGGGCACCATCTCGCGCGACATCAAGGAACTGGGAATCGTGCGACTGACGGATGCCAGTGGCAGCTACTACGGGCGGCTGGCGGGCAGTCTGCCCAGCTCAAACGAGGCGTTTTTGTTGTCGCGGCTGGTGCGGCGCGTCGCGGACGCGGGAAATCTGGTTGTGGTGCACACCGACGCCGCCAATGCCCATCCGGTGGCCGAGGCGCTCGACCGGCTGGCGTTCCCGGAGGTCGTCGGCACGGTGGCCGGCGACAATACGGTGCTGGTCGTCGTCAAAACGGCGGGCAAGGCGCGGCGGGTGGTCGAGCGGATTGTGGCGATTGCCGGTCTGGACAGCGGGCCGCACAATGGAAACAAGCGCGAGCGAAAAAAGGGAGGGAAATCCGCGAAATGAAAAAAATAGCCCTGTCCTACAGCGGCGGCCTCGATACGAGCGTCATTCTGGCGTGGCTGAAGGAAACCTACGGCGTGCCGGTGGTGGCGTTCGTGGCCGATGTCGGGCAGAACGAAGACCTGGCTGCAGTGCGGGAAAAGGCGCTGGCAACCGGGGCGGATGAGGTCGTTGTGGCGGATGTCAGGGAAGAGTTCGTGCGCGACTACGTGTTTCCGGCGCTGGCGGCGCATGCCGTGTATGAAGGCTCCTACCTGCTGGGGACGGCGCTGGCCCGGCCGGTCATTGCCAAAGCACTCGTCGCGGCGGCGCGGGCGACCGGCTGTGACGCGATTGCCCACGGAGCAACGGGCAAGGGCAACGATCAGGTACGCTTTGAGTTGACCGTCGCTGCCCTGGCGCCGGAGCTGGGCATCATTGCGCCCTGGCGCACCTGGTCGTTTGTGGGGCGGCGCGACCTGCTGGCCTATGCCGGACGGCATGGCATTCCGACGCCGGTCACAGCCGAAAAGCCCTACTCGACCGATGCCAACGCCATGCACATCAGCTATGAAGGCGGTGTACTGGAAGACCCTTGGCAGGCGCCGCCGGAGGGGATGTTTCAGTGGACGACCGATCCCGAAAAAGCTCCCGATGAACCGGCTTTTGTTGAGATTGCCTTCGAGCGCGGACGGCCCGTGGCCATTGACGGCGAGGCGCTGTCACCCTTCCGGCTGCTGGAGCGCGCCAACGCGCTGGGAGCGCGTCATGGGATTGGGCGCGTGGACATCGTTGAAAACCGCTTCATCGGGCTGAAGTCACGCGGCGTCTATGAAACGCCGGGTGCGACGCTGCTGATGCAGGCACACCGGGCGGTGGAGTCGCTGACGCTCGACCGCGAAGTGGCCCATTTCAAGGAAACGCTGGGTCTGAAATTTGCCGAACTGGTCTATAACGGCTTCTGGTTTTCACCTGAAATGGAGTTGTTGCGGGCGACCCTGACGCACACTCAACGGAACGTAACCGGAACGGCGCGTTTAAAGCTCTACAAGGGCGCGGCCTATGTTGTCGGTCGGAAGTCGCCGGTTGGTCTCTATAATGCCGAGGCGGTGAGTTTCGAGACGCGCCCGCAGGTTGCACCGGCCGACGCCGGAGGCTTCATCGCCATCCATTCCTTACGTTTGCGGCAGCAGGCTCGCCTGTCTTCCGAAGACAGTGCGGGCTGAAGGTTTACGAGCGCGATGCGTTGCTGAAACGCCGAGTTTACGCATCGCCCCCATCGTATCGCGCACCTTTCAGGTGTGGCGAAGGTCTCTACTGGAAATGTTCTTGATGGAGGTGCCGCCAATGCCGTTGTTTCCGTTTGCTGTTTCTGCCCGGTCTGCTGTGGGAAAAACCCGTCACCAGTCGCTTTTCTGGGAAGAAGTGCTGGCGACGCTTGGATTTATGCTCGCCATAACGACGGCATTGATTGTGGTGTTTGGAACGTTGCCACCAGCGCGCATCAACCTGTTGACCCATGCTGCGTTTGCCCTGCTGACGGTGGCGCTCTTCGGGCTGGAGGTGACGACCTACCAGCACCTGTTTGCCAAACAATCTGTCCGGGATGAGTGAGGATAACCGCCGATGAGTGCTGACGTATCCAACGCCCAGGCGCTGCGGGCGGCTTTTACTGCGCCGATGCAGGAGGAGATCGCCCGCTTCGTCGCTTCGGTGGAGGAAGACCGTCATCTGCTCGATGCCGATCTGCGCGGCTCGCTCGCGCACGTCGCCATGCTTGAAGCCTGCGGCATTCTGACGGCCGAACAGGCAGCGCGCCTGCGCCAGGGACTGGAGCAGATTCGCGCCGAAGGTCTTGAGCTCGATCCGGCCTACGAAGACGTGCACATGAACGTCGAGCGGCGGCTGGAAGAGCTGGTTGGCGAGGATGCCCGCCTGCTGCATACGGCGCGCAGCCGCAATGATCAGGTGGCGCTGGATTTGCGGCTCTACGTACGCGACTGCGAGAACCGGTTGCGGAAGGCGCTGGATGAGCTGACAACGGCGTTGGTGGACAAGGCGGAAGCCTATGCTGATGTCGTCCTGCCGGGCTACACGCATCTTCAGCGGGCGCAGCCGGTTTCGCTGGCGCACGTCCTGCTGGCTTACCATGCGGCACTGGGGCGCGACCGGGAGCGGCTGCGGCAACCGCTGATTTCACCGCTGGGCGCCGGGGCGCTGGCCGGTACGGCCATTCCCATTGATCCACACCGGACGGCACAGGAACTGGGCGCTGACGGTGTGTTCAGCAATGCGCTCGATGCGGTCACGGACCGGGATTTCGCGGTGGCGTTCGTGTTTGCCAGCGCGCTGCTGGCCGTCCATCTCTCGCAGCTTGCCGAGACGCTCATCCTGTGGTGTTCGCAGGAGTTCAACTTCATCCGCCTGCCGGATGAGCTGACGACTGGCTCCAGCCTGATGCCACAGAAGAAAAACCCGGATTGCCTGGAGCTGGTGCGCGGGCGGGCCGGACAGTGCATTGGCGAGCTGGTCAACCTGTTGACCACGCTCAAGGGACTGCCGACCGGATACAACCGGGATTTGCAGGAAACGAAACCGCCCGTGATGCGGGTCAGTGCGACGGTGCTGGCTTCGGTCAAGGTTTGTACGCTGGCCGTGCAGCACATGACGGTTCACCGTGAAGTCATGCGTCAGGCGGCGTCAGATGAAAAGCTGTATGCCACTGACCTGGTTGAGCAACTGGTTTCCCAGGGGGTTCCGTTTCGGACGGCCTACGCCAGGATTGGCAATTTGGTGCGGCGCGGAGTAGCCTTTTCACAAGTCGCAGCGGATGAATGGGCAACGCTCGGTCTGCGCGTCATGCCTGAAACCTTGACCCCGGAACAGTCCATTGCCGGACGCGCTTCCCACGGAGGCACGTCGCCAGGGCGAATTGCCGACCAGATTGCTGCGGCGCGCGCCACGCGCCGGGAGGACGTACCATGAAACGAGGTTCTTCGACGCTTCGGGTGCTTATTGGCGAAGGTGTCTCCATCCAGCCGCAATCCACGCCGCGACTGGGCGACGTGGTGGCTGTGGAGGTGCTCACCATCAACCAGAACTATCCAAACCTCGAACTGATCGATGGGGCGACGGTCCCGCTGACCGTCGGCGAACGCATCATCGGGGTGCTCGGCTCACGCCAGGCCTTACGTGGCTTCGTCGGCTGCGTCCCTGAAACCCTGGCGGAAGGCGACGAGCTTTCGATCCTCAATGTGGGTGGGGTCATTGGCCGGTTTCTCGATGCCACGACGGCGCTTGGGGAAGCCACGCGCGTGCGTTATCTCGGTACGCTGTGTGACGAGCGCGGCACGGTCAACCTGGAACGTGACGCCTTGCCGGCGGCGAGTCATCTGCTGCGGCGGCGTCCGATTGTGCTGGTGGTGGGAACGTGCATGAACGTCGGCAAAACGGTTACGGCGGCGGAACTCATCCGGGTGGCGACGGCGCATGGCTATCGCGTCGGGGCAGCCAAGCTGTCGGGCGTCGGAGCCATCCGGGACCTCAAAAAGTTCGAGGCCGCCGGCGCCGTGGATGTCAAGAGTTTCCTTGACTGCGGGCTGCCCTCGACAGTGGACGCCGCAGACCTCGCACCCATCGTCAAAACCGTTGCCAACGCACTCGATGGCGATCTGCTCATCTTTGAGTTGGGCGACGGCATCTTCGGGCACTATCGGGTGGATTCGGTCATTGCCGATGCGGACATCATGGCGTCGGTGGCCGCCGTCGTCGTCTGCGCCGGAGACCTGATGGGCGCCTATGGCGCGCGTCTCTATCTGGAGCCGCTCGGCGTGCGGATTGCCGCCTTCAGCGGGCTGGCGACGGAAAACATTTCCGGCTCCGATTACCTGGAAAAGCATCTTGGCATTCCGGCCGTCAACGGCCTGAAGTACCCTGAAAAACTCTTTGCCACGCTCGACTTGACTGGCAGCCTGCTGCGTATGGCGACGCCAGCCGCCTGTTACGAAACAGGCGTTGCTGTGGCCTGATAACGAATGGTTGCATCGTCATCCACATCGGCGGCGCGGCGGCGCGTCGCCGTCGTCGGCGCCTCCGGTTACATTGGCGGAGAACTGCTTCGCCTCCTGCTGGCGCACCCACAGGTTGAAGTTGTTGCCATCACCGGGCGGGAAGCGGCTGGCAAACCCTTGGACGCTGTTCATCCCAACCTGACGGGAACGGGTCTGGTGTTTGCTCCGCTAACCGAAACCGGGAGTGCGGAAGTCATCTTTCTGTCCCTGCCCAATGGCGAAGCCATGACGCACATTGACGCGCTTGCCGGAGAGGCGCGCATTGTGGATGCCTCGGCTGATTTCCGGCTGCGTGACCGGTCGGTGTATGACGCAACCTACGGGCGTCCACATGCGGCAGCGGCGTGGCTTTCGCGCTTTGTGTATGGCCTGCCGGAGCTGTTTCGGGCAGACCTCTGTCGGGCGCACTACGTAGCGGCGCCGGGCTGTTTCGCCACAGCGGTCACTCTGGCTTTGTACCCACTCGTTGCTGCCGGTTGGCTGGAACAGGCTTTTGTCAACGGTGTCACTGGCTCTTCGGGAGCGGGGGCCAGCCCACGGGCCACGACGCACCATCCGTTCCGGGCGGACGCCCTGTTTGCCTACGAGCCGTTCACCCATCGGCACGTGCCCGAAATTGCCCAGGCCCTGCGGCTCAAAACCGGACAGGAAGTTGACTTTGTCTTCCAGCCGCACTCCGGCCCGTTTGTGCGGGGGATTCTCGTCACCGTCTATGCCCGGTTGCGCCAGAGCCTTTCACCCGAAGGGCTGCACCGGCTCTACGCGGAACACTATGCCGACGCGCCTTTCATCCGCCTGCGTGAGACACCGCCCAACATCAAGTGGGTTGGTGGGACGAACTACTGTGACCTTGGGCTGGCCGTCCGTGGGCAAACGGCCATCGTCTGGGCGGCGCTGGACAATGTCATCAAAGGCGGCGGCGGGCAGGCGCTCCAGTGCTTCAACCTCATGCATGGTCTGCCTGAAACGCTCGGTCTGACCGCTTTTGCGTGCAATCCATGAGACACTTCATCAACACCGGGGACTATGACCGCGCCACACTCGAAACCATTTTGACGCATGCCATGACGCACCGTGGTGAGCGTTCAACAGCCCTGAGTGGGCGAACCGTCGCGCTGATGTTCTTTGACAGCTCACTTCGCACCCGCGCCAGTTTTGCCGTCGGTATCGCGCAACTGGGCGGGAACTCCGTCACCTTCGAGGTCGGGCGCGGAACCTGGAATCTGGAATACCAGGAAGGCGTCATCATGGATGGCGACAAACCGGAGCACATTGCCGACGCCGCGCAGGTGCTTTCGCGCTACTTCGATGTGCTGGCCATCCGTTGTTTCCCGTCCCTGAAGCGGCCCGAAGAGGACGCGGCCGATCCGGTCATCGAGGCCTTCCGGCGGTATGCCACGGTTCCGGTCATCAACCTCGAATCGGCGCTGTACCATCCCTGCCAGGCCATGGCCGACATGCTGACCATCCGGGAGCGTTTCGGGCGGACGGAAGGCGTACGGGTTGCGCTGGCGTGGACGCCACATATCAAGGCGCTGCCCACGGCGGTGCCGAACTCGTTTGCGCTGGTGGCCGCGCAGCTTGGCTGCCGGCTGACCATCGTGGCCCCGCCGGAGTTTCCGCTGCCGGACGTGGTCATGGAGCGTCTCGGTGATGTCGAGGTCGTGCATGACCAGTCGGTGCTGGCCCGGCAGGATGTGGTCTATGCCAAGTCCTGGGCGTCGCTGGTGAATTACGGCGCACCGCCGCCAGCACGCTATCGGGACTGGATACTGACACCGGAAAAACTCGGTTCAGCGCGGTTTCTGCACTGCCTGCCGCTGCGGCGCAACGTCGAGGTGACAGACGCGGTGCTGGCATCGGCACAAAACGATTGTTACGACGAAGCCGAAAACCGGCTGCACGTTCAGAAATCCATTTTGCAGTTTTGTTTGCATCTGATTTGACGGCCTATGGGATTTGACGCCAATGTGCTGCGGGAAGCCCTCCCGTACATCAATCGTTTCAAGGGAAAGACCTTCATCGTCAAGTTTGGCGGCAAGGTTGCCGCAGAGGAAGACACCCTCGATTCGTTTTGTGAAGAACTGGCGCTGTGCGCCCAGATTGGGATTCGCGTCGTGGCCGTACACGGCGGTGGGGTGCAGGCCAATGAATTGAGCCAGCAGCTTGGCATCAAGCCGAAGACCATCAACGGCCGGCGTATCACGGACGAGCGCGCCCTCGATGTGGTCAAGATGGTTTTTGGCGGCAAGGTCAACGTCGAAATCCTCGGCGCGCTGCGCCAGGCCGGCGTTCCCGCCGTCGGGTTGAGTGGGGTGGACGGCAACATCCTGACGGCACGCAAGCGCCCGCCGCAGGTGGTCGTCAATCTGGAAACCGGCAAGCCGCAGACGGTGGATTATGGCTACGTCGGCGAAATTCTGGATGTGGACACCCGGCTGCTTGACACCCTCATCGAGAAGGATTTTGTTCCGGTCATGGCATCGCTGGCTGCCGATGAGGATGGCGACATCTACAATGTCAATGCCGATACCGTGGCGGCTGTCATTGCGGCGGAGATGCGGGCTGAAAAACTGGTTCTGGCGACCAACGTGGATGGTGTGCTGGATGAGCACGGGCAGCGCATCAGCCGCCTGACGCTGCGGCAAGCCGCCGCCATGATGGACGCCGGAAAGGTGGCCGGTGGCATGCTGCCGAAACTTGAAGCTGCGGCGCGCGCCCTGCGTGCCGGAGTCAACTCAGTGCACGTCATCAACGGCATGAAAGCCGGGGCGCTGCTCCGGGAGATTTTCACGGAAGAAGGGGATGGGACGATGATCACTGTCAACGGCGAGAATGGAGTGGCAAGCCGCCCGCCGGCTTTGTCCCGTCGGCAGCCATGACGTTGCTGGCCCTTTTGACGAAACAGACGCCGACACCCGTGACGATTCTGGCCGGGCCCTTTCGCGGGGCGCGGCTCATTCTCAATCCGGCCCACTCCAAGCGAAAAATCCTGGGCGCTTATGAGCATGTACTCAATCCGTGGCTGAAGGCGGCGTTGCGGCAGGTGGATGTGATCTGGGATGTCGGTGCCAATGATGGCTATTTCACTTACGGATGCGCCGCCGCCATTCTGGGGCAGGGCCGCCGCCCGCATATTGTGGCTTTTGAGCCGGGAATAGACGATACGCCGTCTCTGGCAGAACAACTCACCGGCCCTGCCCAACGGTGGGCTGCCGCCTATGCTGGCGCGACGTTTGAGTTCCTGCCGTTGTACGTCGGGGCCCGAAACGACGGCGTGACCGTCACGCTGGATGCCGCTTTGGATGCCCGGCCGGCGCTGGCCGGACGGGCGGCATTGGTCAAGGTGGATGTCGAAGGCGCTGAAGTGGACGTGCTCGACGGCGCCCGGCGGTTGTTGACCGCACCGGTGCAGTGGCTGGTGGAAGTCCATGGCGAGCACCTGCTGGAGCCGGTCCTGAGCCGGCTGCGGGCAGCGGGCCGGACGGTGGATGTTCACCCGTTGCGTCCCCATTGGCTGTTCGGCCCGGAGGCACGCACGATTCCCACCTGCTGGGTGACGACACGCCTCCCGTCGCCGACTTCCAGCGAGTGAACTCCGCCAAACGATGAAGGTTCTGCTTGCCCATCCCGGAACGCAGCATGCCTTCCAGCTTGCCCGGCAGTTGGCACGGCTGGGGATGCTGGAGGGGTTCTGGACGGGGTTGGCGCTGCGCGAGGAAGCCTGGTGGGTCCGGCAACTGACGCAGGTGGGAGGCGTCCGGGAACGACTGGGCAACCGGCTGCTGTCGGGCGTGGCGCGCCGGCATCTTCATCTGCGCCCGTGGCGTGAGCTGGCGGCGCTGTGGGCGCTCCGGCAGGGAGCGCCGGCGCTGGAGGTTTTTCTGCGCCGCAACCAGCATTTTCAGGAAAGCATCCCCACGGCGGCGCTGCGCGCGGTGGATGTGGTCATTGGTTTTGATACGTCCTCGTGGATGCTGGCCGAGCGGTGTCGTGACCTGGGCCGGCGGTTCATCCTTGACCAGAGCATTGCCCATCCCCTGTGGAAAAAATGGGTTTTTGAAACCGTCGCCGCACGCTATCCCGACTGGCGCGAAAGCCTTGTGCCGCCGCTGCCGGCAATGCTGGCCCACGAAGCGCAGGAACATGCCCTGGCCGACACTATTGTGGTGGCGAGCAGCTTTACCACCCGGTCGCTTGTCGCTCATGGGGTTCCCGTGGAGCGGATTGTCTGTAACCCGTATGGTGTTGACTTGGAGGCCTTCACGCCGCGTCCGCCGCCGGAGGCCGGCCGCCCCTTTCGCTTCCTGTTTCTTGGTTCGGTGACGGCCCGCAAGGGTGTTCCGCTGCTCCTGGAAGTCTGGGAAAAGCTGGCTCCACGGCACGCCGAATTGTGGCTGGTGGGGCCGGTTGCACCGGAGGTGCAGCCGCATATTCCCGATTTGCCGGGGCTGAAGGTCATGGGCAAGCGTCCGCACCGCGACCTGCCGGACATCATCCGGTCGTGTGACGTGCTGGTGTTTCCAAGTTACTTCGAGGGCTTTGGGCTGGTTGTTTTGGAAGCCATGGCCTGCGGCGTCCCAGTGATTGCCTCAGATGCCACGGTTGGCCCCGACCTGATTGAAGACGGTGTGGATGGCTGGCTGATGATGGCCGGCGATGCTGCGCGGTTACAGGCGTTGATGGAAACGGCGCTGTCTCAGCCGGACAAAACCTTCGATATGGGACGACTGGCGCGCCAGCGCGTCGCGGCGTACACTTGGGACGCCTACGGCATCCGTTGGAAAACATTGCTCGAAACCGCCCGCTGACCGGGCCCTGCTGCCGGTGGACATGCCCTATGGATACGCTTTTCCCGCTCATCGTCCTCATCCAGACGGCGCTGCTGGTTTTTGCCGGCGTGTGGTTCTTCCGAAGGAACGATGAAGTTCCGTTGATGATCGCCGGGCTGACGATGTTTTTCAGCTCATACCGGTATTTTGCTGTGACCCAGGGGTGGGGGGAATGGATAGAGACGGTCTATACCTTTGGCTTACCGCCCATCACCGACGAGGATGCCCTGGAGGTTCTGCCGTTCATCGCCTTTGGGGAATTCGTCCTGATGGCAACCTACTGCGCCCGCATGCGGCGGAAACTGCCGGTGGTGGCGGCGGAAGGTCTCCAGCGGCTGCCGCCACGCACGGTGTCATCCCTGCTTGCCTTGGGCATTGTGTTTTTCTTTCTGAGCGAGTATGCCCGCAGTGCCGCCTTCAATCTGACGAGCAGCAGCTACGTCTTTCTGTTTCCGCTCACCCTGATTGGGGTGGCGACCCTGTTGGTGGCGGCATGGCGCTTTGGGGCGCTGCACACCCCCTTTCAGAAGGGCGTCTGCCTGCTCATTGTGGTGGCAGCAGCCTACAACAACTTTGGTGCTTTCCTGCGGTTTCAGTTTGTAGGTTTGGTCATCGGGATTGCTGTGGCGCTTTCGGTGTTTTACGTCCCACGGAAACGGGCTGTCGCCTTGCTGCTGGGGGCGATCGTCGCCGTGATAGCCTTTAGTCTGGCGGGAGCTGTCCGGCAGGCTGACAACGTCAACGACAAGGCAGCAGCTTTCCAGCATACGGGCACATCTTGGGAGCGGCTGGTCGCGGGGGAAGACGCCAACATGCTGGATGGATTTGCCATCGTCCGTTTCGTCTATCCCGAACTGATGGATTTCACGCTGGGCACGGAGCACCTCGAAGTGCTGACCCGTCCGATTCCACGGGAACTCTGGCCCGACAAGCCGGTGGGCGGATATGTCAACAAGCTTGGTCTGCGCGATGCATCGCAGGGGATACTGGGGATTTCCCAGTCCATCTACGGTTCGTTCTACGGTGAAGGGGGCGTCATCGGGATTGCTGTCTTTGCGGTGCTCTACGGTTTGGGTCTGGCTGCCATAACGGAATGGATGACCACACTGCACCCGTTCTTGTACAGCGTGCTGCGTGGATTGTTTGTGGCGTGGATGATCCCGCTCCTGCGGGGCGGTGACCTGCCGGGCATCTATGCCTGGCTGGGGATGTCTTCCCTGACGGTGTTGATGTTTGCCTGGTCGAACCGCCGGCTGCTGAAACAGGTGAACCAACCGGCCCCCTGGCCCGGGCCACGGCCGATTCCCATCCGGGCCTGAAGCCGGACAGATGAGTGCCATGGCAACGATTCTGGTCACGGGCGGCAATGGCTTCATCGGCTCCCATCTGGTTGACCGCCTGGCCGGGCAGGCCCCGGTCATTGTCTTTGACCGCCGGGAGCGCCGCTATGACCCGCCGCCGCCGGGAGTGCGGAGCGTGGCGGGGAGCCTGTCTGACCGCGACCTCGTGCGCAATGTCCTGACGGAGTTTGGCGTTGAGACGGTGTATCATCTCGCCTGGAGTTCGATTCACGAGACGGCGACCCGCCATCCGGTTGCCGACATCGAATCAAACCTCATGCCCACGGTACAGCTTCTCGACGCCTGTCGGGAAGCCGGTGTACGGCGGGTGGTGTATGTCTCCTCCGGCGGCACGGTGTATGGAATGCCCCGCGCCGGAACCATTACGGAAGACCATCCCACGCAGCCCATCAATGCCTATGGGGTGACGAAGCTGACCGTTGAGAAATACCTTGGGGCCTACCACCACCTTTACGGTCTGGAATATGTCATCTTCCGTCCTTCGGTGCCCTATGGGCCGCGTCAGAATCCACTCGGCCGGCAGGGGGCTGTGGCCGTCTTTCTGTATCGTGCCCTGCGGGGAGAACCGGTTGTCATCTTTGGTGATGGGCAAACCAGCCGCGACTTCTTTTTCGTCTCCGATATGCTGGAGCCGCTGGTGCAGGCCCGGAGCGGTGCGGTGGGGGTCAATGGAGTGTTCAATCTGGGCGGCGGACGCGCCTACAGCCTGAATGAACTCGTGGCCACGATTGAATCGGTCATCGGGCGGTCCGTGACGGTCCGCCACGAGCCAGCGCGCCGCATTGATGCTCCATCCATCTGCCTTGACTGCGAGGCTACCCGACGCACGTTTGGCTGGCACCCTGTAACCTCACTGCAAGCGGGCATCGCGCAGACAGCCGCCTGGATGCAGGCCGCAACGCTGGTGCCTTGAAGGACTGGAGTCCGGCATGCGGGTTTTGTATGTCGTCCCTTATTTGGGCGCCAAGTACGGTGGGATTGCGAAAGTCGTGACCGGGATTGCCCAGGCCGTCGGACGCGCCGGCGCACAGGCGGACATCATCACCACCGATGCCGACGGTGAGCAGCGGCAGGCGGTCGTCCACCACACCTGGATTTCCGAAGACGGTTATCGCGTCATGTACTTCCCCTGCTGGCATCGCCAAGACTTCATCCTCAGTCGGCCGCTCGTCCGGTGGTTTAGGCAGCATGGGCAGGCGTATGATCTCGTCCACACGCATTCCATCTTTGCGCCGCTCATTGCCGCAGTACAGTGGCAGTGCCGGCAGCACGGGTGGCCATACGTCACCACGCCGCACGGCATGCTTGAGCCATGGGCGCTGGCCTACAAGGCGTGGAAAAAGCGCACCTACTATGCCTTGGTGGAGCGTCCGGCGCTGCGCGGCGCCCGGCTCATTCAGGCCACGGCTTCACGGGAAGCCGAGCACATTCAGGCGCTTGGCCTGGAGACACCGATTGAACTCATCCCCAACGGGTTACACCGTGCCGAGTTTGAGACGCTGCCTGCCCGCGAGGTGTTCTATGCGGCTTATCCGGCGCTGCGCGACAAACGGCTTCTGCTGTTTTTTGGGCGCATCGATCCCAAAAAGGGGCTTGATCTGCTGGCGCCGGCCTTTGCCCGGATACACGCCAAATACCCGGACACCCACCTGTTGGTGGTGGGACAGGACAACATCGGCTTTCTCCCACGGGCAAAGGAGTTTTTTGCCGCGGCCGGGTGTCTGGAGTCCGTCACCTTTGCCGGCTGGATGAGCGGGCCGCTACTCTATGCCATGCTGCGCAGCGTTGAACTCCACATCGCGCCTTCCTACTCCGAGGGCTTCAGCATGGGCATTCTGATGTGTCTGGCCGCGGGCGCGCCGACCATCATGACGGATGGCTGCAACTTCCCGGAGGCTGGCGCGGCTGGCGCGGCCTGTATCGTTGAGTGTTCCGTGGAGTCCATTGCGCAGGCGCTCGACCGCTATCTGGGTGATCCGGCCGCCGCCCGGACAATGGGTGCCCGCGGAAGAGCCTTTATTCTTGACCACTACACTTGGGAACGGGTGGCACAAAAACTGCTGGCAACGTACGAGCGCATCCTGGCGACATGACGAAGGTTGATCTTTCCCGTTTTGACAATGCCTGGTACCGGCCCGGCCCGGTGTTCAAGCGTGTGCTGTGGATGCTGGTCAATGCCTGGATTTTCAAGTCTGACCTGCCCTATCCCTCGGCGCTGAAGGTGGCCCTGCTCCGGCTGTTCGGCGCGCGGGTGGGGCAGGGCGTGGTCATCAAACCGAACGTCAACATCAAGTACCCGTGGTTTCTCTCGATTGGCGACTTTACCTGGATTGGTGAAGGTGCGTGGATTGACAACTTGGCTCAGGTGACAATTGGTGCCCATGCCTGTATTTCACAGGGGGCATACCTGCTGACCGGCAACCACGACTACACCTCGCCTTCCTTCGACCTGATGGTGGGGCCGATTGTCATCACGGATGGGGCCTGGATCGGCGCCAAAAGCATCGTGCTGCCGGGAACCGAGATTGCCAGTCACGTCGTCGTTGCGGCGGGCAGTGTCATCGGCGGCAAAACCGAGCCATACAGCATCTATCGCGGATGTCCGGCGCAGTGGGTGCGGCAGCGGGTGCTTCGCACGACAGAGCCATCTGTCGCCCAGGTGTCGCAACCGTCATGACACGCCACCGGGAGACCGTCCCTTCCACTTCGGAAAGGTTGCCCACTTCAGCGCCGTCGGCCACACCGGCGCCGCGTCTGCTCATTCTGACCCACTACTTTTATCCTGAAACGGCCGCGGTGGCGCAGTTCACCACCGAAATTGCCCAGGACTTCGCCCGGCGTGGTGGTGAGGTCATGGTGGTGACGAGCCGCGCGCCATACCAGCGGGATGCTCAGCCGTTACCGGCCCATGACCGGCTGGGGGCAATCCGCATCCGCCGGGTGCTGGGTACCCGTTTTGACAAGCGTCGTCTGTGGGGCCGGCTGCTCAACCTGGCGACCTTCGTCGCCGGGGCTGCCATCGAGACGACCGTGGGTTTTCGGGGATATGACGTACTGCTGGTGTGCAATGCGCCACTACTTGGCCTCGTCGGGTGGCTGGGATGGATGATGCAGCGCCGTCCCTATGTCTGCGTTGTCGAGGACATCTATCCTGATCTGGCCGTACGGTTCGGGGTCCTGAAGGAACATTCTCTGGTGCGGCGGTTGTGGGATGCCGTCAACGCCCTGGTCTATGACGGGGCGGCGGCGGTCATTACGCTGGGCAATCGCATGCGCGTGACGCTTGAAGCCACCCATGCCCGTTCCAGAGGGCGTTTCCTGCCGGTGCGTGTCATCCCCAGTTGGGCGGATGGAACGGCCATTCATCCCCGCCCAAAGGCGGAAAATCCCTTTGCGCTGGAACACGGCACTCATGACCGGCTCACCGTGCTGTATTCCGGGAACATGGGACTGGCGCATGACCTGGAAACCGTTCTGGCTGCCGCTGACGCCCTGCGTCATGATCCGCGGTTTTTCTTCCTCTTCATCGGCGACGGGGGCAAACGGGCCCGCCTCGTCGGGATCGCCGCGGACAAACAGTTACCCAACGTGAAGTTTTTACCCTACCAGCCGGTGGAACGGCTGCCCCTGTCGCTGACCTGCGCCGATCTTTCGGTGGTGACGATGGAACCGGCGGCCGAAGGTCTTATCATTCCCAGCAAAATCTATGGTTCGCTCGCCGCCGGACAGGCCATTCTCGCACTGGTCGGTGAGCATACCGAGGTGGCTGACATCATTCAGGCGCATGCCTGTGGTGTTCGCATTGCACCAGGTGACGTGGCGGCACTGGTCGCTGCGCTGCGCCGGCTGGCCGACGAGCCGGAGTCTTTGACCGCCATGCAGCGCCGCGCCCGTGAATGCTTTGAGCAGCATTTTCGGCGCGAACTGGCACTTGATGCCTACTGGGAGGTCGTCACGTCCGCGATGCGTACCCGCCCAGCACACTGACGCCTTGCTGGAAAGCCAAAGAGACAAAGCCGAAAGCCAAAGAAAAAAGCGGCAGCGCTGCTGCGCTGCCGCCGGGAAAGCCAACTGTAGCTACCTGGTTTAGAACTGATACCGCACGCCAACCTGGAACTGGAACACCGAGTTCCCCAGCGTGTTGTTGAGCAGAAGCTGCCCAAGCCGCGGGCTGTTCAGGTTGCGCTCCCGGAGGGACAGGAAGTTCGGGTTGAGCGGCACATTCGCCTGCGGAATACCACAGTTGCGTTGCGCAGCGATCAGGGCATTGCCCGTCAATCCGGCAAAGTTGCACAGACTCGTCACCGCGGCGCCGCTGTATTGCAGTCCCATGAGGTTGAACAGGTTGAAGAACTCACCCGAAATCGTGACATCCTGGGATTCGGTGATCTTGAAACGCTTCTGCAGGCGCAGGTCAACGTTGTAGACCGGGCGGTTGCGGAACGCATTGCGCGGGAACGGCTGGCCGGGCGCGCGGTACGGCCGGTCGAGCTGTCCGCCCGACCCGGCACCGAGCGTTCCGTCACGGTTGACGTCGGCTGAGCCGCCGCCAATGTTGCCTACGATGCCATCAACGGGGAAGGCCGACTGCAACCGCACCACGCTTGACACTTCAAACCCATAGGGCAGGAAGATGACCGGGTTGACGACAAACAGGTGCCGCCGGTCAATGTTGGAGAAGCCACGCTCGGCACGCAGGTCAAACGAGTTGGCCGGGAACGACCCGCCAGCTTCACGTTCGTTGTCATCGTCCGAGACATTGTCCGAGAGCGTGTAGAAAGCCGAGAATTGACCCCACCGCCGCTCGAACTTCGCCCGCAGCACCATGGCGCGGTAGAGCGACCGGGCCGTGGATTCACGCACGGTCAACTGCCCGACACCGAGGTTGGGGCGGGTGGCAAAGGGCGCCACCGTCGGGTTGAAAATCGGACGCAGCGAGATGTCGCCCGGAATGTTATCCGGGTTGATGCGCGGGGCCGGAAGGTTCAACTGCCGGTTCCGCTGCAGGTACACCGTGTTGATGAGCGAAAAGTCCACACCGAACGTCAGCCCACGCGCCACTTGGTATTCATACCCGAAGTTGGCCTGGACGGAACGTGGGTTGCGGAAGTCTTCCGAAATAAAGAGCGGGGCCGCCGCTGCCGAAAGTGAAAACGGCGTGGCACCGGCCGGGAGGAACTGGTTGAGCACATTGGCAATCTGGGTGAGCTGCGCCGGTGTGACCGTCGGCAGCGCCCCAAGCTGGAAGTTGTTGAGGTTGATGCCAGCCAGCAGGAACTGCCGGAACACGGTGTTCGGTGCCGCGCCCGTACCCATAACGGCCCGGTATCCAGCCGTTGCTGGCGAGGCGTCAAACGCCGTCTGGTTGAATCCGGCTGGCAGGGTGAAGGGGATCTGTGCCGACAGGTTACCCGGCGGAATGCGGAAGTTGTTGGTGGCATCGGCAAACAGCAGCAGGGGCGTCGTGGCGTAGTAAATACCACCATTGGCGCGGAAAACTGACTTCCCGTTGTTGAACGGGTCCCACGCAATACCCAACCGTGGGGCGTACTGGTTGGTCACGTCTGGAATCTGGGTGGGATTGCGCCGCAGTCCGGGAACGTCAATCGGATACTGCACGCTGCGGACAATGTTGACGAGGTTCGTATTGTTGGCCGCCGGGGTGGGGTTGTATTGCCCTTCCCAGCGCAGCCCGTAGTTGAGCGTGAAGTTGGGGCGAATCCGCCACGAGTCCTGACCAAAGAAGGCCAACTGATGGACAGTGTATTCGGTGAACCGGTTGCCAATCTGCACCGTGTAGTTGGCGGCGACGTCAAACCGTCCACGCTGGGCTGTCGGCGGCGCGCTAGGTGGCACGACCGGCACCTGGACGCCGTTGATAACGGCCAAGGTCGTATTAGCCCCGATCAGCGAGTAGTTGCCAAACTGGTTGAAACCAAACAACTGGTTGGCAAACACGCGGCTGTACTCAAAGCCGAATTTCATTGTGTGGTTGCCGGCCAGCACTGTCAGGTTGTTGACGAACTGCGTCCGCGTGTCGTACTGCGTGGTTGGCAGGAAGGCGACGGCCCCAACATTACCAATGAAGCTGTTGAATGTTGGACGGCTGGAGTTGGAGCCACGTGGGCGGTCTTCCCGCGCAAACTGGAAGCGGAACTCATTGAACAGGCTCGGTGTGAGCGTGCTGTAGAGCGACACCACGCCAATGTTGTTGCGGTTGCGCTCCGCACCGTTGTTTGCCAGGGAGCTGTTGGTTGTCGGGAAAATTTGCGGGCCGTTGGAGTTGGCATTCAAGGCGCGGTTATAACTGAAGTTATAACGCACCGTCAGAAGGTTCTTGCTGGTGATCTGCCAGTCCAACCGCAGGAGTGGGGCCCAGGCATCGTTGGTTTGTTCAAAATTCCCCTGCTCGCTGACATAGAAGTCATACACAGCCCGCTGTGAAGGCGTCAACGTGGCTGGATTGACCAGCGCCAGGTTGGGGAAGGCCGTGCTGCGCGTCTGGCGCAGCCGTTGCTGCTCATAAGCAAAGAAGAAGAAAAACTTGTTCTTGACGATGGGGCCGCCAACGGAGCCGCCAAACTGCTGCTGCGTCGGCGCGGCATTGATTTTGCCCGTGATGCCCTGCGCGACAAACTGGGCTTCCTGTGCCCGGAAGAAGTCATTGGTACGGGCGGCTTCCTGCGGGCGGATCAGGTAAAACGCCGTGCCGTGGAATTCATTGGTGCCGCTCTTGGTGACGGCATTGACTGTTCCGCCCGTGGAGCGTCCGAACTCGGCTGAATAGCCGGCTGAAACCACCTGGAACTCCCGGATGGATTCCTGCGGGATGGTGAAGGCGGAATTCGAGCGTTCGCCGCCGCGGATGCCACCGAAAAACGGCTGGTTGTAGTCCATGCCGTCCACGTTGACGTTGGCGCCGTAAATCCCGCGCTGTCCCGAAAGGGAAATCTGCTGCCGGCGCGGCTCAACCTGGGCATTGGGCGACAGGGTGACGAAATCCTGGAAGCGCCGCCCGTTGATGGGCAGGTTTTGAATGGCCGTCGAGTTCTGGATGGCGTCGGCCTCGCTGCGGGTCGTCTGGATGCTGACCCCGCTGGCCGTCACCTCGATGACTTCACCGGTAACGGCTTCCACGCCGAGCGTCAGGTTGACGTTGAGCGTCCGCCCGACGATGACCGTGGCGTTTTCGACGGTAGTGGAGGCAAAGTTGGTCGCTTCTGCGGTCAGCTTGTAGCTCCCGACCGGTAACTGAACCAGCACATACTCACCGTTGGCTTTGGAGGTCGTCGTTTGTTTGAAACCGGTTTGCGGGTTTTCAGCGGTTATGGTTGCATTGGCGATGGCCGCCCCGGTTTGGTCAATGACGACGCCTGCAATCTGTCCGGTCGTGGCTTGTGCCTGGGCCCAGGCTGGTCCTGAAAAGCCGAAGCACAATGCCACCGTAAGCAGCCAGAGCCGCTTCAGTCGCAAAACATCTCGCATGATGATTCTCCCTTTACACACAGAGGACAGGATAGAACCCAGACGGAGAACGTCGCTCGCACAAAGTCGCTGGACTGCCCGGCAGACCACCGTTGCTCGAAACGCCTTCCGCCATGAGAACCCTTTATTCAAGTTCGTTTGGCGTCATGAGGCCACACGTAACGCCATTATTCGCACTTATGTGAACACAGTGTGAACGAATGGGAAAGTGTTTTGCAATCAATTTTCAGCGTTTCGTCGGTCTTCCTGGACAGGCTTTGGTTAGAAGTGAAAGCTGCCGTGAAGCACGGTGACGGCACGGCCGCCGAGATTGACCCGTGTCCCACGGTCTTCGACGTGGACGATGCCGCCACGCCTGGAAGCCTGGAAGCCGATGAGCCGGGTTTTGCCGAGCTTGGCACTCCAGTAGGGAGCTAGGGAACAGTGCGCTGAACCCGTCACCGGGTCTTCTCCCACACCCTTGGCCGGAGCAAAGAAGCGTGAAACAAAGTCGTGGTCAGGGAGTCCATCCTGCGCTGTCGCCCGGCAGGTGACAATCGTGCCCCACTTGGGCAGGGTCGCCAGCAGGCGCATGTCTGGCTGGATGGAGCGCAGGATGTCTTCGTTCTCGACTTCGACGAGATAGTTCGACTCGCTGGCGCCGACGTAGGCCAGCGGCACGCCCAAGGCGGCAAACAACTCCATCGGTGCCACTGTGGGCGTGACAGGAATGGCGGGAAAATCCATCTCGATGTCGCCATCTGCGTGGCGAACGCAGGTGAGGACACCACTGGCTGTCTGAAAAAGCACCACGTCGTTGGCTGGAACGCGCCCCTGTTCGTAGAGCACGTGGGCGGCAGCCAGGGTCGCGTGGCCGCAGAGCTGGACTTCAGCTTCCGGGGTGAACCACCGTAGCTGCCACCGTCCGTCGGCGTCGGGCAGAACGAAGGCTGTTTCCGACAGGTTCATTTCCAGGGCAATGGACTGCATGAGCGTCCGGTCAAGGGCTTCATCGAGCAGACATACCGCCGCCGGATTGCCCCGGAAGGGTTTGTCCGTGAAAGCGTCCACTACCGTAAGCTGAATGGGCATGGATGATGACTCCCAGGTTGAGATGGGGGAAGCCTGGCTGCTTGTCGCTCAGCGGACTAGAGACGGTTGAGCGTCATCAGCAGGAACAACATGGGAAGATACACCACGGAAGCCCGCAACACCCGTCTGGCGGCCAGATTCGTCCGGGTGCGCGCCAGCACCAGGCAGGACTGAAGGAAAAGCGCGCCGAGCAACAGCGCCCCAGCCAGATATATCCAGCCCGAAAGCCCCAGCCAGAAGGGCAGAAGACTCAGCCCAACGGTAACAAGAGCCGTGATGAGCGTCTGGCGGATGGTACGACGGCCATCGGCTTCAATCACCGGCAGCATCCCGATTCCGGCCCGGCGGTAGTCTTCACGGTACATCCAGGCAATGGCGTAGAAATGCGGGAACTGCCAGAAAAACATGATGGCAAACAGCACCCACGCTTCGAGCGACAGTGAACCGGCAGCCGCCGCCCACCCGACCAGCGGCGGCATGGCACCGGGAAAGGAACCAATCGCCGTCGAAAGCCAGGTGCGCGTTTTGAGCGGGGTGTAAATCCACACGTAGCCGATGGCGGTGGCCAACCCAAGAACAGCCGTCAGCGGGTTGACCGTCGGGCAGAGGTAGGCTTCAGCGCCAATGGTCAGCACCAGACCAAAGAGCAGCGCCTGAAAGGGTGTCACCTTTCCACTGGGAATCGGGCGGGTCGCCGTGCGCCGCATCTGCCCGTCAGCCGGGTGTTCCATCCACTGATTGAGCGCCGCAATCCCGCCGGAGAGCAGGCCGATGCCAAGCATGGCGTGACAGAACCGGGCCCAGTCCACCGGCCCCGGCGTGCCCAGCAGAAAACCAAAGGCGGCAATCAGGACAACCTCAAAGGTAATCCGGGGTTTGGTCAGGGCCCAGTAAGCGGCCAGCCGGTCACGGAGACCCAGGGCCACAACCGGCGTCGGAGAGGCAAGTGCAAGTGATTTCGGCATGACGACCTGTAACAACCGGGAGGGCAAAGCGCCCGGAACACAGCCTACTGCTGTTTCAGTATGGGATCAGGTGAGTAGAGCGAAGGAATCTCATGCGTTTTTTCGCGCGTGAAATAGTCGGCGAAGGTCAGTCCGAACAGCACGATGAGAAAGAAAAACGAACCGATGACGACGGTTCGCGTCAGCCAGGTGCTGTACCGGATGTGCATGAAATACAGAATGATGAGCGCCGCCTTGCCGATGGCAATCGCCAGCGCCACCGGCGTATTGAACGCTCCCAGGTCCATGCTGGCTGTCCAGACCGTAACCACCGTGCCGATGACCAGCGCCACGAGCACGAGAAGATAGGTCGCCGGGGAAATCGTGGGATGGGCATGGCTATGCCCGTTGGCATGGTGTGTGGCTGGCTGTTGTGTCGCCTGTCCCATGGCCGTTGCCTCCGATTCAGTGATGTCCGCCACCGCCCGGCGGCAGGTGTGCCCCAAGCAGGTAGAGCAGGGGGAAAAGGAAAATCCAGACCAGGTCCACGAAGTGCCAGTACAACCCGAACATCTCAACCGGGTTGTAGTATTCCGGGGAATACTTGCCCTGATAAGCCGTGATGAAAATCCAGATGAGCAGGCCCAGCCCAACGATCATGTGCAGGGCGTGCAGACCCGTCATAAAGAAGTAGAGAAAGAAGAACATCTGCGCCCCATTGGCGAGTTCGGGGGCTCCGGTCCACTGGAAGTTGAGGCCCGGCACGTCGTGGTCGAGGTAGTGGTGCTTGTACTCAAAGTATTTGACCACGAGAAACAGCGTCCCAAAGAAGCCGGTTGCCGCCAGGAAGCCCAGCAGACCACCCCGGCGGCCTTTTTCCGCCGAGGAAACGGCAAACACCATGGTCACGCTGCTCACGATGAGAAAGAGCGTGTTGAGACCGCCCATTTTCCAGTCCATGCGTGAGCTGGCCACCATGAAGGCGTCGGGAAACTTGTACCGATAGACGGCATAGGCCGTGAACAGGGCGCCGAACAGCAGGATTTCCGTCGCCAGGAACAGCCACATGCCAATGGTGGCCGATTCCTTCTGCTGCTCGATGGTGTAGAAGTGATGGGCGACAGGGCTGTGTGCGTTAGACAACTTCGGCCTCCCTTCCAGTTCCAGTTGCGGTTGCCGTGGGGGATGCAGGGGGATTCAGTCCGCCGGTGAGCTTGCCGGTCTGTTTGCCAGGCTGCGCCGGGCGCGTCGGGTAGTTGTAGGCTTCTTCGGTGACGATGGGCTGCTCGAGGAAGTTTTCCGGCGGCGGCGGCGAAGTCGTCTCCCATTCCAGTCCCTTGGCGCGCCACGGATTTGACGCCACCTTGCCGTAGCGCAGCGACCAGATGAAGTACACCAGCGGCAACAGGTAGCCCACACCCAGAATGGATGATCCGGCGGTGGACATCACATTCAGCACCTGGAACTCCGGCGCATAGACGTGGTAGCGGCGCGGCATCCCCAGGTAGCCGATGATGAACTGCGGAAAGAACGACAGGTTGAAGCCCACGAACACGATGAGCGCGCTCAGACGGCCCCACCATTCGGGGTACATCCGCCCGAACATCTTGGGCCACCAGTAGTGCAGACCGCCGAAGTAGCCCATCACCGCGCCGCCAACCATGATGAGGTGGAAGTGGGCAATGACGAAGTAGGTGTCGTGCAGGTGCCGGTCAAGCCCCATCGAGGCCAGAAACAGGCCCGTCAAACCGCCAATCGTAAACAGCCCGATGAAGCCCAGGGCATACAGCATCGGGGTATCGTAGGAAACCGAGCCTTTGTACAGCGTAGCCGTCCAGTTGAAGACCTTGACTGCCGAAGGCACGGCCACCAGATAGCTGAGAATGGAAAACAGCATGCCGGCATAGATGGACATGCTGGAGACATACATGTGGTGTCCCCACACGATGAAGCTGAAGATGGCGATCATCAGCGAGGAGACGGCCACGAACTTGTAGCCAAACACCCGCTTCCACGTGAACGCCGAGATCAGTTCACTGACCACACCCAGGCTTGGCAGGATCATGATGTACACCGCCGGGTGCGAGTAGAACCAGAACATGTGCTGGAACAGCACCGGGTCGCCGCCCAGCGCCGGGTCGAAGATGCCCACTTTGGCGAAGCGTTCGGCGGCAATGAGCACCATGGTGATGCCCAGCACCGGCGTCGCCAGCACCTGAATGATGCTCGTGGCATACAGTGACCAGATGAAAAGCGGCAGGCGGAACCAGGTCAGCCCCGGCGCGCGCATCTTGTGAATCGTGACGATGAAGTTGAGACCGGTCAGGATCGAGGAAAACCCGGTGAAGAACACGCCCAGCGTCGCCGCAATCACATGCGTGTTGGCGAAGGTCGTGCTGTACGGCGTATAGAACGTCCACCCCGTATCAATCCCGCCCACGGCCACCACCCACAGGGTAAACAGCGAGCCGATGACGAAGATGTACCAGCTCAGCAGGTTGAGCCTGGGAAAGGCCACGTCCTTGGCGCCAATCATCAGCGGGATGAGGAAATTGCCCAGGGTGGCCGGAATCGAGGGCACGAGGAAGAAGAAAATGAGAATCACCCCGTGCAGCGTGAAGAACTTGTTGTACGTATCCGCTGTGAACATGTCCGCCTGGGGCGTCAGCAGTTCGAGCCGGATGAGCAGCGCGAAGAAGCCGCCAAGGAAGAACATCAGCGTGATGGAAACCATGTAGAGCAGACCAATCCGCTTGTGGTCGGTCGTGAAGAGCCACGATTTCCACCCGTAGTGGGAGTTCAGATAGTGAATGCGCGGTAGGGAGACGTTTTCTTCAATCATGGTGTCACTCGGTGCGGGCCAGAAAGCTGCCGGCTGGCGGAATCACTTGGGTATCAATTGGGTTTCGGACGGGTCCCTTCTGACGCCGGGGGCGGCGTAGGGACCGCACCAGCGGGTGCCGTGGTCGCCGGAGGTGATGTGCCCGGCGTCATACTGGGTTTGACGTTGCCGGTGGGGAGCGTCTGGTCGGGATTCTGACCGGCCGGGCGCGGGGCCGGCGCCGTCGGCGGCGCCACCGGCTCAAACTGCTCGTACTTCTTGCCCAGGTGTTTGATGTAGGCCACCAACTCGATGATTTGTTCCTCGGTCAGTTGCCCATCGTAGCCGGGCATGATGTTGTCGTAACCGGCAGCAATCTTGACACCGGGTTTGAGGATGGACTCGCGGATGTAGTTTTCGTCCGCGACGATGACCTCGCCGGTCGTAAGCTGGACGTTGCGCCCGTACAGTCCGGGCAGGTAGGGCCCACGGGCTTCGGCATCGCCGGTGTGGCAGCCATTGCAGGCGAGCTTGTTGAACAGCGCCTCGCCGCGCAGTGCCAGCGAGCCGGTCGCCGCCCCGTTGAGCCAAGTTTGGTATTCATGCGGTTCGAGGGCCACGACCGAGCCAATCATGTTGGCGTGTTCCGTGCCGCAATACTGCGAGCAGAACATGTGGTACGTCCCCGGCTTGGTTGCCTCAAACCAGACTTCCGTGTACCGCTTGGGAATCACGTCCATGTGAATCCGAAAGGCTGGCACGAACATGCTGTGGATGACATCTTCCGACACCATGACCAGTTTGACGGGTTTCCCGACGGGGATGTGCAGCATGTTGATCTCACGCTGTCCGTCCGGGTGCTGAAACTTCCACATCCACTGGCGCCCCGTGCAGGCAATTTCCAGCGCGTCTTTCGGAGCTTTGGCATCCGCGAAGTACAGAAAAGCACCCCAGCCGAAAAACGACATGAAAAACAGCGAGGGGATGATGATCCACGCCCACTCCAGTGCAACGGGGACATGGGCCTCTTCCGCCAACTGGTCGGGCGTCCGCCGGCGATATTTGACGGCAAAGTAGAAAATCAGCAGAACAATGGCGATCGAGACGCCGCCGCAGACCGCGAGCATGAAGAAGTACAGGGCATCCACGTTGGGCGCATTCGCCGATGCCTGTTCTGGAAACAGCGGCAGCCGCAGCGCCGCTGCCGTCCAATTGAAGCATGTGGTCAATATGGTCAATGGCATCATGACAACATCCCTATCCGGCATTGGCCGTGGTTGAACCGGCAGCCAGCGCCTGCCGTTCCTTGCGTTCCTGCCACAGGAAATAACCAATCAGGCTGCCGAGCAGCAGCACCGTCAGAACTGCGAAAATCTTGACGGCCGTCAGAATCAGGGGCGTGTAGCGCCCGGTCACGGGGTCGTAGTGGAAGCAGTAGAGCAGAACCTGCTCGACCGGACTGCCGATCTTGCCCTGTGAGGACTGAATGAGCGCGAAGCGCAAGTCATTGGGGCGGTATTCGACGCCGTAGAAGTAGTGTGAAAGCTGGCCCTGGGGGGTGGCGACCATGATGGCGCTGGCGTGCGCATACTGCTGGGTGGCTTCATCCCAGGCGTAACGGAAGCCAAGCGCCGCCGCCAGCCGGGAGACCTCTTCTTCCCGTCCGGTCAGGAAGTGCCAGCCGCCTTCCGTGCCGGGACGGCCGTAACGTTTGAGGTAGCTCTGCTTCTTGCCGGCCGCCAGTTCCGCCGTCTCGCGCGGATCAATGCTCACAATCACCACTTCAAAGTCCTGCCCCGGCATGTAGTGGACTTCGCGCAGGCCCTTGATGATGCCGTTGATGATCTGGGTGCAGAGCATCGGGCAGGTGAAATAGACCGGCGCCAGAATGACCGGCTTATCCGTGAAGTAGGTGCGCAGTGGACGCTCCTGGCCGGTTTCATCCCGCAACTGGACATCGAGAGGAAGCTGTGCGCCCAGGTTCTGCGTGACGCCAATCTGCTTGAGCAGTTCCGGCGACCCGGAGGGCATGCCGGTTTGGCTTGGCATCTCGACCTGCTGCCCGACGCCATACTGGGCCAGCGCTGGCGGTGTGGCCAGCACACATCCCAGGCAGATCAGCCAGACCGTTGCAAAAACATTCTTCATACGAGACCACTCAATCCTTTGAAAAACCAGCCACACCGGTGCCAGCCAGCTCCCGGTCACTCCGGTCAGGCAGCGTCAGTGTGGGCCGCCATGGGGGGCGTCTGTTTTACCGGGCGCTGCCGGCGGCCCGACCGTGGGGGCCATTGTGGGCGGCACTGCCGGCGCGGTTGTCGTTGAAGCCGCCGCCGTCGCCGGGCGCGGCAGCGGCCGCCCGGAGTTGGAATCGCCCGAATGCCGCAGCACTTCTTCCTTGTCGAACAGCGGCATCCCCGTTCCGCCCGGACGATGAACACCCGTGGGCGCATTGAACGGCTGAACCCGGTTGCTGCTGGGCAGACCGCGTTCGAGCGTCAGCTTCATGGCCCGTTCAATGGGGATGTGAACGATGCCTTTTTCCTTCGAGACCCAGCCATAGCTTTTCAGGTGGGCGTCTTCTTTGGCGCGCCATATCCGCATGTCGGCTTCCGGCGATTCCTGAAGCGGCGGTTCGTGATCGTTGATTACCCGTGGCTCCGCTTTGGCGCGTTCCGTCTTTGGCTGGACAACGCGGTGGCCGCGCTCATCCAGGTAGCTGTAGAGCACGTTGATGACCACAGCGCAGCAGATGGTGAAGATGAGGACGGCAATCCCGACGCCGAACACCGCCTTGATGTTGGCGTCGCTTTGCTCAAAACCGACGCCGTTGGGTAACTCATGGTGATCGGATTTGTCGTGCTTAGTGTCCGCCATGGGCAAACGCCTCCTTCATGTTCGGATCGTGCCGGGGAATGAGCGGCCGCTGTTGCAGGTTGCGCAGGTAGAACCACACCCAGATGCCGCCGATGGCCAGCGGGGTGACAATGTCCATCCAGGTCAGGCTGAAGTGCGACAGATGCTCGACGGCGTGGAAACCGTGCCCGGCGTCATACGTCGGCTTGATCCACCAGAACAGGTCCACCATCCGCATGAAGATGATGAAGGCCCCGACGTAGATGAGCGGTTTGCCGGGGTCTTTGACCTGCCGCTGCAACAGGACGGCAAAGGGCAGCATGAAGTGGCCGACCAGCAGGCTGGCCGCCACATAGCCCCAGCCGCCGTTGAGCCGGTTCAGATACCAGGGCGTTTCTTCCGGCAGGTTGCCGGAGTAGGTGATGAGAAACTGGGACAGCGAGGTGTACGTCCACAGCATCGTGAACGCCAGCATGAGGTTGCCGAAGTCGCGGAAGTGCTTGGAGGTAATCAGCCCCTTGAACGGAGGCATATCCGACATCAGGGCCACGAAGGCCACCGTGAAGCAAACTGCCGAAAGCAGGTTGCCCACCATGTTGATGAGCGGATACATCGAGGAAAACCAGTACGGCTCAAGCGACATCAGCCAGTCAATGTTGGAGAACGTCATGGTGATGGCCATCACCAGCAGCCCGGGGCCGCTCAGGTTGCGCAGTTTCTGGGCCAGTTTCTTGTCGCCGCTCTGGTCCTGCTCCAGTGACCAGCGGCTGAGGAAGTACGCCCAGACGAGCCACACCGTGAAGTAGAACACCAAACGCCCCAGGAAAAACGGGATGTTGAGATAGGTCGCCTTCTGGTGCAGGTGATGGTCGGCTTCCACGCGGGCGGTATCCGTCCAGATGTAGAGTTTGTTGAGCAGCACGCCAGCCAGAATCGGCAGGAAAAAAAGCGCCATCAGCCAGATGTTGCGGATGGCAGCTTCCATCGTGCGCCGCCCCAGAATGCCCCAGCCGCCGCCTGTCAGGTACTGAATCATCAGCAGAACCATCGCTCCCAGCGTGACTCCGTTCCAGAAGGTGAACGCGAAGAGGTAGGCGTGCAGGAACTGCCGGAAGTCAAGAACCGCCGCCACAATGGCAAGCCCGGCGCCAACGATACCGATGATGAGCGCCGGCATCTGGAGCTGCCTGACGACCGCCGGCACGGGGGCGTCCCACTGCACTTGCGTCGCTTCGTAGCTCATCAGTGCGTTCCTCCCGAATGTGAGGCCGAAGGTGAAGCGGCCGGTTTGGAAGCTGCCGGAGGGGTTGGCCGGGCATCGAGCTGTGGCCGCTGGTCGGCCGGTACGTCTTCGAGGCGGGCGTTCTGGCTCAACTGCAGGGCCCGGACGTACGCCACGATGGCCCACCGGTCGGAAACCGGAATCTGGTGGGCATGGCCCGGCATGGCGCCATAGCCGTTGGTGATGACGGCAAAGTAGTAACCCACTGATTTTTCACGGGTTTCCGGGTCGTGGAACGAGGGCGGCGGAGAAAACCCGCGCTGGACGATCATGCCGTTTCCGTAACCTGAAAACCCGTGGCACATCGTGCAGTAGATGGTGAACCGTTCCTGTCCCCGTTTGAGGACTTCTTCAGTCACGGGGAAGGGAAAGGTCGTCACGTAGTCGCCGTTTTCCCTGCGCCCCAGAAACACTTCCGGGTCATCGCGCAGAAAACCACGGGCAACCGTCCCGGCCACCAGCGGCCGCGCCGAGGCCCGGTCGTTGAACGTTTCACTCCGCTCCAGGGGGTCATAGCGTGGCTGGTAACTCATCTTCTGCTTGCAGCCGGCGCCGCCGGCCAGAAGCGTCGCCACGATGCCGGCCCAGACGAGGCGCTGCATGGGGCCACTAGTCGTCTTCAACATCGTGAATCTCCATTGGCTTCAGACCTTCGAGAAACCGGTGGACGGCATCGAGGTCGAACTTTGGATCGGCCGACTCAATACAGAGAAAAAAGCGGCTCTGCGTGGCCTGGGAAAAACTTGGCACGTTGAACAGCGGATGGTGCGGTCGGGGCAGCCCGTTGAGCGCCAGCATCGCCAGCACCCCGGTAAAGGCGGCGAATGCCACCGTGCACTCGAAGGTAATCGGGATGAACATCGGCCAGGCGTAGAGCGGCCGGCCGGCAATGTTCATCGGGTAGTGCACCAGGTTGGCGTACACCTGCATGCCAAATCCGACACACGCCCCGGTCAGCCCCGCGAAAAAGACAATCTTTGAAATGGGGTTTTTGTGGTCGTGCATCGCCTCGGCCAGTTCCTCGATGGGGAAGGGCGAATAGGCGTCATACTTGCGATAGCCAGCGTTATGCGTGGCGCGGGCCGCCGCGACCAGCGCCGCCGGTGACTCGAACTCGGCCAACACCCCGTAGTAACGCGGTCGGTTGCTTGGCTTCATGACTTCGCCGCTCCTTTCTCCGGCGTGCCTGTGGCGCCCGGCAGAAGCATCTGCATTTCAGACATCGAAATCATCGGCAGCAGGCGGATGAACAGGAACAGCAGCGTCAGGAAGAAGCCCATCGTGCCGATGTACAGCGTCCAGTCCCAAAACGTCCCGGCGTAGGTGCCCCAGCCGGAGGGCAGGAAGGTCCGGTGGAGGCTGACGACGATGATGACGTACCGCTCCAGCCACATGCCGACACTGACGAACATCGAAATCGCAAACAGCCACCAGGCATTGCGTCGAATCCGCTTCGACCACAGAAACTGCGGCGCGATGATGTTGCACACGATGAGTGCCACATACAGCGCCCAGTAGGGACCGAGGACGCGGTTGTGAACCATGAACTGCTCGTACTCGTTGGCGCTGTACCAGCCGTAGAACAGTTCCATGATGTAGGCGTAGCCCACCATGTTCCCCGTCACGAGCGTAATCAGCCCCATGTTTTCAAGGTGCTTGTCGGTGATGAAGTCTTCCAGCCCATAGACCCAGCGCACCGGGATGGCCAGCGTGAGCACCATGGCAAACCCGGCGTAGATGGCGCCGGCGACGAAGTAGGGCGGGAAAAATGTCGCGTGCCAGCCGGGAATGATCGACACCGCGAAGTCAAAGCTGACGATGGTGTGCACCGACAGCACCAGCGGCGTCGAAAGACCGGCCAGCAGCAGGTAGATGGATTCGTACCGGTGCCAGTGGCGGGCCGAGCCGCGCCAGCCCAGCGAGAAAAAGCCATAGACGGTTTTGGTAAACCAGTTCCGCGCCCGGTCACGCAGGGTCGCCAGGTCGGGAATCAGACCGACGTACCAGAACACGAGTGACACGCTGGCATAGGTTGAGACGGCGAACACGTCCCATTCGAGCGGGCTGCGAAACTGCGGAAAGTACATCCCCATCGTGTTCGGATAGGGAAAGAGAAAGTAGGCATACCACGGCCGCCCCAGGTGCAGCACCGGAAACAGCCCCGCGCAGGCCACGGCAAACAGCGTCATGGCTTCGGCAAAGCGGTTGATGGAGGTGCGCCATTTCTGGTGCAGCAGCAGCAGGATGGCCGAAATAAGCGTTCCGGCGTGGCCGATGCCGATCCACCAGACGAAGTTGATGATGTCGAAACCCCAGCCGACCCGGTTGTTGATGCCCCAGACCCCGACACCCTTGTAGAGGAGGTAGCTGATCGAGCCGAGCATCATCATGAAAATCATGAAGGCAATGCCGAAACCAACCAGCCAGCCGAAGGTCGTTCCCCGCAGCAGGACGATGGCGCTGATCTTTTCGTTGATGCTGGCGTAGGTATGCCCCGGCCCGATGATGGGCAGGCGACTCGTGGGCGACTGAGAGTGTTCAAACGTGTTCGACTCGGACATAGGTCAAGGTCGCTCCTGTGCTTTCTCAGTGACCGGGCGCGTGACTTCCGGTGGGCTTGTCCGGCGTGCCGCTGCCGTGGGGTTCCGCGGCGTTGCCGCTGTGGTGTCCGCCGGAATGACCGCCGCCGTGACCGGTCGCCTGCTTGCGGGAAGGCGTCAGGTCGGGGTGGACGTTGCGCACTTTCGCCAGGTAGGAAGTCCGGGGACGGACGTTGAGTTCGGCCAGCAGCCCGTAGTTCGTCGGCTCCCGGCGCAACTGGGCAATCTGGCTGTTCGGATCGTTGATGTCGCCGAAGATGATGGCCTGCGTCGGGCAGGCAGCCTGGCAGGCGGTGATGACTTCGCCATCCAGGATGCGCCGGTCTTCTTTTTCAGCCTCGATGCGCGCGGCATTGATGCGCTGGATGCAGTAGGTACATTTCTCCATCACCCCGCGCGTCCGCACGGTCACGTCCGGGTTGCGCCCCAGCTTCAGCACCGGCGTGTCATAGTCGGAGTAGTGCAGGAAGTTGAACCGGCGCACCTTGTAGGGGCAGTTGTTGGCGCAGTATTTCGTCCCGACACAGCGGTTGTAGGTCATCTCGTTGATGCCTTCCGGGCTGTGGGTCGTCGCGGCCACCGGACAGACCAGTTCACACGGCGCCATTTCGCAGTGCTGGCACATGACCGGTTGCAGGTGCAGGGCGAGGTTGGGATCGTTCGGGTCGCCGCTGTAGTACTGATCAATCCGAATCCAGTGCATTTCGCGTTCGCGCAGCACTTCGGCCTTGCCCACGATGGGGATGTTGTTTTCGGCCGTGCAGGCCACAACGCACGCCTGGCAGCCGGTACACACGTTCATGTCCACGACCATGCCCCAGGCATAGCCCTTGGTGTAGTCGTCCGGCGGCTCGAACAGCGTCAGTTTGCGGGCTTTCGGGTCATCGAACTCGGTGCGCGCAAACTGTGGGTCGGAGAGGTATTCCGTCAGGGTGGCTTCCCGGACGAGCTGCCGCCGCTCAAAGGCCCCGGCGGCTTCGATTTCCCAGTGCATCTGGGTGCAGGCCAGGCGGGCCGTCTCGCCGGTTTTGGCGACCTTGGCCCCGCTGGCAGCCCACAGATGGTCTGCGGCCCGCAGGACATTGGCATTGAAACCGGCGCCGTTGCCGACACTGCCGGCGCGCTCCCGCCCGTAGCCCAGGTGCAGCGTCAGCGTGTCGTCCGGGTGGCCGGGGATAATGAGCGCCGCGCCGCGTACCCGCCGCCCGGCGACTTCCACTTCGACCACCCCGTAGGGGTCGGCGTCATGCGTCCGTACAACGCCCAGTTTGGCCCCGGTGCGAGGCGAGACAATGACGGCATTATCCCAGGTGAGTTTCGTGCGTGGTTTCGGTGTTTCCTGTAACCAGCCGTTGTTGGCAAAGCGTCCGTCGTGAATCATCGGATCGGGGCGGAAAACCACTTCCAACCCGTCACCGGCTGGTTTGGGAAGCGTGGCGAGCACCTGGGAGGCGACACCGGTCAGTGTGACCTCGATGGGCGTAAAGCCCGAGCCGTCCAGGTAGCCGTCATGCAGTGTGCGTCGCCATTGCTTCTCGAAGTCGTCTTGCAGTCCGACAGCATTGCGTCCCACGCGCACCGGGCCAGTGGCATTCGGCGTGAAGGCTTTGCCGGACTTCAACTGCGCCAGGTTGCGCTGCCAGAAGTGGCGGACGATTTCATCGCTGTTCTGGTTGAACTCATCCAGAAAGGCCGCCAGAAGTTCCAGCGGTGATTTGGTTTCCCGGTAAAGCGGCGCAATGAGCGGCTGCTGCACGGAAACCGTGCCGTTGTGGGCGCGGGCATCACCCCAGCATTCGAGGAAGTGCGAGGCCGGGATGTGCCAGTGGCAGCGGGCTGAGGTTTCGTCGAAGTAGAGACTGAGGTGGGCGGCCAGTTTGACCTTCTGCAACCCGCCGGCAAAGTCCACGTCCGCCGCCGCCGTATAGGCCGGGTTGCCTTCCAGGATGATGAGGGTTTCGACCGCGCCGGCGTGCATGTCCGCCACAAGTTGCCGGAACTCAGCTTCCTGATCGGTCGGCGCGATTTCGGGCGAGTCGGTGTAAAACAGGGTTTTTCCGACGTTGCCCAGCCTGGCGTTGATGGCGTGGGCGAGGAAGTGCAGGGCCGCTGGCTGGTAGTCCCCGACGAGAAACAGGCTCTTGCCAGCGTGGGCCTGCAGGTCTTTGACGAGCGTTTCGACGAACTTCGCATGGGCTGCCGGCGGCTGCGCCGGGCGTCCGGTGTCAATTCCCAGCCCGACGGCGACAGCATTGGCAATTTCGATGAGTTCACTGGGGCGCACCGCAATCCGGTGGTCGGCCACGGTACCGGTGGACGTGAGCGTGCACTCCACCATGTACAGCCGCGACATCTGTTTGGTCGTGTCCTGGCCGAAGCGGGCGCGACGCCGGCGGCTGAAATCCTGGGCATAGCGCACGTGGCCGGGTCCGGCCGCCAGGAAGTCGGCATCGAAGGCCGCCACCACGTCGGCGTCCTCGAAGCGGTACTGCGTGGCCACAGCGCGTCCAAAGGCCAGCTTGGCCCCGGCGCGCACCTGGTCGCGGCCGCATGGCTCGTACTGCACCCATTTCGCTTTTGGAAAGGCAGCCAGAATGCGCTGAAGCTGGAAGCCAAGCGTCGGTGAGGTAACGGTTTCCGTCAGAATCCGCAGTCCGGCGCCCTGGTCAGCCCGGTGCTGGTCAAGCATCTTGCGCAGGTCGCGCAGAAACATGTCATAGGGCCGCGCATCGCCATAGTAGCGGGTGGTCTGGGAGCGGTCCGGGTCGTAGAGGGTCAGGATGGCCGCCTGGGTGAAGGCATCCGTCGCCCCCAGGCTGGCCGGGTGATCGGGGTTGCCTTCGATTTTGGTCGGGCGGCCCATGTGGCTTTCGACGAGTACGCCCGTCACCTGCCCGCCCATGCTGAAGGTCGAGGCGTAGAACAGCGGCTTGCCCGGAACAATCTCCTCCGGCGCTTTGACGTAGGGCACGATTTTGCCGTCGTCCGGGTAGGCGCTACAGGCGGTGAGTCCGGCCAGCCCGAAGGAGGCACCCATGATTTTGAGGAAGTGCCGCCGGTCAAGGGCATCGCCAAGCAGTGACGCCTGACGCGGAAAGGTCTCGGCGAGCGCCGCCTGTGCTTCCGGGTCGGCGAGCAGCCGTTCGATACCGCGCCAGTGGGTTGGTTCCGGCTGGCGGGCGTTCGGCGGGGAAGGGACGGAGGAAGGTACAGAATGATCGGTCATGGCGTCGCGCTTCAGTGGTTCAGTGGTGACAGGTCGAGCAACTCGTGAGCTTCCGAGCCGGTTCGATGTTGTATTCCTTGACGAGACGCGCTCCCAAACTGGCTTGCGTTTCGCCAATGTCTTCTGGCTTCCACGTCATATTGAAGACCTGGTCGCGCGGCCGGATGTGCTGTGCCGGATTCCGGTGGCAGTTCAGGCACCACTCCATCGTGTGGGGCTGGTCCTTGTAGATGAGTTGCATTTGGTCCACCCGCCCATGGCAGGACACACACCCGATGCCTTTCTGCACATGGACGCCATGGTTGAAATAGACGTAATCGCCGAGGTTATGAACGCGGTTCCACTCCAGGGCCTGCCCGGATTTCCAACTGGCACGGACGGGTTCAAGCATCGGCGCCCCAAACCAGATTTGCTGGTGGCAGTTCATGCAGGTCGAAATCGGGGGCACGTTGGCAAAGGACGAGTGTTCAACCGAGGTGTGGCAGTAGCGACACTCGATACCAAGCCCGGCAACGTGGTGCTGGTGACTGAACTGCACCGGTTGGGGGAGGGCAATCCCCACGTTGGTGACGTTCGACGAGCGGTTGATTTCAAGCAGCAGCCACGCACTGAACCCGATGATGAACACGGCTCCGAAGATCGAAACCTTCGCGATCGTGTTCATGCTGCGATGGAAATGTTGAGCCATAATCAAACCCCTCTGTTGCGCGCCACTCCCCGCCCGGCTGAAAACCAGGTGCTAGCCAGAGCACTGCCCGTCCATCCGGCAGGGGACGGGCGCGATGGGGAGTCAGGACACAGCTTGCCGATCTGGGACGTCGTCACTGTTGTTCAGGGTAGCCATCGAGTCGCCTTATCCCGCAGGTGCCTGGACGCAACAGGCCTGGACGCAACAGTAGGTGGGGGGACAGCAACGGGACGGATACTCGAAACGTCATCAATGTCATCAGGCGTCTGATTTCGTACACTTGACAGCAGCGACAGATGAACCGGGGAGGTGATTCGCACTACCGCCGAAGCCTCGGGCTTCGTGTGCTGCCGTACGAAGTGCCGCTAATCTAGCGTGTTTTTCCGAACGTTCCAAGCCCTTTTTGCATGTTTTTTCACAAAAGGGCGGCGGCTGCCCGGAACCCGGCGGTTGCGATGGTGACGCGCCGGGCGGTGCCGGTTCAGCCGCGCCGGGCGCGGAACTGCTCAATGACCCGCCGGTAGTAGGCTTCGTAGCGGGTCACGATGTCGTTGGCGTTGAAGTTTTCCACGGCAACACGCCGGCAGGCCTGGCGCATGCGGTGATGCAGGTCGGCGTCGGTCAGCAGCCGCTGCGCGTGGTCGGCCATGGCCTGGATGTCGCCGACTTCGGCCAGAAAGCCGGTTTCGCCGGGCGTGACGAGTTCCGGCAACCCCCCCGTACAACTCGCAATCACCGGCACTTCACAGGCCATGGCTTCGAGCGCCGCCAGCCCGAAGGATTCCGATTCGGAAGGCAGGAGCAGTACATCGGCCAGCGACAGGTAGGCGGGAATGTCGGGCTGCTTGCCGACGAAGTGAACCCGGTTGGCAATGCCTTTCTGCCGGGCGAGCCACTGCGCCTGGGCGCGCTCCGGGCCGTCGCCGACCATGACCAACTGTACGGGGAGGTGGCGGCTGAGCCGCGCGGCGATGCGGATGCAGTCGGTTGTACGTTTGACGGCGCGGAAGTTGGAGACGTGAACCAGGATGGGTTCATCAGGTTTGGCAAAGGTGGCGCGGAGCGCCGGATTTTCCCGCCGCCGGTAAACCTGGCTGTTGATGAAGTTGGGAATGACCTCGATGGGGGTGTCGGTGCAGATGTCGAATTCGCGGCAGGTTTCGGCGCGCAGGTACTCCGAAACGGAAGTCACCCCGTCGCTTTGCCGGATGGCAAAGCGCGTGATGGGCAGGTAGGAGCGGTCAGTGCCGACCAGCGTGATGTCTGTGCCGTGCAGGGTGGTGATGAAGGGCACCGGGCGGGTGTCCTTGAGCATCTCCCGCGCCAGGAAGGCACTGACCGAATGCGGAATGGCGTAGTGGACGTGCAGCAGGTCGAGTTCGTATTCGAGCGCGACTTCGGCCATGCGTACCGCGAGGGCCAGGGCATAGGGCGCGGTGTCAAACAGGGCGTAGTTGGTGGCTTCGACCTCGTGGAAGTGCATGTGGTCCGGCATGCGGCTGAGGCGCAGGGGCAGCGTGGCGCAGATGAAATGCACCTCGTGGCCGCGGGCGGCCAGTTCCAGACCGAGTTCGGAAGCGACAATGCCGCTTCCGCCATAGGACGAATAGCAGGTGATACCGATTTTCACGGCGGTGGGTTCCTCTCCAGAAGCTTCTCCGGGTGGGCTTCTCAGGCGTCTGTCCTTAGTCCGGGCCGTGGCGACGCAGCCGCGCCGCAAAAAAGCCATCCGTTCCGTCCTGGTCGGGCCACAGCCGCAGGAAGCCTTCGCTGGTCAGCGCGTCGCCGGCATCAGGTGGGGGGACAACCTCAAAGTTGCGGTGGTGTTTGAGAAAAATCCGTATGACCTCTTCGCCTTCACGGGCTTCGAGGGAGCAGACCGCATAGAGCAGGAAGCCGCCGGGCTTGACGGCCTGGGCCGCGTTCCAGAGCAGCCGGGTCTGAATCCCGGCCAGTTCGGACAGTTTGCGCAGCGTCAGCCGCCACTTGATTTCCGGGTGGCGGCGCAGCGTCCCGGTGCCGGAACAGGGCGCATCGAGCAGCACGGCATCGAAGGAATCCGGGAAGAGTGAAAAGGGCAGTTTTTTGCGGGAGCGGCGGTGGTCGGCCGGGGAAATCAGATGCGTCGAGGTGGCGTCGGCGACGTAGCACCGGGCGATGCGGACGCCCAGCCGGGCCAGATTCTGCTCCATGGCCGCGACCCGGTGCGGATGGACATCCAGCGCCGTAATCGTGCCTTCGTTCTGCATCAGGGCTGCAAGCTGGGCCGTTTTGCCGCCCGGCGCGGCGCACATATCGAGCACGCGCTGCCCCGGCTGGACGCCCAGCCAGCGGGCGACCTGCTGCGAGCCGGCGTCCTGCACGTAAACCTTGCCGCTGGTCAGAAACGGTGCCAGGGCCGACAGATTGCCCTCAACCGTACAGGTTTCCGGCAGCCCGGCGAAGGGTTGGAGTGTGAACCCGGCGGCAGTCAGTTCCTGCCATGTGACTTGGGGGTCCTGGCGGAGCGGATTGAGCCAGATGAAGGTCGGCGCCGGCAGGTTGTTGGTGGCCGCAATGCAGGTGGCGCGGGTCTCTCCCAAGGCGCGCGCCCAGTGGCTCAGCAGCCAGGCCGGATGGGACAGCTCGGCTTCCCGGTCGGTGATGGTGGCTGGTGAGGTACGGGCAGGCGGGGGTGGGGGCAGCACCTTGCGGCGGGTTCGTTTGGCCGGAACCGGCGGAGGCGTCGGTTTTTTCAGAATCCGCCGGACCGGAGCCAGCTTGTGCTCATCCAGACCGCGCTGCCGCAGGATTTCGCGCAGGATGGCGTTGACGAACCCGGCGGCATGGCTGCTTTCGGACGACTGTTTGACGAGTTCCACTGCGTCGTGGACGACCGCAAAGGGCGGCGTGCGCGTCAGGAAGGTGATCTGGTACAGCCCCATGCGCAGGGCCGTCCGCACGGCCGGATCGAGGGTGGTCAGTTCCCGTCCGGCATGTTCCCGAAGCTCGGCATCGAGCTTGCCGCGCCAGCGCAGCGTGCCCAGCACGATGTCCGTCGCCAGGCGGCGGTCGGCAGCCAGTTGTTCCGGGTCGCCGGAAGGGGACAACCGGGCAAAGGCCGCATCGAGGGCTTCATTGGACCAGGCTTCATCGGTCTCGACGCGCATCAGCGCCAGAAAGGCCGCCCGGCGCGCCCGGCTGATCTCCCGTGGCGGCGCGGTCGGTGTCGCAGTCGGTGGTGACACATCGGATGTTTCTGGCATGGGATACAGGCCGGGTTCAGGTGTCTTCCCGTGGGTGACGGGCGACGACTCACTTGCTTTCTGACGCTGCCGGACGGCGCAGCTTGTGGCTTTCCGGTTTGGTCTTGCTCACGGTTGACGGATGGCAGCTATCGCAGCTTCCCAGGTTGAACACCGCCATGAAGCTGTGCTGTGCCGGCGCAAAGCCGGGCAGGGGAGCCAGGCGCTGCACCCGTTCCTTGGTGTCCTTGTCGTTGATTTTCTCGATGCGCTCGAAGCCATGGCAACCGGCGCAGGACTGGTTGGCCGGATAGGTCGGGTTGCGCCGGAAGGTGGTCTGCACCAGCCAGTCCCATTCGAGTTTTTCTTTGGCAAACTCTTCCTTGCTTTTTTTGCCGCGTTTCGGACGGGCGTCCCGGAGTTCCTTCGTGAGCGTCAGCAGATTGCCGTGGCAACTCCGGCAGGAAAGAGCCGTTTGCCGGCTGGCGGCGTCGGGGTGCGTCATGGCCGCCAGGGGCGTCACCTTGCCGAGTTTGTTGAGAAACTCGATGGTCTCAAACGGTTTGCCGGGGTCCCACTGCCGGTTGAACACGGCGTGGTGGCTGCCGTGCTGAAACTCTGAGGTGATGGTTGTATAGCGCGGCGCACGGAGCAGACGGCGGTCGGGCTGGCGCTCCAGTGGATGGCAACCGGCACAGTTGGTTGCATACGGCTCGGCGGCGTCCCGGCCGGTGAGGGTTTTGGCATTTTCGATGTGACACACGAAGCACTCGCGGTGTTCGGGGCGTGACACATAGATGTTGCGCCGCGCCGCTTCCGGCGTGCCGGTCAGCATCGGCAGTGTGCCCTGCACCTGATGGCAGCTTTCACAGCTTTCTTTGGCATGGGCCGAAATGGCGTGGGAGTACAGCGCCCCGAACTGGGTTTGCCGTGCCGGATTGGGGAATGGGTGGATGTCTTTGGCCGTCTGACCAACTGGTGGCCCGTTATGACAGACCGCGCACATGGCCTGGAGTTTGGCCATACGCGCGCGGTTGCCGGGCGTCACCATAAAACTGTGGCAGGCAGTACAGGCGGAGTGTTTGACCGGGGCCTGCCGTCCGGCGTACTTCTGCAGGTAGGCCGGCGTTTCAAGCGGGTATTGCCCAAATCCGTCGGCGCGGACTTCTTCCGGCCGCACGAGGTGGCAGTAGTTGCAGTCAAGCTGAATGGTGGGCTTGCCGCCGTTGAAGCGGATGAGTTCCTTGTCCACGATGGCCACGTCGCCCGTCGGGTGCTGGTCATGCCGGAACGCCCCTTCCGGCAGGTTGTCTTCCGGCGCGGGAGGGTAAATCGTCCCGGTCGGCGCCGGCGCAGAAGTGCCCGTTGCCGACCCGGCAGGCGCCTGGGCCGGCGAGGGCTTGCCTGGTGACTGGGCCAGGCTGAACCAGCCACTCCCGATGAGAGCAAGCCACAGGATGACCAGTTTGAGGCGCACGGTCTTGACCACGTCCCACCTTACCTCGTTCACTTTGCTTCGTCAGCCGCAGCAGGTGTTCACAGATTGGGATTGGGGGGGAATTTGACGAACGCCAGGCGGACGCCACGGACGATCACTTGGTCACTCCGTATGTTGGCCGGAGATTCAAAGCCGGCCGAGCCGAACGAGGCAATGATGTCATCCTGGTCAATCCCATCGCCGCTGATGCCGATGGCCCCGACCAGGACGCCGTTTTTGTAGAGCGGCACGCCGCCGGCAAAAATCTGGAGTCCGTTGCGGACATTTGCCGGCGGGCGGCGGATGACCGGCACGCTGCCGGGGTTGGAATAATTGGTAAGAATGTCGGCCAGCGTGCCGGCAATGAGATCAAGCTGGAGTCCGGTGTTGAACGGACTCCACACGTTGGTGCTGGTAAACAGCCGGCTTCCGTTTGAGAACGGCCCCGGCGCATTGGGCACGCAGGGTCCCGAGCCGGTGCAGTCAATCCCATCCGGGAAAAACGGACGATGAATATCGCCCAGACCCCGGCAACTGAAGGCAATTGCGCCGTTGAGCGGAATGCCATCGGCCGCGGCGCGGCTGACGTAGCTGCCCAGCCCGGCCGCGGTGAGAATGGCGCCGGCATTGGGATTGCTCATAAAGGCAGCCGAGCGGGCCTTCTGCACACAGACATCCAATCCGAAAACCGGGGCGTCGGGGGTCCCACGCAGTCCGAGCAGGTTGCCGTTGGCATCCACGACGGCCACGTTGACTTCGGCAAAGTTGTTGAGGGGAAGGCGAATCCCGGCGCGGGTGGCGTACGCCTGCTGGATGGCCTGGGACAGTAACCGTTCCACTTCGGCCACCGAAAGCTGGGCGCTGGGCGTGATGTTGGCCAGCGGTGTGAAGATACGCACCGGCCGCCCACCGAGTGTGCCGCAGGTAAACTGACTGCCGGGGCCCAAAAACGGGACGCCGGCTCTGGGCGTGGCTTGAGTGCCAAAGGCCGGAATGACCATGAAGCTTCCCTGGGCGGCGAGGTTGACCGGCGGCTCGGCGACGGGTGGCGGCGCATTGACGAACCGCAGGGCGACACCATCCACCAGAATCTGATTGCCCCGGATACCGGCCGGCGCTTCAAAACCCCGTGAACCGGCGACAGCGATGATTTCCTCCGGCGCCTGGTCGTTGTCGGTCGGGTCCGGGTCGAGGCTGTAGTTGCCGTCGAGTTCAACCCCGATGCCGCCTACGGGTGAGTCGCCGATGTACAGCGGCACGCCGCCGGCATCGGCTGACAGCCCCAGAGGCAGCCGGGGGTTGATGTCACTGAAGAGCAGACTCGAAAACTGGACGCCGAACAGCGGTCCGCCCCGCGTGAAGGACACCCCTGGCGGAAAGTGTTCCTGGACGATGAAGCTCGCCGTCCGTGGGGTGAATGCATTGCCGGTCGTGCCGAAGAACGAACAGGTGCCGGCTTTGGAAATGGCCGCCAGTTCGCTGGGGATCGGCCGTCCACCCAGTGGACCGCCCGAAATGAACGTGTTGGGATTGGCACCAGTCATGCGGAACACGGCCAGGACATTGGCTTCCCGGTCGGTCACGGCAATCGTGGCGCGCAGGTTCAGGGCAACAGCGCGGGTGACGGCCTGGGTGATGATCTGCGTGACATCGCTGGCTGACAGCGCACGCTCGTTCGGCGTCGGACACAGCGGTTTGTTGAGCGCCTGGGTCTGGGGAGGCGGCGTCAGAACGGCATTGCTGCCGGCAATGTTGCGTGAGCCGCAGGCCGAAAGCAGTGGGACGCCGCCAATGAGCAGCACTGAAAGCAGGTATGGAAGTGAACGCAGGCAACGCATGGACATATCCTCGTGGGGCCCAGGGCGGAACCCGTCTGCAAGGTGCGTATCTGTCGGGTCCGTTGTGCATGTGGCGGCTGTCGCGCAGGTAGAGTGGCCCGAAAGTGTCCGCAAACATACCAAAACGCTTTGAGATTACAACCTGAAAAGCAAGTCGTGGCGCTGTTCCCGGAAGTTGGAGGTGGGACGGCTGGCTAGTGACGTTCCGGCACGGGGTAGGGAAGAAGGCGTCCGTCGCCGGCCAGACGGTATATCTGCCCGCGCCAGGTGATGGTCCGCCCGCCAAAGCCGCCCATCCAGATGGCCACCTGGAGGAGGTCCCGCAGCGGAAGCCAGCCAAGGCGGCGGATTGTGGCGCGGTCTCCCAGAATGTGTGCCATCTGCCACGCCGCCAGAAACCGCAGGGTCAGGGCAACCAGAAAGAGGTGCCAGGCAAGCGGGACGGCGGGGAATGCCGCGACGAGCAGCCACCCCAGCCAGAAGGTATGCGTGATGAACATTCCGGTGTAACCGCCGGGGCGGGCCGTCCGAATGGTGCGCGCCCAGCGCAGTTGATGACTGAGAAAGTCGCACCAGGTCATGCGCGGCACAACCGTCTCCACGACACAGGAAGACAGACACACTTCGTAACCGGCCCGGTGGGTGAGATGTCCGAGCAGGTAGTCATCGCCCAGATGGTCGGCCAGGCGGGACAGGCCGCCAAAATCCGCGATGACCGTCTTGCGGGTGGCAATCGTGGCGCCAAGGGCAAAGCTCATCCCTTCGGTCATCCGGGCCGCCAGCACCCCGGCCATGAAGTCCGTGCTGATGCCCAGACATTCGAGATGGGCGGTCAGTCCGCCATCCGCCGTTCCCCGGTAGGGGCAGGTCACGACGCCCACCTGTGGATGTTGCAACGGGCGGACGACGGTGCGCAGGTAGTTGGGTGGAACGCGAATGTCGGCGTCGCTCAGCACGACGGTGTCGTACCGTGCGGCGTCGAGGGCATGGGCCAGGTTGGCAACTTTGGGATTGATGCCCAGCGGCGGCGGCTGAAAAACGCAGGTGGTACGTACACCGGGATAGATCTGGCGCAGGCGCTCGATGACGGCAACGGCGGCGTCTTCCGGGTCGTGGAGGGCAAAGACAATTTCGTAGTGCGGGTAATCCTGGCGGAAAAATGTTTCCAGGCAGGCTTCAAGGTCGTCATCGGCGCCACGGATGGGCTTGAGGACGCTGACCGGAGGGGTGAAGCTGGTGAGGCTGCGCTGTTCCCGGAAGCGGAGACGCCGGAACCAGAGCGTGCCCAGCAGAACGACGAACTGGTAGGCGCTCGAAGCCACCACCAGCAACGCCAGACCGGCAAACAGCCAGGGGGTGACACGCATGGACTAGTCTCCAGTCTCCGTGTCGGGGAATGAAATCAGAAGGCAGCCGGCAGTCATGGCGATGCAGTGAGGGGTCAGAAAAACAGCAGGTAAGCGCCGCCGGTGACGAGCAGCGTGCCCATCCAGCGGGTGGGGTTGACCCGTTCCTTGAGAAGGAACTGGGCGCCCAAGGTATTGAGAACGAAACTCAGCGCCGTCGCTGGCTCCACCAGACTCACCGGCGCTACGGAAAGGGCCGCCAGAAGTGAAACGAACGCGCCGGCCATACAGGCCACACCGAGGTAAAACCCCGGTGCACCGAGCGTACGCCCGGCGAGCCGCAGGGCATCGCGCCAGGTGCGCAGGTCATCCCGCCCAACCTGCTTCATGGTCCGGCTCAGGATGAGGTCGCCCACCGTACCAAACACGACAATGCCGGCAATCAGGGCAATGACGACAGAGACGGAGGCCGTCATAACGTTGCCTCCAGACGTGAAGTGCGCCGGTCGGCCTCGGCGCTGCGTGTCACGAGGTAAACCCCGATGGCAATGGCGGCAATGCCTGTCCAGCGCAGCGCCGAGACGGTTTCTCTGAGCAGCAGCGCGCCCAGCAGGGCCGTGATGACATAGCCCAGCGACGTGACCGGCAGGACGTAACTCAGATCGAGCTTGGAGAGCAGCGTCAAAAACAGGATGAAGAACGCGATGAGCAGAGCCAGTCCACCCAGAAAGGTCACGTCGGTGGCGAGGGTCAGAAGCACCGCCCCCACGTCATACGCCGCCAGGTGGGCTTCAAGGGTGGGGGCCAGACGCTTCATCGCCAGCGTCAGCAGGACATTGCCCAGCGAATTGACGATGACCGAAGCCGCCACAAAAGGATGGAGTTTCATGACAAGTCTGCGTAGGTCACGGGCTGGATGTGTCGTTGCCGGAGGCGGGCTTTGACCTGCGGACTCAACAGCGCCGCCAGTTCGGCGGGACCCTGGGCGTTATGTGCCGGCAACATAGGCGATGCCACCTCCGGGTGGCAATACACTTCCTGCGGGGCGGCACTCAGGCGGTCGAGCAGCGCCAGCCAGTAGTCTTCCGTGAAGCGTCCGGTTTCGTAGAGTCCGTGAACTTCGTCCACGGCGCGCAGGTGGTGCTGCCGCAGGTGTCTGGTGGCCAGCGCGGAAAGCCAGCCAAACACCATCCGGTGTCCCACCTTGACGGGCCAGCCCTGCCGCCGGATGGCCAGATTGCGCCAGAGCCGCTCGCGTGGCAGGCGGACGAACCGGACGCCAAACGCGGCAGCGCAGGCCGCTACAGTGGGAAAGACCACTGGGTGCAGGTGAAAGTGCAGGTGGCCGTCCACATGGGAGCAGGGCAACCCCGTGGCCAGAAAACGCTCGAATTGGGCGCGGATTTCCCGGCGCAGTTCCGCCCGGCAGCGTGGGTCGAAAAAGTACCGTACTCCGGCAATGACCGGATTGGAAGCAAACTGCCGCTGGCCGTCAACGAGGTGTGGAATTTCCGTGGGGGGCAGGACGGATTTGCCGCACACCAGCGTCAGGTGCAGTCCGACGCTCAGGCGGGGACGGGCTTTGGCCAGCGCCACGGCCTCGTCGCAGGCATCGCCCCCGACCATGAGGCTGCAACTCGTCAGGATGCCTTCGTCATGGGCCGTGACCACGGCCTGGTTGACCGTGGAGGAAACCCCGAAGTCGTCGGCATTGATGATGAGCTTGATGGACATCGCCTGCAACCTGCCCGGCGCTGGACGCGCGTGCCGGAAATGGCGGCGCTACACTCCCTTGTGAGTCCCGGCCGTTTCCACCTGGCTGCGGTAATACGCCTGCCGCTTGGAGCGCAGCCGCAGAAAATCACGGGCTTCCTTGTAGAGGCGTTTCCGTTCCTGCCCGTCAAAGATGGCTTTCCCGACAATCCGGGCGATGATCCTGGGCCGGAAGTAGTAGCCGTCATAGAAGTCTTCGACGGCCTTCATAATCTGGCCCTTGGTCAGTCCGGGATATTCGATGTGCGGAAGCTGATGGCCTTCTTCGTCCGTCATCGCCCCTTCCGTCAGCCAGCCCTGTTCCACGAGGTGGTCATAGAGTTCCGTACCCGGATAGGCGTGGGCAATCGAAACCTGGATGGTCTCGCAGTCGAGTTCTTTGGCGAAGCGGATGGTTTTCTCGATGGTCTGGGGCGTCTCGCCGGGCAGACCCAGGATGAAATCGCCGTGAACGACCAGACCGAGCTTTTTGCAGTGCTTCATGAACTGCCGCGCCATCTCGGTCGTGGCGCCTTTCTTGATGTTTTTCAGGATTTGGTCGTCCCCGGACTCAAACCCGACGATCAGCAGCCGGCAGCCGGCTTCCTTCATCGCCTTCAGGGCGTCGTAGGTTGTGGTGACGCGCGCGGTGCAGGACCAGGTTTTCTTGAGCGGCTTGAGTTTTTCGCAGACTTCGATGGTCCGCGATGCCTGGTAGGAAAACGTGTCGTCGTCGAAGAAGATTTCCTTCAGTTTGGGGAACAGCTCCCAGGCGTGGGCAAATTCATTCGCTACGTCTTGGGCTGACCGCTTGCGCCAGGGGTGCCCGGAAATCGTCTGCGGCCACATGCAGAAGGTACAGAGGGCCGGGCAGCCCCGCGTCGAGTAAAACGCCACGTAGGGGTGCAGCAGAAAGGGCACGTTGTATTTCGTGTAATCGAGGTCGCGGGCATAGACTTCAGTCGCCCAGGGCAGGGCGTCGAGGTCGTGGATGGGCGGCCGGTCAGGCGTGCAGATGAAGCGCCCGTTGGCGTCAAGGTAGGCAATGCCGTCAATGTCGGCGAGCGGCTTGCCCATGGCAAACTCCGTCACGCTGTGGTCGAATTCCTTGCGGGTGACGAAATCAATCGCCCCGGCGGCCAGCCGCAGCGTTTCTTCCGCCCGGACGGTCACGTGCGGACCGACGAAAGCAATCTTGACGTGCGGGTTCTGCTCCCTGAACATCCGCGCCAGTTTGAGGTCGTTATGCAGCCCCGGCGCACTCGTAAACAGCACGATGAATTCATAATCCTGGGCGATCTTGAGGGTTTCCTGGAGGCTGATGCCATGGGGGGGGGCATCGAGCAGCCGCGCGCCGGGAATCATGCCGGCCGGGTAGGCCAGCCACACCGGATACCAGTAGGACGCAATTTCGCGCGTCGCCGGCCAGCGCGAACTGGCTCCGCCATCGAAGCCCTCGAAGGAAGGTGGATTGAGCAGCAAGGTTTTCATCGGCATAGTGTGTTTATGTTCTCCGTGACCCCGTGGGGAGGGCGTGCTGCCTCCGCCCGGAGGTTGATTTCAAGGCTGTCCGTTGCCAGACGGTTGGTTCCCCGGCCCGAAGGAGGGCGGCGGGTTTCATGAGCGGACCGGTATTTCGTCGCAACTTGGTCGCCGTCGTGCTGGGGTTGCTGCTGATCGGGCTGCCCGGCCCGGCCGGGGCGGATGATCTGGCCCCCTCGGAACTGGTCGAACGCATGCGGGCCGCGTTTGAGCGCGTGCAGGACTACACCTGTCGTCTGATTGAGCGGAACTTCAGACGGCCCGATGAATTTTCCGAAAGCGACTATGCGTTCAAAAAGCCGCATCTCATCAAGCTGGTGGGGCGCGTCGGCCGGTCGAAGGGCTCGGTTGTCGTCCTGGGCCGGGACGGCAAAACCAGCCTGCGCAAAAATGGCTTTCCCATCCCAACCTTTTTGGTGCGGGATGAACTGCGCGATTTTGCCCGCAGTGACTTTGGCAGTCTGATCGAAGAGATTGCGCAGACGTTGCAGGCTGGCGCGGAAGCCGCTGTGACGCTCCGGGGCGATGCCTACCTGTTGCGGCTGGCGCGTGGCAATCGGGTGCGGCTCTACGTGGTGGATGCCCAGGTCAATCTGCCCATCGAGTTGCTCGAAACCGTGGACGGCCAACGGGTCAGTCTGACCGAATGGCGTGACCTGCGGCTTGATGTCGGTTTGACTGAGGCCGCTTTTCAGCCGTGACTGGCGGCCTGGTGCTTGTCCGTCCTGCGCCGTGTTCATACCCCCATACCCAGCGACCAGGCGGCGAGTTGCAGCTTGCCGCGCAGGGTTTTCATGGCTTCTTCGACGGCGCTGTGTTCCGAGCCGCTGTGCATCTTGCAGTTGACACAGCGCGGGTCCTGACGGCTTTCCCAGTAGTCCCAGTCAACCGTGTTCCAGAAGGTCTCAAAGTCCTGGAAATAGCCTTCGCCCTCGATGAGGTAGCAGGGCGCTTTCCAGCCCTTCGGCGTGTAGTTGACCGTGGACCACGGTGCGCAGGGAAGCTCAATGAGGCCGGCAGCAAAGTCCAGAAACTTGGGCGTGGCGTTGATCCTGTATTTCTTCGCAAAGGCGCGGATGGCCCGGAATTTTTCGTGCGTCTGTTCGCGGTTGAGAAAAATGTCGTTTTTGACGCTCTGGTACTCGTAGCCCGGAGAAATCAGAATCCCGTTTGCGCCGAGTTCATCCACGAGCTGGCAAAGCTGTTCGACTTCCTCGATTCTGGTTTCGCGGAAGACCGTCGTGTTCAGATAGACGTTGTAGCCGAGTTTTCTGGCTTTTCGGATGGCATCAATGGCCTTGTCAAACACCCCGGCGCGGTTGGTGACGTAATCGTGGGTTTCGCGCATGCCATCGAGATGAATCATCAGCAGCAGCCGGTGGGTGGGCGGCACGACGCCGAAGAGTTTTTCTTCGAGCTTAAGCGCATTGGTGCAGAAGATCACATGCTTGTCGCGGGCAAACAGCCCTTCAAGCAGCTCTTTGAGTTCCGGGTACAGGCATGGCTCACCGCCGCAGATGTTGACGATGGGCGCGCCGCAGGCATCCACCGCAGCAAAGCACTGTTCCGGCGGCAGCCGGTCGGAGAGCTTGCCGGTGTAACGCTCGGTCGAACAGCCCAGGCAGGCGAGGTTGCAGGTGTAGAGCGGTTCGAGCATGAGCACGGTCGGGTAACGTTTCCGACCAAGGCGTTCCATTCTGGCGCGGTGGCGGGCTTGCGCAATCGTGAATTGAAGGGGGAAGCGCATGATGTTTCGGTCTCGGCGTGGGCGACTTCGGGAAAACTCCGGTGGTGCCGGTGATTGCCCTTGTACTTGGCGTTTTCAAGGTTGCCGTTGGTATCACATCTGACAGTCGTCAACAATGACGGCTTCCGTTGCTGAGCCTCACAGGTCTCCCGCACCCTGTGCTGCGCGTAACTGTTCCGGCTGGCGAAAGCGGCAATGCCGTGGGGATGACCCGACGGGTGCCCTGGCAAGGAAACAGCCAGGGCGCTGGCCCTTGTTTTGGAACGAAGGTGTGCCTAACGTAAGCCCCAGTGTTCACCCTGGCGAAAGGACGTACCAACCTCCATGTCTGCTCCACACACCGCACCCGATACCCCGGCGACCGGGGACCTGCCAACCTACCAGATGCTCATTGACGGACAGCTCGTTGGGGCTGAAAACGGGCGTGTCTTTCACACGGTTTCGCCGGCCGATGGGACGCCGCTGGCGGCCGTTCCCCATGCTTCAGTTGCCGACGCCGAGCGGGCCGTACAGGCGGCGCGCGCAGCCTATGAACTGGGCACCTGGCGCAACGCTGATGGCTCCATGCGGGCGAAGATTCTGAACCGGCTGGCTGACCTCATCGAAGCCAATCTCGATGTTCTGGCGCAGCTTGAAGCCAGGGATCAGGGCAAGCCGGTCGGCTATGCCCGCGCCTTTGAAATCCCGGTGGTGGTGGACACGTTCCGGCACTTTGCCGGCTGGGCCGACAAAATCTACGGTGAAACCATCCCGGTGCCGGCATCGGGGTTGGATTTTACGTTGCGGGAGCCGGCGGGGGTGTGTCTGGGCCTTGCGCCCAACAACTATCCGTTGGTGCTGGCGGCGTTCAAAATCGCTCCGGCGCTGGCGGCCGGCAACAGTGTGGTGCTCAAGCCGTCGCCGGCAACGCCGCTGACAGCCCTGAAACTGGGTGAACTGTGCGTGGCGGCCGGGCTTCCCGATGGGGTGCTCAACATCGTTACCGAACCGGGGCATGAAGTGGCGGCTTACCTGCTTGAACATCCTGAAGTGGATTTGGTGTCGCTGACCGGTGGGACGGAAACCGGCAAGCTGGTAAGCCGGGCCGCGGCCGGGACGCTCAAACGGGTGCTGCTCGAACTCGGCGGCAAGTCGCCGTTCATCATCTGTGCCGACGCCGACGTGGAGCTGGCCGTGACGGGTGCCCTGATGGGGACGTTTTACAACTCCGGCCAGACCTGTACGGCGAGCACGCGGATTTTTGTCCACCGCGCCGTGTATGCGGAATTCCTGGAGCGCTTTGCCGCGGAAGCCGACCGGCTTGTGGTTGGGCCGCCCTTGGATGAGGCAACCAACAACGGCCCGCTCGTGACCCGCAGCCAGTACGAGAAGGTACTGGGTTACGTCGAGTTGGGACGGGCTGAGGGCGCGCGGCTCATCACGGGCGGCACGCATCCGTCCGGGCTGCCGGAAGCCGGCAACTATCTGCGCCCCACCATCTTTGCCGACGCGCACAATCGCATGCGCATTGCGCAGGAGGAAATCTTTGGGCCGGTGGCGTCGGTCATTCCTTTCGAGGATGAAGACGAGGTGATTGCCCAGGCCAACGATTCGGTCTATGGGCTGGCGGCTTCCGTCTGGACGCGCGACATCAAGCGTGGTCTCAACCTGATGAAAGCCCTGCGTGCCGGGCAGGTGTGGATCAACAACCACAATATCTTTTTCCCGCACGCGCCCTTTGGGGGCTACAAGCAAAGCGGCAATGCCCGTGAGGGAGGCGCGGAGGCGCTGCGCCACTACACGCAGGTCAAAAATGTCTATGTCGAACTGGGGGATATGTTGCTGACCCCGTTCTAGGTTTCAGCCGGAGCGCCCGCTCACGATGTGCCATCGTGAGCGGGCCGTCGGTTGGACGAGGGCGTACTAACTGGTTTTTTCGTCATCCGGCAGAGCGATTTCATCCACATCGCTGAACGGCTCCGGCAGGGCGTGGCGTTTGAGGTCGGCAAGGGAGACCACTTCGAGCGCCTTTTCGTGGGTGGCTTCGAGAATGACCGGCGGCGCGACACCAGCTTCAAGGGCTTCTTTCCAGCGGGAAACGCAAAGGCACCACTGGTCGCCGGGTTTGAGTCCGGGAAAGCGGAACCACGGGGCCGGGGTTGACAGGTCATTGCCCCGCGATTTGGTGAAGGCCAGAAACTCGGCCGTCATTCGGGCGCAGACGACGTGCGTGCCAATGTCATCGGGGCCGGTTTCGCACTTGCCTGTCCGGTAAAAACCGGTCAGCGGGGAGGTGCAGCAGGTTTCGAGCGGGCCGCCGAGGACGTTGCGGGGTGTCAGCTTGGTTTGGGACATGGGACGTGACCTTTGGGTGGGTGGTCTGAAATGATGGCTTCGGTGTGAGGAATTCCGGGAGGATTCCTGTGCGGAAAATTCTGGTTTGTGTGGCAGGTGGCCGTCAAGCTGACCGTCCCCGCCGGCTGCGCGGCCTGTAGATTTGGTGTTTTCAACCAGGGGGCATAGTGATGATGAGTCCAATTTTCGAGTACACCGCGCTCGTTTCGCCCATTCTGCCGGGTGAAGCCGCGCAGCTTGCCAAAAACTTTGCCTGTGCTGATCCCCACCAGCGGACGTTCATCGGGTTGCCGCCGTCGGTCAAGGACGCTCATGGGTTGCCTTCGGCGACCTGCGTTACCGTTACGTTCGAGGTCAATGCCGTTCCGGGGAGTTTGACGGCTTATATTGCCGGCGGGCGGGGTGGAATGCTGCGGCTTTCGACGGATTTGATGGAGGCGTTGCAACTGACACCGAACATGAAGGCGACGGTCCGGTTACTTTCCCGCGATGGGGACCGCCCGCAGATGGAGATCAGTATCGCGGGCTGAGTGTGGCGCACAGTCCTGGGGGCCTACATCCGCTTCCGCTGCCATTCATAGACGATGTAGCCTGGTGTCTCGCGCACGATGGGGTAGCCCCGTCGCTCAAACTCGCCTATCCAGTGTTTCATGTAGGTCTTGTGGCAGGTGAAGTAAAAATTTCCTTCCCACAGACTGAAAAACTCATCGTTGTCCAGCCAGATCGGCGCGTCTGGATGGCGTTGCAGGGCCCAGATGCCGGTTGCCACGGATGGTGGTTCGCGCTTTTTGGGATCAACATAGACGAGTTGGGAGAATTGCCCCGGGTAGTAATACCGGATTGGAAAGTACAGGTGGGCGGCGGCGACGACCGGGTAGTCCGGATTCGGCAGGTCCATGACTTCCGCAACACTTGGGGGGCTGAGACGCCAAGGCTGCATGGCTGCCCCAGACACTGGTATGCCCAGCAGGCACCAGATGGCCAGTGTTGTGAGCCGGGTCTGGTGCTCTGGCAGATGGCGAAGTCCGTAGGCGGTCAGTCCCCCAAGACCAACAAGCGTCGGAAGCAGGTATCGCTCCTGGAACATGGCCTGATGCGTAACCTTCAGAAAAGTCATCCAGAGCAGCGGCAGGCAGAGAAACCCGACGCCGCTTATCAGCCAGACATCTGCATTGCGGTTGTGGATTGTGCGGCGCCGCAGGCTGCTCCAGGTGAGTAGCCCGACCACCGCGCACAGTCCCAGGTAGGCTGGCGAGCCAAGCAGCCACCAGTAGAAATCAGCCAATTCCTTCCATTCGAGACTTATCTTCCAGAACCGCTGTTGCCCCTGCCGGTAGAGGAATGAGCTGTGCAGGGCCAGAACGACCAGCGGTGAGAACATGGCAATCCACCGCCGTCCATCGAGCTGCCGCTGTCGCCACGCCAACAGCCCCTCGATTGCCCACAGCAGGCATACCGGCAGAATGATGAGGTAGTGCAGTGCCAAGGCAATGGATAAACCAGTGCTGAGTCCGACGATTCCGACAGCTTGCCAGCTTGGGTGTCGCGTCAGTTGCCAGCCCAGAAGTCCGATACCGAGCCACCCAAGGGCAAGTCCGTACGGACGGGCTTCACTGGCATAGTACACCGCCGCCGTCAGCACAGGTGTCACCAGCGCAGCCAGGGCCGCGGCACGCGCCCCGCCCAGCAGCCGTACCCAGGCGTAGAGCGTCACGCAGAAGACCCAGTAGCCGACCATCGCCGGCAGGCGGAACGCCCCTTCGCTCTCGCCCAAAATGGACACGATGAAGCGCGTCAGGGCATAGAAAAGCGGTGGGTTCTGGTCAGGGCCGCGTTGGATGAGGTCCATCATCCCGGCCCAGTCGGGCATGGTGACGATGTAAAACGTAAACAGTTCATCCAGCCAGAAAGGCCGGGTTACCGCAGCGTGGGCTACGTAAGGCACATACAGCAGTGTAAAGAGGACAAGTGTCAAAATGTCCTCACGTAAAGCCGGTGACTTTGTTGACTCGGCTGACATGTAGATTACAACCCTGTTGTTGCGTGAGAGGCCCACCGGGACTGGAGCCTAGTCCGAAGTATAAGCATCATAGACAATGTATTCAGCCGTTTCCCGGACGACCGGCATCTGTCGTCTCTCCAGTGCCTCAAGCATTTCTCTGTCAGCAGATTTATGACAGTTTATATAGAATTTTTTATGTGATTTTCGGAAATCTTCCACATCCTCAAAACGTGGGGCGCGCGGGTTTCGTAAAAATGCGCGCAGCCCACGTTCCGGGTCTTTGGGTTGCCAATAGGTCATAATTCCAAAGACATAAACCACCTGCGGGAGTTGGTCGCGGTAGTAGTGCCTGATGGGTAGAAAACGCTGGACATTGAGGATAACTGGTTGCGTCGGGTTGGGAAGGTCTGTGATTTCCTCAATACCCGGACGTGCCAACTGCCACGGCTGGAGGCTTACCCACAGGGTTGAGGTCGCCAGAAGCATCCAGATTCCGGCCGCGAGTATTCTGGCGGGGCGTATGGCCAGATGCCGGACGCCAAAGGTCAACAGGATGGCCAGACCAGCCACGGCCGGCAGCAGGTAGCGTGGCGTAAACATGGTTTTGCCCGTTGCCTGCATCAGCACCATCCACCCTACCGGCAACCCAAAGGTCAATACCAGCCCCAACACGAGCCATTCCGGTGCATTCCGTCGGTTGCCGGGTGATGCAGGCTCGTGTGCGGTGCGGCGCTGTCGCCACTCCCGAAGCACAACCATCCCGACCATGACCAGAAAGGCCAGGCAGGCCCAGTTGCCCAGCATCCAGCGGTAAAAATCGGGAAGCTCAAACCAGCGCAGTTCCGGTTTCCAGTAAAGAAGTTTGGACTGTTCGGTGAAAACGGGCCAGTTGTAAGCCAGAACGGCCAGCGGCACGAGCAGCGCCGCCCAGACGGCCCACCGCCACTGCCGGGTACGCCAGGTGCGGTAGGCTTCCATCAGCCACAGGCACCCGATCGGAATCAGCGCCAGGTAGTGAAACGCCATCGCCAGGGACAGGCTGGCGCCCAGGCCGAGCCAGGCGCGACGGCAAGCCTCCGGTTTTTGGGCAAAGATGTCACCCAAGGCCAAGCACACCAGTGCCATACCAAAACAGCCGAGCATCAGTCCGTAGGGACGGGCCTCGCTGGCGTAGTACACCACGTTGGTGAACACCGGTGTCGTCATGGCCACCAGGGCCGCCGTCTGTCCGCCACCCAGCAGGCGTACCCAGAGGTGGAGCGTCACGCAGAGAACCCAGTACCTGACCATCGCCGGCAGGCGAAAAGCCCATTCGCTTTCACCGAATGCCAGTACAATCAGGCGTGTCACGGCGTGGAAAAGCGGTGGGTTTTGGTCAGCACCACGCCACAAAAGGTCCATGACTCCGTTCCAGTCGGGCATCGTGACGACATAGAAGGTGAACAACTCATCTATCCAGAAAGGCCGAGTCACTGCCGCGTGGGCTACGTAAGGTACATACAGCGCGGTGAACAGGGCGATGATCAGCGTATCGCTGCGCGTCAGACGGCGCTCTGCGGCCGGACTGGTATCGAACTCCATAAGGCTTGTCTCAGCGGCGACCTGGACGGATGACATGCAAACCTGAAATCCACCGGGCAAACGACAGAGGTTACTCGGTCGTTTCCAGACGCTCCGGCAAGTCCTGTTCGGTCAGAAAGACAAGCGTCAGTGTAGCGCCCAGTCCCACCAGCGTAAAGAGCGACCACGCCTCAACCCCCAGGCGCAGAATACCCGGGACAACCTGAAAACTGGACCACGTACACACCCCGAAGGCCACAAGCCACATCCGCTCCAGAGAATGGTTTTTCTGGCAGCGAAGCAGGATGGCAACCACCAGGGCCAATGTTGCAAAGTGCGCCACCCAACTGAGCTGGCTGCCAAGGACGCCCCACGCGCCAGCCACGGCCGCTGCCCGGTACACCGAAGTCCCCACGCCCCGGCAATGGGCCTGCCCAAGAAGAAAAAGCCCGCCGCTGCCAAGCAAGGCCACCGGCCAGTAGGGAAGCTGTCCCCCAACGCCAGCCCACCGGACAGCCCGCAAAAGCGCACCGTAGAGCGACTGGTTGCTGGCGACGGCAAAATCAAAATGCCACCCCTGAAGGATGATTTCCCGGTACCAGTCGTGCAGGATGGCCCACCTGTGGGTGCCCAGCGCCCCGCAGGACAGCGCATTGCCCAGCACCATCCACACCGCCCACCACGCAAGCAAACGCCACGCACGCCGTCCAACGAAGTATGGGATGAGCAATGCCGGTGAAAGCTTGACGCTGACGGCCGCCGCCAGCGCCAGTCCGCCGGTTGCGGCGCGCTGCCGATGGGCATCGGCCAGCAAGGCAAAGGTCACGAGCGCGGCGATCCAGAGATTGACCTGCCCAAGCAGGAAGTTGCCAAGCAGGACGGGCCCCAGCGCCAGCCACCACCCGGCATACATCAGATTTGGGGTGGGTGTCGGCGGCAGAACCCGCTGTACCAGTCGCCATAGCCAGCCCGCGGCCAGGACGTTACCCGCAGCCCAGAGGAATGCCGCAACCGGTAGTGGAAGCCACGCCAGCGGTACCAGAAGTTGGGCAAACAGGGGTGGATAGAGATAGGGCGTGGCGGCACGGATGGGAATCTCGTAGGGATTCCCCGTCAGCCATACCTGCCGCGCGGCAGCATAAAACACGGTGAAATCGTTGCCGTAACGCTCCGGGGTCGTGCCGCTGCGCGTGGCGCTGAACCAGCACAGCACACCGATGCCAAAGCCCCATCCCATACGGAAAAGCCACAACGATGACTTCACGTTCGAGGCGATGGGCAAGGCTATGGCGTTGGCGGCCGGCCGGGCGGACGTTGACCGGGGCGCTCCGGCGCACGGGGCTGGAATGTTCCCGGATCGGCGCGCAACTCATTGAGGATACGTACCTGGTCGGGCGTCAGAACCGTTCGGATGCGATACTGCATCCGCGCCCGAAGCTGGGTCAGGTTGGCCTCGGCGGCAGCCAGTTCGCGGGCGCACTGCTCAACCAGTGATTCACTGGTTTCCACACTGTAGATGGCTTCCGTAAGCGCCTGGCGGCACCGGAAGACCTCACGCCGCGCTGCATTCAGGGTTGGTCCCTCCTGGCGGCGAACTTCGTGCATCTGCCGGCGCTGTTCCGGCGTCAGCCCCAACACCCGCACCAGAAGACGCGATTCGTAAAGGGCGGCCGGCAGTTCTGCCCCCTGGCGCAGGATGGCCACATCGGCGTCCGGTTCAGGCATCGGGCGTGCTGGCTGCTGGGCAACCAGCACCCCGCCCACGACGCCCAACCACAGGCCGCTGAAAAGCAATTGGCAGAACATTCCGGTTGGCAACAAACGTGGCATCATGGCTTGTGTTCAGTTCGTTTGGTGTGGGTTTGAAATACCTGCCACCATGGAGACCCAGCCGGGGGAAAAAGTCGGAAAAATTCTCACCGTGACCCCGCGGGGAAACGGCATGATAGGCGACAACCATCGTTGACAGTCGGGTTGCATGCGCCCCACACTCGGTTGTCTCCCTCCCATCACTTATCACTCCCCATTGGACGTGGCCCCTATGCAGATACGTCGCAAGTTGCTTGGTTTTGCTCTCCAGTCGGTGTTCGTTGCCTCTATCGGATTTGCGCTGGTGGTGAGCGGCTGGATGGTGCTCGCCCGGACCGCACGCCCGGCGGCTCCCGACCTGTCAAAGCTCTCCATCGTGTCACACCGGGGAGAGCCGCTCAACGGCGCGGCGGCTGACCTTTCCACGGTTTTTCGGAAGGTTGGCAAGCTTGTCAAGCCATCGGTGGTCAGCCTCCGGGTCGTCGAGACCGTTTCCACCGAGTCGCTGGGGCTGGGGCGGAACCATCCGCCGATTCCGGGAATGGAGGACGGACTCAAACAGCGTGGCTCTGGCTCCGGGTTCATCATCAGTCCCGACGGATACATCGTCACCAACGAACACGTTGTCGGCAAAGCTGACAAAATCCGGGTGACGTTTGACGACGGCCGGCAGGTGCTGGCCAAGCTGGTCGGCGTGGATGCGGCCACCGATCTGGCCGTGATCAAGGTTGACCTGACGGGACTGACGCCGGTGACGCTTGGCGATCCGTCGGAAATGGAGCAGGGGGACTGGGTGATGGCGATTGGTGCGCCCTTCGGCCTCGAACAAACCCTGACGGTGGGCGTCATCAGCGCCACGGGACGCAACCTGCCGAGTTCCCGCGCCAACCGGTTTGCGCAGTACAACAACTATCTGCAAACCGATGCCTCCATCAATCCGGGCAATTCCGGGGGGCCCCTGCTCAACCTGCGGGGGGAAGTCATTGGCGTCAACACCATGATTCTTTCCGAGTCAGGCGGCAGTGAAGGCATCGGATTTGCCATTCCTTCCGATCTCGTCGAACGCATCTGCCGCAAGCTCATTCTGGAAGGGCGGGTGCGCCGGGGTTGGCTTGGCGTGAGCCTGCCGGTTCAGCCGCTGACCGACGCCCAGGCCAAATCGCTGGGCCTGCCCAATACCGAAGGGGCACTGGTCCAGGATACGGTCGGCCCCGACAGCCCGGCGGCGCGCGCCGGTTTGCGGAGCGGAGATTTCATCGTGCGTTTCGACGGCATGCCCATCCGCAATGAGCGCGAACTGACGGGCAAGGTCGCTGAAACTGAAGTCGGGAAAACGGTGACGGTCGAGTTCATCCGGGATGGACAGCGCCAGCAAACGCAGGTGACGATTGATGAACGCCCGGCCGCCGAAACGGCGATGCAGCCAACGCCCAAAACCGACGCTGCTCAGGACGCCAACCTGCTGGGTCTGAAGGTGGCGCCGCTTCCGGCTGATCTCGTCTCCAAACTGCGCCGTCCCGAAGGGGTTTTGGTTGAAGCCGTACGTCCCGCCAGTCCGGCTGACGAAGCCGGCCTGGTCAAGGGGATGGTGCTGCACAGCCTGAACCGGCGTCCGGTCAAGTCGCCCGAAGACATGGCGCAACTCACCCAGAACCTGCGCCTCGGTGAAACCGTGGTGCTCGAAGTCGAAGTGCAGCTCAACGGCCGGTGGGAGTTCCGCTTCATCTCGGTCAATATCGAGTAGCCGGAGCGCACGGCCGGCAGACCGGCTACGTGAAAAGATAAAGGGGTGGGGAATTCGTCCCCACCCCTTTTGACGTTGCCGGCGTCTGGTTGCCGGTGACGGTCAGAAGCTGTACTTGAACGCAAACTGAATGAGCCGCGGCCCCGTCGAAGTCGAGAGGATGCGCCCGAAGTTCGGGTTCAACGGCGCGCCGCCCGGCGTGATGGGCGCTCCGGTGCTGACCGGATTGGCGAAGTTCGTCTGGTTGAAGGCATTGAAGAATTCCGTGCGGAATTCAACCCGCTGCCGTTCACCAATCGGGAAGAACTTGACGATGGAGATGTCACTGTTGGCCTGCGCCGGGCCGCGCAGAATGTTGCGGCCGGTGTTGCCAAAGTTGCCAACGCCCGTCGCGACGACAAACGCACCCGTGTTGAAGTAGCTGTCCAGCCGGCTGCGCACATCCCCGCTGCGCGCGGCGCTGCCCCGGAAGCCGGGGATGAAGTCCGCCCGCGAGGCATCGAACAGTCCGCGCCCCGAAATCACGTTGAAGGGCAGTCCTGACTGGACGATGGACACCACAGCAATCTGCCAGTCGTTGACCAGGTATTTCAGCGCCCCGTCGCCCTGATAGAACTTCGGCAGGTCATAGACGAAGCTGGCCACGACGCGGTGCCGCCGGTCAAAGTCTGCCGTCCCGCGCGTTCCGGCAAAGGTGGCCTGGTCGCCCACGTCGGCCGACACGTCGCTCGTCCCGGCGGAAGTGATCTGCCCGGAGTAGTTGTCAATCGTGTGTGACCACGTGTAGGCAAACAACCCCTGAAGCCCCTTGGCCAGCCGCCGCGTCACGCTGATTTGCAACGAGTTGTAGCTGGAGTTGGCGGTTGTTTCCTGGGCGTGGACGCCAAAACCGATGGTTGGAATCGTCGAAAACAGCGGGCTGAGGGTGAACGTCCCGACCGCATTCGGCGAGGTCGTCTGGTTGAGGTTGCGGAAGCGCGTCAATTTGCGGCCAACCGAGCCGACATAGGCGATTTCAAGCTGGGTGTCCTTGATGAACTCCCACTGCACGCCGAAGGAATACTGCTGAATGTAGGGCGTGCGCAGGTTGCGGTTGACGTAAATGCCCTGCACCGGAATGACGATGTTGGGCTGGTTGGTCGGTCCCACCGGCAGCAAGGGGTTGAACAGGTCATTCGGTACGGTGAAGGGGAAACCGACCGGGTACTGCTGCGGAATCGGCACGAACGGGTTGGCCAGCGGCCGCGAAAACTGCGCCAGCGCCAGTGTGTAGTAGGGATAGGTCAGCCCCTGGTTGTTGACGACGCGCGAGTTCGGACGGTCGTAGTAGATGCCGTAGCCACCCCGGATGACGAACCGGTTGCTGTCGAGCGGCCGAAAGGCAAACCCAATCCGGGGTGCAACGTTGTTGCGGTCGGGCGGCACGAGTCCCCGCTCGACTTTGGGCACATTGGGAATGCCGGGGCTGGCATTGCCGGCCTGCAGAAAGCCGTTGCCGGGGGCGTTGGCACGGAAGCGCGCCGGATCGAAAGTCACGAAGCGGCCTTCGGTGTCAAAAAAGGGTCCAAAGTAGTCGTACCGGACGCCAAGGTTGAGGGTCAGGCGCGGGTGAATCTTCCAGTCGTCCTGGAAGAACAACGCGAAGTCATGCGCCCGCACCTGCCGTTTGGCCGATCCGGGGCCGATAATCGAAAACACCGGATTGAAGCCCGGAAAAGCATCCGCCACGAGAAATTCCGTGAAGGCATCGCGCCGTCCCGGTGTAAAGAGCGGCGCCAGGGCCGCCAGATTGGTCAGCGCGCCGGTGAAGGTGATGGCGCCACGGGCAAAGACATCGAAATCCACCCGCACCCGGTTGTAACGGTACTCACCCCCGAACTTCATGGCGTGATTGCCGGTGGTGTAGGTCACGGTGTCGCCGGCCGTGAGGGTGTCCGCCTGGTTGTCGCTGGCCGAAAAACCGGAGGGCCCGGCGGTGAAGAAATTGGTCAGCCCGATGGCGGGCATGCCGGGGAAGCGGCCGCGATTGGGCGAGTTGATGCCAAACTGATTGGCTGTGAACGGTTCGGTCGGCGTCGCTTTTGCCGGAATGATGTTGAAGCCAAAGCGCGCCTCGTTGATGAAGCCACTGGCAAACACGTGCGTATCGGTGACGGAAAGGAAGCGGTTGTTGGCGTCTGTCCGCACCGGATAGCCCGGCGTCTGAAGGGCATTGGCCAACCCGAACTGATTGAACAACCCCTGGTCAGTCCGGTTGTTGGCAAAGAAGAACTTGACGGCCAGCCGGTTGGCGTTGCCGAGCTGGGCATCCACGTTTGCATTGAACTGTTCTTCCCGGAATTTCGAGAGCGTCGGCAGGATGCGCGCAATCTGCCCGTTGCCCGACGGAATAAGGAAAGAGCCATCGGGATAACGCGCCTGGAGCAGACGGCGGGCCACCGGGTTGACAAAACCAAGCTGTCCGAACGCGGCCAGTCCGGGGGCGCGGGCACGGGACAGTGCCGCCAGCGCCGCATCCGAACGGTCATCGGTCAGGTCGGGCGGCGTGCCGACCACCGCCAGGCTGTTGGTCAACGACGTACCGTTGGTTTCACGGGTGCCCTGGTAGGAGCCGAAAAACCAGAGCCGGTCCTTGATGATGGGACCGCCGAGCGTGCCGCCGTACTGGTAGCGTTCGTTGGTGGGACGATCGATGCCCTGGCGCTTGAGGAAGAAGTTGTTGGCGTTGAGCGAGGTGTCGCGCAGGAAAAAGTAGGCATTGCCGTGAAACTCGTTTGTGCCCGACTTCGTCACGGCGGTGACGATGCCGCCCGCATTGCGTCCGGCCGAGGCATCGTACTGGCTGGTCAGCACGATGAACTCCTGAAGCGAGTCCGTGGCGGGAACAGCCAGATTGGGCGTCGAACCCGTCCCAATCGAGTTGGCGTCAATCCCGTTGATGAGCACCGAGTTGCTCGTCGTCCGCTGGCCGTTGACGTTGATGGCCGTGTCGCCGCGTCCGACTTCTGACGTGTTGGTGATGTTGGCCGAAGTGCCGGCGCTGAGCGTCAGAAGCTGCTGGAAGTTGCGGGTTGGAAGCGGCAACTGACGCAGGCTGCGCTCCTCGATGACGCGCCCCTGGCTGGATGAGTCCGTCCGCACCAGCGGCCCTTCGGCAGTGACGACAATGACTTCGCCGCTGACATCGCCAACCTGCAGGGTGAGGTCAGCAACCGTGTTTTCAGTGATGCGGACGGGAACGCCGTCCAGAACCGTTTTCTGGAAGTTGGCGGCCGTGGCCTCAACCCGGTAGATGCCGGGTGGAAGCAGCGGCACGGTATAGGTGCCGGTATCGCCCGTCGTCACCGTCCGGGTCGTGCCCGTGCCTTTCTGAATGACGGTGACGGTCGCACCGGAAACAACGGCACCCGATGGATCGGTCACGGTGCCGCTCAACTGTCCGGTCGAGACCTGCCCAAAGACGGGCAGTGCGGCCAGGCAGCCAATGAAAAGCGCCAGACAAAGGCGCAAAAGTCGGTTGCACATGGGGGTGAACTCCTTACTCCTGAGTGAACTGGTAGGGATTTTTTCCAGGATGGTTTATCCGTTGGGTGAACCAAGCAGCCGCTCGCGCAGCTCACGCTTGAGCAGCTTGCCGGCAGCGCTGATGGGCAGGGCGTCGAAAAACCGTACTGCCTTGGGCACCTTGTAGCCCGCCAGACGGTCGCGCAAAAAGGCGATGAGTTCCGGCTCGGTGGCGGTCATATCCGGCTTCAGCACGACGCAGGCCACCCCGACTTCGCCCCACTTGGGGTCAGGAACGCCCACAACGGCGCACATGGCCACGGCCGGATGGGCATAGAGCGCCTGTTCGATTTCAGCCGGATAGACGTTTTCGCCGCCGGAAATGAACATGTCCTTCTTGCGGTCCACAATGAAGAAGTAGCCTTCGGCGTCCTGCCGCGCCATGTCGCCGGTATGGAACCACCCTTCAGCGTCGCGGCTGGCCGCCGTGGCTTCCGGGTTGCCAAAATAGCCGGATGAGCCGGACGGCCCCCGCAGTACCAGCTCGCCGGGTGTATCCGGCGGCAGTTTGTGACCTTGCTCGTCCACCACGGCGGCTTCGACAAAGAAGTTGGGCCGCCCAATCGAGCCAGCTTTGCGTTCGGCATCTTCCGGTGCCAGGGCAAAGACGCCGGGACCGAACTCGGTCATCCCAAAACCCTGCTTGAAACAAATACCCTTGGCCGTCCGGTAGGCTTCGATAACGGGCAACGGCAGCGGCGCGCCCCCGCTGGTGCAGAAGCGCAGCGAAGACAGATCGGCGGTGTCCCAGTTGGGCGCGGCCTGCATCATCTGGTACATCGTCGGGACGCCGGCAAAGACCGTCACCCGCTCGCGGGCGATGAGGTCGAGTGTTTGTGCGGCGTCAAATTGCCGCACCAGAATGGTCGTTCCGCCCAGAATGGCCAGCGGGACGGTATAGACAAACAGACCGCCGGTGTGAAACAGCGGAAACACATTCAGATAGCGGTCGCCATGACGCAGGTCATGGATGACTGTGTTGAGGGTGTTCCATGCGATCTGCCGGTGCGAAATGGCTGCGGCTTTGGGCGTGCCGGTCGTTCCGCCGGTAAAGATGAGCGCCGCAATGTCTTCTGGTTGCACCGGCATCGGGATGAAATCCGGCGCCGGGGTTGCCAGCCAGTCGGCAAGGGGCAGGCTGTCGGCCACCGGCTGGGAATCGAGATGGACGAGGTGTATCCCGGCCAGTTCGCCGGTCTCCTGCATGGCGCTGACCGTCGGGACGAAATCGGCGCCAAAGGCCAGCACGCGCGGGCGAAGCTGCCCCAGGATGGTCAGTTGTTCCCGCCAGTGAAGCCGCCAGTTGAACGGCACGTGCAGCGCGCCGAGCTTGGCGCAGGCAAAGAACAAGTCGAGATGTTCGATGCCATCGCGGGCAAGAATGGCCACCCGGTCGCCGGCGGTGACACCCAGCCGGCGCAGAGCAGCAGCGACGCGCGTGGCCCGCTCATTGGCTTCGGCAAAGGTCAGGCGAAGCGGCTCCGGCTTTGAAGCATCCACGAAGGCCAACGCTTCCGGCGAATACACGGCGCGTCGTCCAAGGTAATCACCCAGCCCAATCATCCTTGCTGCCACCTCCAGACAGAAGCTGCCAGCGCAATCCCGCCGCCGCTGGCGCAGAAGACGACGAGTTGCCCCGGACGCAAACCGCGCCGCGTCACAACCAGGTCATCGAGCGCCATAGGCAGACAGGCCGAGCCGGTGTAGCCCCACTTGTCCATGACCCAGTGCGTCTTTGCGAGCGGTTGTCCGAGTTGCTGCATCACCATTTCGATGGTGCGCAGGTTGATTTGCGTAAACAGGAACCAGTCCACGTCATCGAGGGCGTGGTTGGTTTTGTCAAGCGCCGCGCGGATGAGTTGGGGCCAGTATTCCGTATTGAAGGTGCGTGGAAACTTGCGAACAAACTGCACCTTGGGCGGCCCATACGTGGCGAGTGTCTCCGGTGTACAGGGGCGGAAAGCGCCGCCGGTGTAAATACCCATGGCGTCGTGGAACGCACCAAGGGCCTGAAGCTTGCCGGCGAGAAAGCCCGGACGTTCGGCGGCGCCAAGGATGACGGCCCCGGCGCCATCGGCAAACAACGTGGCGGTGTACTTATCGTTTGGGTCGAGAAAGCGGCTCATGGCATAGCCGCCGGCAACGAGAATGTAGCGGTAGTCGGTGTCACCCAGAAGCGTCAGCGCCCCCTGATTGAGCGCCGTGACCCAGCCGGCGCAGGCGGCGTTGAGGTCAAACGTACCAGCGCGCGATGCTCCCAGCTTCGCCTGAACGGCGGAAGCCGTTGCCGGCGAAAGGTAATCCGGCGTGTCCGTGGCGACGATGATGAGGTCCAGGTCGGTTGGATTCAGTTGCGCCCGTTCGAGCGCCTGGCGGGCTGCGGCCGTCACCATGTCGGAGGTGGTCTCACCTTCGCTCAGGTAGCGCCGTTCGTGGATGCCAACATTGGCCACCAGCCAGTCTCCGACCGGTTCGCCAAAACGCTCGTCAAAGACCGCGTTGGGCACGACCTGGGCGGGGACATAACAGCCGGTGGCAAGAATCTGTACGTGGCGCGACATGGGCGCACTCCTTCTGTGGCTGCCGTCAGACCGATGCGTCTTCCGGGGTGCGACCAAAAAAACTGGCCAGCGCGGCAGCGGTTTCCTGGGGTTTCTCGATGGGGAACAGATGTCCGGCGTCGGGGATGATGACGGTTTCCGCGTGGGGCAGTTTGGCCTTGAGAAGCTCGACATTGCCGGGCGGCACCACCTGGTCGAGTTCCCCGGCCAGCAACAGGGTCGGGCAGGTAATGGCGCTGATGCGTTCCGCTGCGTCATGAGTCGCGCCGGCCACAAGCTGGCTCTGGAAAGCTGCGGGCGGCACGGGCGTCGTCAGCCGGTAGGCAATCAGGGCTTCGAGCATTGGCGGTTTGGCGGCGAGAAAGGTGGGCGCCACAGCCGTTTCCAGCCCCCGGCGGATGAGTTCCATCGGGTCGAGGTTCCGGTCGAGCATGAGAACGGCCATAGCCGCCGGCGTCGGCGGGATGGACTGCGGGCCGCCAAAACTCGTGCCGGCCAGAACGAGCTTCTGCACCCGCTCCGGCGCGGCCAGCGTCAATTCCTGCGCAATGAAGCCCCCCAGGGAATGGCCGACGACGATGACGCGGTCGAGCGCCAGGGCGTCCAGGACGCCCAGCATGTCGGCAGCCATCTGGGCGGTGGTGTAGGGCCCGGCCGGCTTGTCGCTGCGCCCGGCGCCCCGGTTGGCCGGCATGATGAGCCGGTAATGGTCCCGCAGGTAGGGTGCCACCGACTGCGCCCAGAACCATTCGTCATAGCCAAGGCCGGCAATGCACAGGACGGGCGGATACGGGCCGCCGGTGTCTTCGACATAGAGGTTGATCCCGTTGGTGGTCAGGCAGGGCATTGGCTGGTTCCTTTCCTGTGGGGTGTCAATGTGGTGCGTCCGGTTGGGTGAGTTGTGCCCGCAGCGTCACTTTGTCCACCTTGTGGGCGCCGGTTTTGGGAAGGGCCGGCAGGCGAATGAAGCGTTTGGGAACTTTGTAACCGGCCAGCCGGGCGCGGCAGAATGCGGTCAGTTCGGCATCGGAGCATTCCCCGGTCAGGACGACAAAGGCCACGCCGACCTCGCCCCAGGTTGGGTCAGGAACGCCCAGCACGGCGGCTTCGGCGACCGCCGGACATTCGTACAGCACACTTTCGACCTCGGCCGGATAGACGTTTTCGCCGCCGGAAATGAACATGTCCTTGAGCCGGCCGACAATGCGGAAGCATCCGTCGCCGTCGCAGGTTGCCAAATCGCCTGTATGGAGCCAGCTTTCGGCGTCGAGCGCCGCGGCCGTGGCGGCCGTATTGTTCCAGTAGCCTGAGAAAAGGTGCGGCCCGCGCAGGCACAGCTCCCCCACTTCGTCGGTGGTGCAGGGGGTGCCGTCCGACCGCACAAGCCGGGCTTCGACGGACCAGAGCGGATAGCCGACGGCGCCGGGTTTGCTGTGGACTTCGGCATCCGGCAGCCAGAAGTTGTTGGGGCCGGCTTCGGTCAGTCCATAGCCGGTTCTGAAGGCGACGCCCTTGGCCCGAAACGCTTCAAACACGGGCATCGGGCAGGGCGCGCCACCGCTGATGACAAAGCGGAGCCGGCTGAAGTCCGCCGTGGCCCAGCGGGGATGCCGCTGAAGCTCAATAAACATCGTGGGCACGCCAAAGAGGATCGTCACGCCGTGATGCTCGATGGCGTCAAAGGTTTGTTCCGGCGCAAACCCGCTGGCGACAATACTCGTGCCGCCAGTGGCGACGAGCGGCGCGGTGAGGACGTTCAGCCCGCCCGTGTGGAACAGCGGCGCGTCGAGCAGCGTCACGTCGTCGGGCCGTATGCCCCAGGACAGCACCGTATTGATGGCATTGGCAAAGATGGCGCGGTGGGAGAGGACGGCTCCTTTGGGCGTACCGGTGGAGCCGCCGGTGTAGCAGACCACCCAGGGGGATTCGGGCGTGATGGGCGGCGGCGGCATCGGCGTTGTGGGACAGGTGGCACGTTCGCCAAGGGCGATGGCCGTGGGGTCGCTGTCATCGAGACTGACGCGCTGGAGCGCGTGCGGCTGGGCCAGTTCGGCGGCTGTTTCACGGTGGGTGGCATCGGCCAGGATGGCGACCGGGGCTGCGTCCGCAACCAGCGTTGCCAGTTCGCGCCGGCTCAGCCGCCAGTTGAGGTTTTGCAGGATGCCGCCGAGTTGTCCCAGGGCAAACCAAATGTCGAGGTAGGCGACGCTGTTGCGCGCCAGGACGGCAACGCGGTCGCCGGGGCGGACGCCCAGCCGGTCATGCAGAAAGTGTGCCGTTTGATTGACGCGCTCGAACCACTGGCGATACGTCACCGACGCATAGTCCTGCGCGGCATCCCGCAGCGCGATGCGGTCGGGGGAAAGCCGCGCGCGAATGGCCAGCCAGTCAAATGTCGGAGCCGGGAGAACAGTCATGACGGGGAACGACGGCTTTTGCGCTCCGTCTGGCGCCTGGGTTGGTCTTTGGATTGGTTTTTGGACTGGCGTCTGGCCGGCCGTTTGGCGGCCAACCGGGCTGGCGGCGGCGCTGGAACGGGACTGACCGCGTCAGCGTCCGCGCTGCCGAGTCCGGACATGGCCGCGCCGAGGTTGAGCCATTCCCGGAACCGTCGGTCAAATTCCTGACGCGTCTTGAGATAGGCTTCGAGACTGGCCGTGAGGTAGTTTTGAAAGAAGTCCTGAAGCGTTTCCCCCTGCAGGCGGATGAGTTGCAGCAGGAAGGACACCGGCAGCAGGTTTTGGCGCAGTTTTTCTTCTTCGAGAATGATGTTGACAAGCACCGGCTTGGTGACATCCTCGCCGGTGCGCGAGTCCACGACGCGAATATCGTACCCCTGGCGGATGATGTCCACCACGTCCTGGCTGGTCAGGTACCCCCCGGACGCCGTGTCATAGAGCCGACGGTTGCCGTAGCGTTTGATGGTACGTGTGTCAGGCATAGGCATTGGCGCGTCATGGGCCGTTTTACGCAATTGCTTGACATGCGTCAATACCTATCTTTGAAATTGCTGCAATAAGTCAGGTTGTTGTTTTGTGCCAATGCGAAAAGACACCGGCTGCCTGGCTCCGTCTGGTGTTTGCTGTCATCCCGGCAAAGCCGGGCCGCGGCCTGTGGGTGGCGCGCTGCCGGGTGAGACTGTGAGTTGGCCGTATCTGTGGGTTTGCCGGGTGGCAGGGATTGGAGGGCTGGTGCTGGTGCGCTACCGCAGCGTCCCCGGGCGGTACAGGATGACGACGACCTCACGCCCGCCGAAGGCCGTCTCGGCCACGGCCATCGCCGCAAACCGGAATCCTTCACACCCGGCCTCAGCGAGTTCCTTCTGCATGGTCGAGGTCCGGGAAGTCGCCAGCAGTTTGTACTCGAATTCGGTTCCCAGCGGGGCCGTGCGCGACATGATGACGACGCATTCGTTGCCGCCAAAGGCCGTCTCGCCGCCCATGACGCCCTCGAAACGAAAGCCCTCCCGGGCCGCTTCATTCATTTCCCGCTCCATCGTCGAGGTTTTTGACGTGGCCAGGAGGCGGTATTCGATGTTTTGGTCAGAAGCAGCCGGGCGTTCCGGGTTCCTTGCCATTTGCGCCCAAGCCGGGGTGGTGATGCTCAGACTGAAAAACAACAACAGGCCAAACAGTGATTTGACAGGCACAGGACATGCTCTCCGGGTATTGTGAATATGAGTGTGGTTGGTCGTCTGGATAAGATGCCGACCGTTCGGGGTCAAGCCCAAAATTGAAAGGGCGTGGGTAAAAAACATCCCACGTTGCCTTTCGGGCTGAAGCGTCCAGGGGGTTGTCGCAAACGACAGAAAACCGGCTCAGGTTTCACCGGTGGTTTTGGCCGGTTGTTCCGTGGGGTCGGCTTTGTCTCTGGCGGGCGACCGGTCGCGCCAGACCCGCCCCAGGGGTTTCCACCGGCCGGCAAGGCCGTGCCAGAAACGGGTGGCGGCGAGGTCGTCAAAGATGGAATAGGCCACCGGCGTGACCAGCAGCGTCAGCAGCAGGGAGAGACTCTGTCCGCCAATGACCACCAAGGCAATCGAGCGCCGTTCTTCCGCCCCCGGCCCCGTGCCGATGGCCAGCGGAAGCATCCCGGCCACCAACGCCAGGGTCGTCATCAGGATGGGACGCAGCCGGTTCTGATTCGCCTGCACAATCGCCGTCTGACGTTCCAACCCCTGCGCCCGAAGCACATTCATCTGGTCAATCTGCAGGATGGAGTTTTTCTTGACGACGCCAAACAACACCAGAATCCCCAGCGCCGAATACAGGTTGAGCGTGTCGTTGGTCAGCCACAGGGAGAGCAGGGCAAAGGGCGCCGACAGCGGCAGACTTAACAGAATCGTGACCGGATGGATGAGGCTCTCAAACTGGGAAGCCAGAATCATGTACATAAACACCACCGAGAGCAGAAAGGCAAAGATGAACTCGGTGAAGGTGCGTTCGAGTTCGCGCCCACGCCCTGAAACCGCATAGGTGTAAGCTGTGGGCAAGTTCATCTCCGCAACGGCTTTCTTGAGCGCCTCCAGCCGGTCGGCAAGGGCGTAGCCCGGGCCGACGCCGCCCCGCAGCGATACCTGCCGCTGCCGGTCCAGACGGTCAATGCGTGACGGGCTGGTTTCCTCCGTAATCGTGACCAGGTTGCTCAGGGGAACAAGTCCGCCCCGCGATGAGGGCACGTACAGGCGCAGGATGGCTTCCCGGTCGTTGCGCTGGCCGTTGACCAGCCGGATTTGCACGTCGTAATCCTCGTTGAGCGCCACATCCCGGTAGCGGGAAACCCGGTCATCGCCCCCGACCATGAGCCGCAGACTCGTGGCAATGTCGGCCGTCTCCACGCCCAGGTCAGCCGCCCGCTGGCGGTCAATCACCACCCGCAGTTCCGGTTTGTCCAGCTTCAGCGTCGTGTCGGTATCCACGATGCCCCCCAACTGCATGGCTTTTTCCCGGAGCTGTTCGCCATAGCGCGCCAGCGCCACCAGATCGGGGCCACGCAGGACGAAATCAATCTCAAAGTTTCCGCCGCCGATATTGAATGAGGTTGCATTGCGCAGGCTGACGCGAAAGGGGGCGTACTTGCGCATTTTGGCGCGCAGGGTCTGCATCAGCTCGCGCTGCGTGAAGTTGCCTTTGAAGGCATCGAGCGGGCGTCCCCGCCAGGTTTCCCGCCACAGGCGCGTCAGGGAAAAGGTCCGCACGTCATGTGGCACCATGCGGACGTACAGGTTGCCCTGGTTCACCCCGCCCAGAAACGAGCCGCCAGCCGTGGCCAGCACCAGTGCCACGCCCGGCGTCGTCCGCACGTCCTGTTCGATGGCGCGCATGGTCTCATCCATGGCCGCCAGACTCGTGCCTTCCGGGCCGTTCACGTTCATTTCAAACTCCGACTCATCCACATTCGACGGCGTGTATTCCTGCCGGACAGCCTGGTACAGCGGCACCCCGGAAGCCATGACAAGCAGGACCAGCAGGGAAACTGCCAGGCGATGCCGCAGGGAGAGCCGCAGCAGCGCCAGGTAGGCGCGCTCGATAAGGCCGTAGAAACCGCGTCGGGAGGCCGCCGGCCGGTGCGCCGAGCCGTGCTGGGCCGCCGCGTCCGCCGCCCGGAGCAGCCGTGAACTCATCATCGGCGTCAGGGTGAAGGACACCAGCAGCGAAACGAGAATGGCAACGGCCGCCGTCAGGCCGAACTGATACAGGAAGCGGCCCGAAATCGAGGACATAAACGACACCGGCAGGAAGATGACGACCAGTGAAAGCGTGGTGGCCAGCACGGCCAGTCCAATCTCGGCCGTTGCTTCCCGGGCCGCAGCCATTGGCGGCAGTCCCTTTTCCTCGATGAAGCGGAAGATGTTTTCCAGCACCACGATGGCATCGTCAATGACGACCCCGACCATGAGCACCAGCGCCAGCATTGTGACGCCGTTGAGGGTAAAGCCCAGCGCCCACATCATGCCGTAGGTTGAAATCACCGAAGCCGGAATGGCGACGCCGGCGATGATGGTCGAGCGCCACGAACGCATAAAGAGCAGCACGGCCAGACAGGCCAGCAGACTGCCCAGCACCAGGTGGGTCTGAATCTCGTGCAGCGCCGCTTCGATATACCGTGACTGATCGCGGATGATTTCCAGCCGGACATCCCCCGGAAGCTGCCCCGCCACACGCTCCAGTTCCTGCTTGACGTTGTTGATGACCTCGACCGTGTTGGCGCCGGACTGCCGCCGGATTTCGAGCGTGACGGTCGGCGTGCCATTCAGCCGCGCCAGTGACCGCGGTTCCTTCGTTCCGTCTTCGACGTAGCCGATGTCGTGAACGTAGATGGGCCGGCCGTTGAGCAGGGCCACGGTCAGGTTCTCGAAGTCGCGCGGGTCGGTGTAGCGCCCCAGCGTGCGGAGCGTCATTTCGCGTTTGCCGGCATCCACATTGCCGCCGGGAATGTCCGCGTTCTGGCGCTGGATGGCCTGGCGCACCTGGGTGATGGGAATCCGGTAGGCCGCGAGGCGTTCCGGTTCAACCCAGACGTTGATGGCGCGGTTGAGACCGCCAATGATGCGGACCTCCCCGACGCCCCCGGCGCGTTCGAGGCGGATTTTCACGATTTTGTCCGCCAGCTCGGTCAGTTCCCGAAGCGGACGGTCAGCCGACAGGGCAATGGAGAGCACCGGTGTGCTGTCGTTGTCGAACTTCTGCACCACGGGCGGCAGAGCCTCCACGGGCAGGTCGCGCAGAACGGCATTGATCCGGTCCCGCACATCCTGCGTCGCCGTTTCGATGTCCCGGTTGAGCTTGAACGTCACCAGCACCAGTGAAATGCCGGGGCCGGAAACCGACCGGAGCTGGTCAATACCGTCCACTGTGTTGACGGCCTCTTCAATCCTCTGTGAAATCTCGGTTTCAACTTCTTCCGGCGATGCGCCGGGCAGCGCCGTGCGGATGGTGACGGTCGGCAGGTCAACCGAAGGAAAGCGGTCCACACCGAGCCGGAAGTAGCCGGCCAGCCCGACGACGACCAGCGACAGGATGAGCATGGCCGCAAAAACCGGGCGGCGAATACAGATTTCGGCAAGTTTCTGCATGATGTTTCGTCCAGAAGCGACTGTTCCGGGAAGCCGGGGCGCCAGTTCAGTCCGCGATAACGACCGGGTGTCCGGTTTGCAGGTTGGCCGGATCGAGGATGACCTCATCGCCGACCTGCACGCCCTTCACGATTTCGACCCATTCCGCCGTCCGGCGTCCGAGCGTGACCGGTCGTTCCAGCGCCTTGCCGTCCCGGATGGTCAGTACCTTGTCAATCCCGGCAAAGGTCACGATGGCGCGCGGAGAAACGGTCACGGCCGTTTCGCGGTCGTTGGTGACGATCTCGGCCCGGGCAAAGGACCCCGGCTTGAGAGACCCGTCGTGGCTGACTTCCGCTTCGATGATGAGAATCCGGTTCTGCTCCAGCAGCGCCGGACTCAGCCGTTTGACGATGCCGGTGTAGGCTTTGTCGCTGCCTTCGACGGTGACGCGCACCTTCTGCTCCGGCTTGATCTGGTAGGTTTCACGTTCGGGAATCTCCACCCGCAGCCGCAGGGGATTGAGTTTGAGAATGGTGGCCACGGGCGAGCCGGCGGCCAGGAACTCCCCGATGTTGCCAAGGCGTTCCTGCACGACCCCGCCAAAGGGGGCCAGCACGGCGGTGTCATCCAACTGCTGCTGGGCGATGGCCAGTTCCGACCGCCGCTGGGCCAGGATGCCCAGCCGGTTGTTGATTTCCTCCAGCGCGTCCTGGTAGCGGCTGAGCGCGACCTTGTAGGCCGCATCGGCGGCGTCGAACTGTGACCGCGAGATGATGCCCTGATCGAGCAGCGCCTGGAAGCGTTCGCGCTCCACCTGCGCCTGTTCGAGAACGGCCCTGGCCTGGCGGACCAGACCGGTCTGCTCCGGGTCAACCCGGTCACTGCTGCCCTCGGCCGGCAGCCCCAACCGGGCGCGGGCCTGGGCGAGCGCCGCCGCCGCCTGCTGGACGCGGAGACGGTAATCGTCGGGTTCGATCTGGGCCACAAGCTGCCCCGGTCGGACGGTGGTTCCCAGATCAACGGGAATGGACTGGAGCCGTCCGGGAACCTTGACGCGCAGGGTGGCCTGCTCCAGGGGGGCCAGCGTGCCCAGCGCCGTGACAACATGTTCGACCTGTGTTCTGGTTACTGGCGTCGTTTTGACGCGCCGGACTTCAGGTGTCGGACTCGCGTCGCCCCGGGCCGCCCGGGCCAGATCGCGCTGGCAGGCCAGATTGCCGGCGACGCCAAACAGCACGGCAACGGAGAACATCCCCATGCCGAGCCTGTGTGCGATGGTGGTGATCATGTCGGTGGGCCTCATGGCCGGTTGGGCGTGCAGACGGTACAGCGCCGCCGTTTCGTCTGCCGCCGGGATGATAAACGCAAAGTATCCCGGTGAAACGCCACGGGAAACTACAGGTTCATTTCAATGTTGAAGAACCGCCGATACACGCCAAAGAACGTCCCAAACTGGGGCGCGCCCGTGTTGGCAAACACGTTGCGCGGGTTGAAGTGATTGGTCAGGTTGAAGATGTTGACCGTGACGCTGACCGCCTCAGTGTCAATCTTCCGCCCAAACGCGCCCCGGCGCACCCACTGCGGCAGGCGAATCTTCTTTGTCACGGCCAGATCAACGGCCATAAACCGTGGGTAGCGGGTTGTGTCGGCATTGCGGCGGCCGATGAAGTTCTGGGCTTCGTCCACGACGCTGTAGGGAAAGCCGTCCCGCCACTCGAAGATGGGCGCCAGCGTCAGGTCGCCCGGCAGGGCAAAGACGCCGCGCGCAAAAAACCGGTTGGGCGCGTCAATCGGCGCGTTCCCAAACTGGTTCGGGCGCAGCACCGGGTTTGGCGTGTCGCCGAAGTACGAAATGAAGTCGTTGAGTTCGGCGCGGGCCCGGCTGCGTACGTAGGAAACAACAAACGTGTGACGTGGCGTGAGCTTGACATCGGCCGTGACTTCAAAGGCGCGGTAGCTGGCGCGTCCGGTGTTGAACAGCCGGATGGCATCGGCTGACGGCTCCACATAGAAATCCCGGAACGTACGGCTGTCGAGATAGGCCAGCTTGAGCAGCGCGCGCGGATGGAGTTTGCGCGCCAGTTCAACCCGGAATGAGCGGTTGTAGGGCACGTCATACCGACCGTCCGGGCGTGCCAGGGCGAGCGTCAACGGGCGCGCCGGGCCGGGTGTTGTGCCATCCAGCGCAAAGCCGGTGCTGACCGGACGTGGCATCTGGCGGAACGCCAGCGCGTTGAGCAGGATTTTGTCATAGAACAGCCCGAATCCGGCGCGCAGGACGGTGTTTTGCTCTTTGCCGGGCGCATAGGAAAGGGCAATGCGTGGCGCCACGTTGAGCTGGGCCGCTGCCTGTTGCCATTCCAGCCGGAGCCCGTAATCGAGTTGCAGGTTGGGGCGGATGAGCCACTGATCCTGGGCGTAGCCGGCGACTTCGACGTTGCTGGCCGCCAGGTTGCCGGGATTGGCGTACACGATGCGTTCGGCCAGCGTTCCGTCGGCGCGCCGGATGTCAACCGGACGGTTGAGCACCCAGCCCCGGTTGCGGGCGGCGCTGCCGTCCACGCCGAACTTGATCTGGTGCCAGCCCCCGGCCTCGAAAGACGCCAGTGCCGTGGAGAACTGGAGCTGGTAGCGTTCCGTCGTGCGCTCGGTCTGACTGAAAAAGTTGCCGGTGCGCCCAAAGGGCGTGATGGCAAAGGGCGCGTCCCCCTTGCCGAAGACGCCGACGCCAATGCGCTTGTAGCTGAAGCGCGTCTCACTGACCGAGCCGGCCGCGGTGGCAAAGCGATGGATACCGGCCAGGGTGACATCGCGGGTGCGCCGATTCGCCGAAGCCGGCACGGGGTTGAAAAAATCCAGATCAACATTGCGCAGCCGCTGCCAGGCCAGATTGACCGTCGCGGTCAGGCTCTGGCGGGGCGACAGAATGACATCGAACTGGCTGAAACTCCGCGCGGCATACTTGCGGATTTCGTTGTCCGGGCTGGCCAGTCCGCGCACGATGGCTTTGTCCACAATGCCTTCGAGCGCCTGGGCCAGAAACACCCGGTCGCGGATGAGTGGACCCGTGATGGTGGCGCGGGGGGAGACGTTGGCCAGACCGAAGATTTTGCCGTAGCGCGCGCGGACGGACGGGAAAAAGTCATAGAGGCTGTACTTCCACTGCTGGCCGCCGGGCTTGGTTTCCAGTCGTTTGACGCCGCTGGTGAACTTGCCATATTCCGGCAGGTAGGGATTGGTGAAGATTTCCGCCCGTTGGAGGGCTTCCAGCGGGATTTCGACCTGGAACCGTCCGGTGGCCGGGTCGTTGCTGAGGCTGCCGTTGACGAGAATGGCCGCCTGGTCTTCGCGCGCACCCTTGATGCTCGTGCGGCCGTCATTGGAGCGGATGACGTTCGGCACCGGGGGAAAGGCCGTCAGGATGTCACGTCCGCGTGCGGGCAGGATGCGAATCTCGGCCGGCGTCAGGCTGGTGGTTGCCGTGGCCCCCCGGGCAATGAGTGGAGCTTCCTCGTCGCCGCGTACTTCGACGATGTCGCCAGTGGCAGGGCTGAGTTCAATGGGCTGTTCGAGGAAAGCGCCCGGCTCAACGGCGTAATGTTCGTCGGTCAGAAGCGTGTAGCCGGTAGCCGTGACGGTGAGCCGGTAGTCTCCGCCAGGGGCCTCGGTAAACACGGCCTTGCCGTTGGCATCGGTGACTTTCGTCAGCACGGGCGCGGTTGGCGAGCCGGATTTTGGCGTCAGCGTGATGGTGGCCCCCGCCAGGGGGTTCCGCGTTGTGCTGTCCGTGATGACGAATGCCACGACACTCGTCTGCTGTTGTGCCGCCGTTCCGGTCGCTGTCCCAAAGAACAGGGTGGCGCTGATTGTCCACAGAAGCACACCAACGAACCAAAGTTTGTTTGCGAACCAAAGTTTGTTCGCCACGCCGGCGTCGCCCTCCTTTCTGGCAACTGGACGTGTACAACTTTGCCCGGCCGGGTACGTCTGTGACTGTTCAGACACACACTGCGCCGGAAGATGCCGCGTCAACGCCTTTTTCCGCACAAACAACAAGTGTAAATGAAGACTTTTCAAGGTTTGCAGATTTTTTTGTGCAGATGCGAAAAAAAATCTTGACACAATGCGTTATTGGGGGCTAGTCTGGGAGCAGCCTACGGGGCTGTATTTCTGATGAACAGGAGTTGATTGTTGCCATGACACAACCGAAGCCAAAAGCGACCGAGACCTCTGACCGCCAACCCCCCTTTGCTGACCCGCTGGCGCAGGCTATGCAGTCTTCGACCGAGGCCATGCTGGACATGGCGAAAGCTTCCCGGGCGTTGACATTTGCCTCGCTGCGGGCTGGGTTGTCGGTACAGGAGGAAGCGATGAAGTCAGCCATGGTGGCGCTGACCGGGATGGAGCGGGCGACCGTAGCGGCCGGCGAGGCGGCCCGTGACCTGACGGTGTCCGGGATGGATGCCACCCGTGCCACCCTTGAACAGTGGAATGTGCTGGTTAGTGAAGGGCTGCGGAAGCAGATGGAGTTGATGGCCTTTCCGGTCAGCCAGTCTGTCAAGTAAACTCGCCAAAACGTTCACCGGCGGGAGCGGCGTGTTCGGCGCCGGCTCTTTCCTGACCCGTCAGCGCCGGCCGGGCGCTGACGGGTCGCCTTCAGGGTTCGCCTTCAGGAATGACCGGCTTTCGCCGGAAGATTGTCACCCCCGACGACAGGACAACAAAACGATGGCCAGGGCGCAAGCCGAAGCAAAATCCAACCGGGGCACCAAGCCAAACCCGTCCGCCAAGCCATTTCCGCAGGCGTTGTATGAGACGGCGACGCGGACTTCTTCCGCGCAGTGGGACAGGCTGCTGCGGCATCCCTGGTTTCTGCGTCCGGTGTCGCTTTACCTTCAGGGCGTCCTGACGCTGGTTGAGCGCAGCCGCATGGTGGTTGGATTTGGGCTGCGGCTGATGAACGTGCCAACGCGCGAGGAAATCGCGGCGCTTGACCGCAAGCTGGACCTCGTTCAGGAGCAGCTTGACGAGCTGACCGCGCACCTGGTGCGGAGCGAACCGGCGGCCAAAGTGACCAGACCGGCGGCGCGCAAGCCCACGGCCCGCCGGACGACCACCACCCGCCGGCGGACAGCACGGGCGATGTCCCCGAAAACTGTTTCAGAGGCGGCACCGGATGCTGCGGCGGCAAATTCTTGACATTGTTGCCTTTGAGTGAATTTCTCGAACAGTGGCAGTGGCGGCTCGACGGCTGGTGGCTGCGCCAGACCGAACGCCAGCCGTGGGCTGGGTTGTCGGGCTGGCATGTGAACCGGTGGCTGGACTGGATGTCCTGGACTGGTGCGGCCCAGCCGTGGCATCCCTTTGCCATCGCCCAGGAAACGCGCTGCCAGGTGCAGTTGGCGACCGCGCGGGCCGTGGCGCCGCCGGTGGCGACGACCCCCTGCGTGGTCACACCGCTGGTTGGGCAGAGTCAGTTGCGCCACTACGCGCCGGTTCAGAACGGCCGCCGGACTTCGGCGCCGCCGGTGCTGGTTGTCAACTCGCTCATCAACCGGCACTACATCTTTGACCTTTATGCCGGACGAAGCCTGGTGGCGTTTCTGGCGGGGCAGGGACACCAGGTGTTCGTCCTCGACTGGGGAACGCCCGGCAGGGAGGAATCCCGGTGGCATCTGGAAGATGTGCTGGAGGGCGTCATCGGACGTGCGGTCGAGGCGGTCCTGTCTCAAACCGGTGCTGCCCAGGTGCATCTGCTGGGATACTCCATGGGGGGCGTGTTGGCAACGACCTACGCGGCGCTCCATCCGGCGCCGGTGCGAAGTCTCATCCTGCTGGGGACGCCGGCGGATTTCGTCCGCGACACGCCGTTGCAGACGTGGCTGGCCGACCCGGCTTTTGACCCACAGCGCCTGGTGGACATTTTTGGCAACCTGCCAGGCTGGCTGGTCAGTGCTTCCTTTCGCGGCATCAAGCCCATAACCTACACCACCAAGCCCTGGCTGATGTGGCTGGATGCGGTCGAGCGGGATACCCACCTGGCGACGGAAGTCTGGCTGGCGGATGCCGTTCCCCTGCCGGGACAGTTTTATGCTGACTTCGTCACGACCTACTACCGCGCCAACGCTTTGTGGGAAGGCACGTTGACCATCCATGGGCGGCGTGCGGCCCTGGCGCAACTGGATTGTCCGGTGCTCAACGTCATCGGGCTTCTGGATCAGATTGTGAATCCGGACAGCGCCGCTGCGTTGGGGGAACGGCTTTCACCGGCCCGCTACCGGGAATGCCGGGTACGGCTGGGCCACCTGGCGCTGGCCGTCGGGCGCGGGGCGCTGACGACCGTATGGCCCGTCCTTGGGCAGTGGCTGGCTTCCCGCTAGCACCGCGTGACGGGTTTGGGGGGCGGATTGTGTCCGGGGAGGACACCGGGCTTGACAGCCCCTCTTCAGAAGCGTTTGCTTGGCGGCAGAACCTTGAACCAATCAGAAGCGTCGGTTTTCCCCTGCCAGAAGCCCTATGAAGAAGCCCCGTTATCGCCTACAGCCCGTGTTGGAGGTGCGTGAGCAGGTCAAAAAAGACGCGGCGCAGCGCCTGGCAACGGCCCGCCAGGCGCTGGCGGAGGCCGAAGCCGAGCTGGCACGGCGGCTGGCGGCTGTGGATGCCTGCCGGCAGCGGCAGGCCGAGGCTGATGCGAAGCTGGTTGCGGCTTTGCGGGCCGGCTCAGCGGCGCATGTCCTGCTGGCGCACCGTACTTTTTTGGCCGACCTCAAAGAAGAAGAACGGCGTCTGCGCGCCGCCGTCGGGCAGCAGCGCGCCGCCATACAGCAGGCCGAAGCCGCCGTTGAAGCGGCCCTGCAGGGCCTCATCGAGGCTTCCAAAGAGGTGCAGGCCATCGAGAAGCACCGGGAAAACTGGCAGCAGTCCCGCAAGCTGGAGGCTGAACGCCGCGAAAACAAGGCCAATGACGAGTTTGGCACGGCGCGTCATGGCCGGCAGGACTAAGCCGCTGGGATGGCGTAGTTTAGCGAGTGCTTGACGATGCAGTGCCGGTAGTGTTACCAAGCAGGAAATTTGTCTTACACCACACATTTTTGTCCAACATCAACCAAGCATATCAGTTGCCGCCGGTTGACCTGCCTCAAGATTCAGATTCAGATAGGGAGAAGCTAATCATGATACGCCAGATTCGATTTGGGTTGGGATTGGGTACGGTGTTGCTGACCGGATGGCTGGCCAGCGATGTCGTCTGGGCACAGATGCCCACCATGAAGCGCGAGGAACGCATTCTCGGCGACCGGGCCGGCGCCAACTACAGTGTCCTTGAAGGCGGGATGCGCGTGCCGGCGACCGTGACCCAGATTAAGCCTGTTGAGCAGGTGGTCATTATTCTGGATGGTTCAGGCAGCATGGTGCCGATCTATCCACGGATCGTGGAAGAACTGCGCAAGGCGCTGCCGTCCCAGATGGCTGTGCCCACGGCCATTGCCCGCTTCAGCATGCAGAAAACGATGTTGCAGGACTTTACGACCTCCCGGGCCGCCCTCGACGGCGCGTTGGCCAAAGAGCAGCAGTTGTGGTCGAGCGGTGGGACCAACGACGGTACGATGAAGTCAAAAACCAACATCTACGGGGCTCTGACCGGTTTGCAGGAAGTCATCGGCAACAGGATGACGCACTGCATCGTCGTCACCGATGGCAATGACAGCTTTACCGAACGTATAGACCTGCCGCGCGTCATCAAGGAAAACATGGTGGTGTCGTACGTCAACTGGGCCTACCGCAGCTTCAGCGCCCGGGTGGACGAAGAAAACGCCGTCCTCGTGACGGGGAGTGGTTCACGGCGCATGGACATCCCGAACGTGACGCTCCGTTTCGTCGTCCGGCAGACCGGCGGCGAAGTGGTCAACTACGATGACTGGAAAGCCTTTGGCGCGTATTTCAAGCGCCGCCTCACCACGCCGGGCGCACTCTACCGGGCAACCTGGGAATCCACAAATCCTGAAATACCATTTACACTGTCGGCGCGGTGAGCCGAAGGCTCCGGCCGTTTGATCGCATTGTTTTTTTACAGGTCTTTCAACTCTTTTTTTGGAGAACCCATCCGATGACGCGCCATCTGAAACTCGCATGTGCTTTCGCGCTGGCCGTTGCTTTGGCAACGGCGGCGTGGTTTCCGCTCTCCGGTCGTCACGTCAGCGCGCAGGGCGCGCAGGCAGCGCAACTGATGCCGCGCGGTGACGTCAAAATCAACGGCAACCCGGCGGCCGGCAGTATGGCTGTCGCCAGCGGCAGCCGCATCACCACCGGCAAGACCGGCTACGCCATCCTGAGCATTGCCAATGTCGGGCAGTTCTACATGGGTGACAACAGTGAAATCGTTGTCAACTTCCTGGCCGACCGGGTACGGATCGAACTGGCCGCCGGGATTCTCCGTTGCATCAAGAGCAGTGGCTCGGTTGTCCAGGTTTTTTCAACCCGGTGCACCCACATTGATGTCATCAAAGGCAATGTCGCGACGTTCAGCGGACCGGAAGCCTCCGCGCCAGCAATAGAGACGATTGGCGAAGCGCAGGCCCGGGATTACCCGGAAAGCGCCTACACTCGTTTTGACTCAACCGGCATGGATGATTTCCGGTGTGCTGTTTTTGACTGTGCCGTTTCGGCCTCGCCGGCGCTGCCGGTGATTCCACCAGTTGTGCCGGTGATTGGCGCCAATCCGGGCGTGTTGGCGACGGTTGTGGCGGCCGGGGCTATCACCGGCATCATCCCGATCATCACGACCGGTCAGGATGACGCGCCGGTAAGTCCGGCACGTCCCTGAGTTCCTCAAGACCTGCCGGCGGGAATGCTCCGGCGGATTGGCGCTGACAGCATGAAGCCGCGGCGCCTCATTCCTGGTTTGTCTCTGATGCTCATCGGCGGCTTCGGGTTCTGGCTGTCCTGGCAGAACGAAGCCGCCGATGATGTTTGGCAGCAACGTCGCCCGCCAGCGTCCTATGAAGATCTGCTTCAGGCGGCGACGCGCGCGCCCTCAAATCCACGTCTCTGGGGTGCCTTGGGGCTGGCCTGCCTGTTGGACCCGCAGCATCTCGACTACCAGGAATCCGAACGTCATCTGCGCCACGCTCTGTCGCTGGCGCCCAATGACGTGCGCCTGTGGGGCTGGCTGGGCGACACGCTGGCCATCAGTGGGCAGGTGGACGAAGCCGAGCGCACCCTGCGGCAGGCCCAGTCCCTGGCCCCCAACCATTTCATCACGCAGTGGCGACTGGCCAACGCCCTGATTCGGGTCGGCAAGCTGGAGGAAGCCGCCCCTTATGCGCGTGGCGCACTGCGCTCAAACCCAACCCAGGCCATCCTGATGCTCGATCTGGGATGGCGGATTTCCAACGGCAACCAGTCGTATGTCGAATCATTGCTGCCGCCGGGACTGCCGGATGTGGAATACCAGTACCTGCGGCTGCTCGTGCAGCAGCAGCGTGTGGCGGCGGCCATCCAACGCTGGCAGGCGGTGCTGGCAAAGCAGCCCGACCCGGAACGGAAGCGCACAACCGCTTTCATCCAGGATTTGCTGGCGGCCCGCGCTTATGAAGCCGCCTGGCAGGTGTGGGCCGCCCTGCCCGAACGGCAGGCGGCAGGGCTGGTACGGACGGCCATCTACGACGGGGGATTCCGTGAGCCGGTGGCCAAGGTGCCCATTTTTGAGTGGCGTTTTCAGCAGAATGAAGCCGGTGCGCGGCTGGCGCTCGACCGGGCCGCCGATGTCCCGGTTGGGGGCAATGCCCTGCAAATTGCCTATGACTCGCCGGGCCCGGCCTTTTACCACGCCCGTCAGCTTCTGGCGCTGCCACCGGGCGCGTATCGGCTGACCTACTTCGTGCGCAGCCGTGATCTGGTGGCGGCTGCGCCGCCGGTCGTGGAATTGCAGGGGGTGGGGAATCCGAAGTGGCGTGTACGTTCCCTTCCGCCCTGGCGCGAGAACCAGCCATGGCAGCGCGTGGTGTGTGAGTTTGCCGTTCCGCCGGAAGTTGGCGCTGTTGAGTTGGTCATCCTGCGCCCGTCGGAGTGTCTGACGCCGGGGACCTGTCCCATTTCGGGAACGGTCTGGTTTGGTGGTTTTGCCCTCGAAGTGATTTCCAAAGCGCGCTGATGCCATCTTCCGCACTGCACCATCTCCGCCAACGGTTGGATTCCCTGGACGAGCCGCATCCCGCCTCCCGGTTCAACGCGGCGCTGTTCGTCGGCTTTCTGCTGTGGTTGGTGTGGCTGCCGATGCCGTTTGGTTCGGTTGAGGGCTGGGCGCGGCTCATCCTGCACGCCGGCGCTTTTGGGCTGACGCTGGTGCTGGGCATCCAGACCTGGCTTGGTCAGCGGGAAGTCAACCTCCCGGCCGGGGCCATGATTGGTTTGGGCATCATTGGACTGGCTCTGGTGCAACGGCTGCCGGTGCCCGGGGTGCAGACGGTGGATGATTTCTACACCCGCCAGGCGACGGTTCACCTGCTGGCTATGGTCTGTCTGTTCGTTGTCAGCGCCAACTTCTTTGCTTCTGAAAAGCAGGCGGTGCTGTTTGCCCGCGTCTTTGTCGCCTGGGGTGGTCTCTTTGCCCTCTATGCCATCATGCAGCACTTCATCGGACAGGGAAGCTACGCAGCATTTCGGAAGCTGCTGGGAACGCCCTTCGGCACCTTTGTCAACCGCAACCACTACGCCGGGATGATCGAACTGCTGGCGCCGCTGGCCGTGGCCATGGCGGCCCAGCGGCGGCGTGGGACTGAAGACGATGTGCGGTGGCTCTACGTGGTGGCGGCGGTGGTCATGCTGTTGTCCCTGGCGCTATGCGCTTCACGCGGTGGCTGGATTGCCGGAGCTGCCGGGACACTGACCGCAGTGGCGCTCGCCGCGCGGGTGCAACGGCGCTGGCGACGGGCGGCTCTGGGCAGTCTGTCGTTGATTCCGCTGGGGGTTCTCGTCGGCGTCTGGTGGATGGGCATTGATCCCCTTGTCAGCCGCCTGCAAGCCCCCGGTGAGTTGCCGGCCACAGCCGACCAGGTGGCGCGCAATGTCATCTGGAAAAACACCCTGACGCTTGTGCGCGAGCGTCCGCTGACCGGAAGCGGGCTGGGAACCTTCCAGATTGCCTACACACGGGTGGATACGTCCAACGGGGTGAATCGCGTCGAGCAGGCGCACAACGACTACCTGCAACTGCTGGCCGAAACCGGTCTCGTCGGTTTTGCGCTGGGGATGGCCTGGCTGGGGTGGTTTTTCCGGCGGGTGCGCCAGGGATTCCGCCGCCGGTCAGGGGAGCGCCGGGCAACGGAATGGGCAACGGAATGGACAACGGAATGGACATACGTTCACCTGGGCACGGTCAGTGGATGCGTTGCCGGGCTGGTGCACGCCTGTTTTGACTTCAACTGGCAGATTCCGTCCAATGCCGCCTACTTCGTGGTTCTGGCAGCGCTGGCAACAACCACTCCGGCCCCGGAACCATTGGCGGACACGCCTCCCGAAGACTGAAGTGCCGCTGGGCTTTTTCAACCGGGTTCAACCGGGCTGTTTCAGCGTTGGGTGCTGGTGCTCATCTGGGCGAGGGTTTCGTCCTGCATGGCCATCAGGCGGTCAATGAGTTCCAGCAGCCGCAGCGACTGGTGCAGTTCATGGGACGCCCGTTGACGCTGGGGTTCGGGCAGGGCCAGGGCTTCCGGCGCGGGGATGTCTTCCGGCAGCGCGCGTCTCCGGCGGCGCTCCGGGTCATGCTCTTCCTCGTCACGCGGCAGAACGGCCAGCAGACGGCGTGCATTGCGTTGCTGGCGGTCAAGGAGTTTGCGCAGCAGTTCACGGCGCATGGTCGGGGTGAGGTGCCGCAGCGCCACGTCGTTGCCGAGCGGGGGAAGGATTGTCCCCGGCATGGTCGGCTGCTGGTTGAGACCGAGCAGTTCTTCCGTGGCTGAAGCGCCGCCGGTGGCCCGGAGCTGTTCGGCGGCCAGGGCCTGCGACGGGTCACGGCCGAGCAGGGCATCGGGAAGGATATTTTTCTGTCCTGGAACTTCCGGGGCCGGGAGTCCGCGTGGCTGGCCGATTTCGCCCGGCTGACCGATGGTGCCCTGGACGGGGTTGAACCTTGTGCCGCCGACCCGCTCGTGGCTTCCGCCGGCTGAGTTGGTCGAAGGCAGGGGCTGCCGCTGATTGACGCCGCCGACTTCTGGCATGGATATGTGCCTCCGGGATGGGGAAAGTCGTGGGGAAGTCGTTTGGGACGCGCGCGCTGGACGCCGCCCAGGGGCTGTGGGTTTGACTGTTTGGAGGTGGATGGTAAGCGAGCGGGCTGGCTGAGAAAAGGGCTTTTGTCGGTATGGCTGTGGCGTGCCTGTGGGGTGTGGCTCGTGGGCTGGTGGGGGTTGCCGGTTGTGGGGGCAACGAGGTGTGCAGAAGCCCTCTGCTGTTAGTTACCTGCATCTGATAACGAAAAATAGGTTGCTGGGAACAGTCTTTGAAGCATTTTCTACGACTACAGCCTTTGAAGCACTTTCTACGACTGGGGATGGGTTTCCGCGACGGTGTAAGCCCAGCGTAGGACAATGGCAATGGCTTCGTAGAGGTTTTCAGGGATTTCGCTGTTGACTTCGAGTTCATAGAGCGCGCGCGCCAGCGGAATGTCCTGCTTGATGGGGACGCCAGCCTCTTGGGCCACCTTGCGAATCTGGGCGGCAATCAGATCAGCACCCTTGGCTGTAATCTGCGGCGCCTGCATCGTTTTGCGGTCATAGCGCAGGGCAACGGCGACGTGCGTCGGGTTGACCAACACGACATCCGACTCACGGACAGCCTGGGCGCTGGCTTCGTTGAGCAACTCCATGTGCAGCGCCCGGCGTTCGGCTTTGATGTGCGGGTCGCCTTCCTGCTCCTTCCACTCTTCCTTCACTTCCTGCTTGGTCATTTTCAGGTCCTGGAGGTGGAGGAACTTCTGAAGGAAGAAATCCAGCGCCCCCAGCGCCACGAAACAGATGGCCACCGCCAGACCCAGTTCAATGATCTGCGCCAGGATGAACTGGCTGGTTTCCGCCGGGGAGACCCGGGCCAGCGACGGAAGCATGTGCCGCGAACCAAGAATGGTGTAGCTGGCAATGCCCGTCGCAATGACGAGCTTGAGAAGGGTCTTGGCAAACTCGATGTAGGTGCGTGATTTGAAGAACTTTTGCTGGAAGGCCGTGAAGGGATTGAGCCGGTTCATGTCCGGCTTGAGCGCCTCGGTCGAGAACAGCGCCCCAACCTGAATGTACCCAACCAGCGCCGCCAGAACGAACACCACCAGAAAAAGCGGCGCCAGGGTCATGGCCAGCGTGGTCAGCCCTTCGAGCAGCACCTCACCCGCAGCGGCCATGTCCAGCTCGCCCCTGAAGGTTGCCGCATGCTGAATGCTTTTTTGGGTGAGTCCGACCACCTGCCCGCCGATGAAGTTACCGGTGAGAAGAAAAACAATGCCCATGGACCCGACGAGCAGCGCGGCTGAAACCAGGTCCTGGCTTTTGGCCACCTGTCCTTTTTTGCGCGCATCGTCGAGCTTTTTTTGAGTCGGTTGTTCGGTCTTTTCTCCGCTACTTTCCGACATGGGACGGCGTCTCGGTCTTCAGGCGTGACAGAATGGAAAGCATTTTGCGACGGAAGCGCGGGTCATTGGCTGCCAGGTTGGCCAAATCATCCGCCATCCGTTCGCTGAGCGGCGAGTCTTGGATGGTTTCCGAAAAGCTGAGCGTCAGGAGGGACTGGGCCGATTGCCGTACGGCGGCCGTCGCTTCTTCCGGGTTGGCCAGGTTGGACTGTGCCGCAATGGCCGCCAGAGCTGACCGGGCGGGATTCTCCACGCTGCTGGTCGTGGATGTCTCGGCGGATGCGTCTGTTTCGGCGGTTTCGCCGAGACCCTCGATGAGATTTCCAAAGAGTCCACCGGCGCGTTTCTTGCCCTTGACCGGTTCAGATGAGGTTGGACCCGAACCAAATGGCGACCCCGGACGGATTTTCATGGGTGCAGCTCCTTTCGTCTGGCAGACAGCCGGGCGCAAGCGCGAAGTGGCTGAAGGAACCGGGGACGGATAAGGGTCATTCGGTCAGCGCCGCCAGGGTGTCGAGCAGCGCCTGGGCCGTCACCGCGTGGGGCGAATCGCCGCCTTCGGCAATGACCGACCGTAGCCGCTCTTCGCCTTCCTCCCGTGATCCACGATAGAGCAAAATCTCGCCCAGTTGCACTTGGGCGTGCAGACTGTCGGGAGAACGGGCCAGGACAGACTCACACAACTCCTGGGCGCGGGCCAGGTCTCCCTGCCGAATCAGGACGCTGGCCAGCCCCAGTGCCGGTAGCTCAAGGTCAGGACGCAGGGCGGCCACCCCCTGGAAGACCGTGGCCGCCTCGGTGTAGCGCATGACATCGCGCAGAAGAAAACCGGCTTCCAGGACGGCGCGCAACTCATCATCCGAAGGGGTGGGCAGTACAGACATCGCAGGTGCTGTCACCAACACAATGGCATCCAAGGACAGCCGGGACTACTTGAGGTTTTGAATGGCGGCCATTTCACTGTCGTGGCGCGCCTTCATCAGGTTGCTGAGCATCTGGAACTGCTGCGACAGGCTGTTGACGCGGTTCTGGATGGAGAAAAGCTGCATCTGCTGGTGATACTGCTGGGCCAGCATGGTTTCGGCATCGGCCAGACCCGGCAGGTTTCCGCCGCGCAGGATGCCGCCCACAATGGAACCCACGCCGGGGGCGACGACATTCAGCGCCCCACCGAGAATGCCGCCAAAAATGCGCCCAAACCGCCCCGGCTCACGTCCTGGAACGGCCCCCGGCTGAGAGTTGTACGGTGACGAGGTAGGAGGTTGCAGTCCACTGATGATGGCATCCGGCATAATCGAGGTCTCCTGAGTTGTTTTGCAAGTGTCGCGAGGCTTCCCTCGTCCATGGTTATCGTCGGCCACCGGCCATTGTTGCGTCCGGTGCGGTGGCGTGGGAACCGGCTGACCGGCGGGCCGCCAACCGGACAAAACCTGCCTGTTGTCAGGTCTGGTTTTGCTGTTGGTACAGCGCGGCCATCTCGTCCAGCAGTTTCCCCACGATGTGCCAGGCCTGCGCCGCCTGTGAGGCGGTCGTGGCCTCGGCTTTGGCGCCCTGCCGGATGGCACGGTCAAGGGCGTGCCGGGTGGCATCGAGCTGCCAGCGGAGCGCCGCCAAGTTGTCCGGCGACTGAAGCAGGGCATCAAGTGTCGGGTAACGCAGCAGTTCCGCGACCGGAAAGGTACTGTCCGTCATGGGATTTTTGGATCGTCAGACACAGGATACGGAGTGGTTACAGCGTGGCGCGATGCTAGCACAAAAGCCGGCCTGGGATGGACGAGTCTGTGCCAGGCACCTGCCAGAGGGTGGCGCAGACCATGCGCAACCGTCTGGAAACTTCGCCGGATGGTTGTCGTTCACAACAGGCCCGATTATCTTCCTACACTTTGGTGGGCGGTCAGGTCGGTATAGCCCACCCTGGTGATGCTATGAACCGTTCCACGCCGTCCGCCCTGCCCGTCGCGCCTGTTTCTTCCCGGCCGGGAGATGGCGCTGCCGATTCCGTTTCGCAGCGGATTGCCGAAGCGTTTGCGCCGGAGGTGCGCGAACGTGGGGAGGCACTGCTGCGTGAAGGCCGGGTGACAGCCGTCGAAGCCCATGGCGACACGATAACGGCCAACGTTCGGGGGCGGATGACCTACCGGGTCGAGTTGCTGCGCGACGATGATGTGCTCGTGGTGTCCTGTACCTGCCCCTATTTCGAGGAAGGGCAGGTCTGCAAGCATATCTGGGCGACAGTCCGCCTTGCCGAGCAGGAGGAACACGTGCTGCCACCGCCCGCCGGGCGGCCCTTCCGGCTGTTGATGGCCGAGCTGGAGCGCCTGGATGAAGGCGATGGGTTGGACGACGTGGCCGGTGGCACCCCGGTGTCTTCCAACGGGAGCACGTCCGGGAGCGCGGCGCTCCCGGCTGTTTCAACCGCTGGCTGGCGGCGCTGGTTTGCCCGGCTTGGGCAGCAGGCCCGCCTGGCGGCGACGGATGTCGCCGAACAGGAAATCCTCTACTTCATCAACCTGGCACGGACGCTCGCCCACGGCATGCTCGTCGTGGATGTGTTTTCGCGCACACGCAAACTCGATGGCGAGTGGGGCCGGCTACGGGCGTCAGGCCTGACCGTCGGCCAGATTGCGACCCTGCCCGATGAGCGGGACCGGCAGGCGCTCGCCCTGCTGAGCGGCATTCGGGAGCATGTGGACTGGGAGCAGGCGATGGATGCCGCGCCGGTGCCGTCATCGGTGCGAATTCCCACCACCGCGTTGACGGTTGTCATGCCGTTGCTGTGCGCCACCGGGCGGTGCTGGTTGCAGACGGCGGATGAGGCCGACGCCCCGGCGCAGGTCGTGCAGCGTCCACCCCTGCAGTGGGAGCCGGAAGGGTGGCGGATGCAGCTTGAGGTCCGGCAGGTGGAAACGCCGCCGCACTATGTGCTGGTCGGCGGGCTGCGCCGGGGGGAGGCGTGGCTGCCGCTGTCAGCGCCCCGGCTGCTGCTGGCCGGTGGACTTGTGTTCTCGGAGGTTTCCGTCGCGCCGCTCCAGGATGAAGGCGTTTTTTACTGGATTGGCCTGCTGCGCAAGTCAGACGCGGTGCGGATTCCCCTCGAAGACGGCCCCGACCTGGTGGAAAAGCTGTTACGGCTGCCGACGCTGCCGCCGGTGACGCTGCCGGAAGACCTGCGGTTTGAAACCTGCCAGGGGCAGCCCCTGCCGGTGCTGCGGCTGCGGGCCGGTGAAGGGCGTCCCGGTGAGGGCTGGTTGGGGGCAACGTTGGGTTTTGAGTACGAAGGTCACTGGCTGGAAGCCACAAGCGTCCAGCCGGGCATCTTTGATGCTCCCCGGCGGCGCTTCATCCGGCGCGATCTCGTCCGGGAACGGGCGGCGGCTGAGCAGTTGCGGGCGTTGGGTCTGCGCCCGGACCGCAGTCAGGCGGGAACGCCGGAATACCGGGTTCCGGTCAAACGTCTGCCGGCGCTGGTGCGCGATCTGGTGCTGCAGGGGTGGCGGATTGAGTCGGAAGGGCGTTTGTTTCGTCCACTTCAGAGTTTTGCGCTGGAAGTCCGTTCCGGGGTGGACTGGTTCGAGCTGCACGGCAACTGTGATTTTGGAACGGCGACGGCCCACCTGCCGGAACTCCTCCGGGCGTTGCGGCAGGGGGAGACGGTGGTTACGCTGTCCGATGGCTCGCTGGGTGTACTGTCTGAGGAATGGTTCGAGCGGTATGGCTTTCTGGCGACGCTGGGCGAAGTGGAAGACGGTCATCTGCGGTTTTCCAGCGCCCAGATCAGCCTGCTGGATACCCTGCTGGCGGCACAGCCGGAAGTGCGGGTGGACACCCGCTTTCAGGCGCTGCGTGAACAACTGCACCGTTTCAGCGGTGTTGAGCCGGCACTGGAACCTCCCGGTTTTGTCGGCGAGTTGCGTCCCTACCAGCGGGAAGGGCTGGGCTGGCTGCTGTTTCTGCAGCGGTTTGGGTTTGGCGGCTGTCTGGCCGATGCCATGGGACTGGGGAAAACGGCGCAGACCCTGGCGCTGCTCGAAACCCGGCGGGTACGGCGGCAGACCGAAAGCCTGCCGCCCTCGCTCGTGGTGGCACCCCGGTCGCTGGTGTTCAACTGGCGGCAGGAAGCCGAGAAGTTCACACCCCGGATGCGGGTGCTGGAGCACACCGGTGTGGGCCGGGCGCGCTCCATTGAGCAGTTTGCCGACTACGATCTCATTCTGACGACCTACGGCACGCTGCGCCGCGATATTCTGCTGCTCAAGGACTTTGCCTTCGACTACGCCATCCTGGACGAAGCCCAGGCCATCAAGAATGCCCGCAGTGAATCGGCCAAGGCCGCGCGCCTGCTCAACTGCCGCCACCGGTTGGCGCTGAGCGGGACGCCGGTGGAAAACCACCTGGGGGAGTTGTGGAGTCTGTTCGAGTTTCTCAATCCGGGCATGCTCGGCGCGGCCTCGGTGTTTCAACTCACGGCGTCTGGCGGGCGGACGGTGGATGCCGAGCTGCAACCGCTGCTGGCCCGTGCGCTGCGGCCGTTCATCCTGCGCCGCACGAAAGAGCAGGTGGCGCGCGACCTGCCGCCCAAGACCGAGCAGACGATTTACTGCGAAATGGAACCTGAGCAGCGCCAGGCGTACAACGAACTCCGTGACCACTACCGCCGGACCCTGCTGGGCCTGGTGGATACCAAAGGGCTTCAGCGCACGCGCATTCAGATTCTGGAGGCGCTGCTGCGGCTGCGGCAGGCGGCCTGCCATCCGGGGCTGCTCGATCCGGCGCGGGTGGAGGGCCCCAGCGCCAAGCTCGACACGTTTTTCATGCATCTGGCGGAAGTGCTCGAAAGTGGCTCCAAGGTGCTGGTCTTTTCACAGTTTACCAGTCTGCTGGCGCTGATTCGGAAGCGCCTCGACGCCGACGGCATCACGTACGAATACCTCGATGGACGTACGCGCAACCGCCAGGAACGGGTGGAGCGCTTCCAGCAGGACCCGAACTGTCAGCTTTTTCTCATCAGCCTGCGGGCTGGCGGGCAGGGCCTCAATCTTACGGCGGCGGAGTATGTGTTTTTGCTCGATCCGTGGTGGAATCCGGCCGTAGAGGCCCAGGCCATTGACCGCGCGCACCGGATTGGGCAGGTGCGCCCGGTATTTGCCTACCGGCTCATCGTCCGGGATACCGTCGAGGAAAAAGTCCTGGAGTTGCAGGCGACCAAGCGGGAGCTTGCCGACGCCATCATTACGGCCGACAATAGCCTTCTGCGCCAGCTCGAACGCGCCGACCTTGAACTGCTGCTTTCGTAAGAGACCGGCCATCCAACCGGGACAAAACCGATGCTTGATTTCACCCACGACGCCGGCCGCCAGAGTTGGGTCGCGTCAGCCAACACGGCCGATACGGATTTTCCCCTTCAGAACCTGCCTTTGGGACGTTTTTCGGAATCTGCTCAGCCAGTGCCCCGGCTGGGTGTCGCCATTGGCGATCAGGTGCTTGATCTGACCCGCCTGGCGACGACGCTTTCGCCTGCGGAAGCCGGCGCTGCCGCCGCGTTTTTTGCGGCTTGTGCCACTGGTGACATGGCCGCCGTGTGCGCCTTGCCGCCGGAGCAGGTAACGGCCGGGCGGCGCTGGCTCTCCGACGCCCTGTGGGAAGGGGCGGCCGATGTCACAACCCGGCAGGCGCGGTTGTCGCCCTGGTTGTTGCCCCAGGCGGCTGTGACCATGCACCGGCCGCTGGAGTTCAAAAACTACACGGATTTTTACGCCTCGGTCTTTCACGCGACGAACGTTGGCGCGATGTTCCGTCCTGACAATCCGCTGCTGCCGAACTACAAGTACATTCCGATTGGCTATCACGGGCGGGCATCGTCGGTGGTCGTCAGTGGGACGCCCGTCCGGCGGCCGCAGGGGCAGACCCGTCCCGACCCGGAAGCGCTGCCGGTTTTTGGCCCTTCACGCCTGCTCGACTATGAGTTGGAGGTTGGCATGCTCGTCGGGCGGGGCAACCGGCTTGGCGAGCCGATTCCCATTGCCGAAGCGGAAGGGCATATCTTTGGTCTGTGTCTGCTCAATGACTGGTCGGCGCGGGACATTCAGGCGTGGGAGTACCAGCCGCTGGGGCCGTTTCTTTCCAAAAGTTTTGCCACGAGTGTTTCGCCGTGGGTGGTGACGCGGGATGCTCTGGCGCCGTTCCGCTGTCCGGCGATGGCGCGGCCGGAGGGTGATCCGGCGCCGCTCGATTACCTGTGGGATGGAGCCGACCAGGCCGGCGGGGGCTTTGATGTCACGCTGGAAGTTTTTTTGACCACGGCCCGGATGCGGGAGCAGGGACTGCCGCCGGTACGGTTGAGCCAGAGCCGGTTGCGTGATCTCTACTGGACGCCGGCGCAGATGATCGCCCATCACACGAGCAACGGCTGTGATCTTCAGCCGGGGGACCTGCTGGGGAGCGGCACGGTTTCGGGCCCGACGAAAGACGCGCGGGGGTGTTTGCTGGAGCTGACCTGGCGGGGCAGCGAACCACTGGCGTTGCCGTCCGGCGAGACGCGCCGCTTCCTGGAAGATGGCGATGAAGTGACGCTGCGGGGCTTTTGTAAGCGCGATGGCTTCCGGCGGATTGGCTTTGGGGAGTGCCGCGGGCGCATTGCAGGCTAGGGAACAAGGGGGCGTACGGCACGACCGGTGCGCGTCACGCTGCTGGAAGGAAGCTATTTGAACAGCTTTTTCACGTGATCATCTGCTTCGCAGGCAGTGGTTCGAGTTCTGGTGCTTTCATGGTTCCTCCGGGGGCACCAGTGGCTCAATCATCCCGATCAACGCCGGCACATCATGTTGGACAATCTCCCACATTCTCGTCAGGTCAAGGTGAAAGTAATCGTGGGCGATTCGGTGGCGCAGTCCAATGATCTGGAACCACGGAATCTCAGGATGCGCGGCTCTCGTCTCGTCGGAGACCTTGCGCGCTGCCTCACCAATGTTCTCCAAGACCTTGGCGATAGCGTGCTGGTGCAGGGAACTCTGTTGAAATACCTCCCAGGTCAGGTCCTTACAGAACTCGCGGGATTCTCGGGCAGCAATGAGCATGTCGAGCAAAAGAGCCGAGTCACGCCACATAGATGTGCTCCAGGTGACTCAGGATATGTTTGCGCCGGATATAGTTCCTGCTCTGCTCAACCAGTCGCCGTTCGACCAAGTCCACCTTGCGTCCGAACAAAGACTCCAGTTCACGGGTCATCTCCGACTGGTCATGAAACCCCCAGTGGACACCCGGCTCAAAAGTGACCAACACATCCACATCGCTATCGGGCCGGAAATCCTCGCGCAATGCTGAACCGAAGATGGCGAATTCCCTGATGCGCCAGCGCCGACAAAAATCGGCAATCGCTTCGTGTGACAGTTCAATGCGCAGGGCCATGGCTATGTCTGCTATCAAGAATGTGCGCAAAAGTGCGCACGGTTCTCTTCCTGCCCCGACGTGTCCTGTTGACCACCGTCGTATCTGACAGGCGTGACTTTCCCGACTACGGCGGGGACGGTCCCCGCCGCAGCGCCGCCATGGCTGGACGGACTCGCCACGGGTAGGGCAGTTTCGGTTGCCAGCCGTTTCAGGTTCAGCGCCGCATTGAGGTCACGGTCATGGTGCGCACCACATTGAGCACACACCCATGTTCGATCTCTCAATGTCAGCGCCTCGTTCTTCCAGCCACAGATGGAGCACAGTCGGCTACTTGGATACCAGCGATCAGCGATGGTAAGATGAGTACCGTAGCGCCGGGCCTTGTATTCCAACTGCGAGCGCAACATCCCAAAACCCACGTCAGAGATGGCGCGGGCGAGTTTCTCGTTCTGCAGCATCCCTTTGACGTTTAAATCCTCGATCACCAACGCTTGGTTTTCGCGGCAGAGTCGAGTCGTGAGCTTGTGGGTGAAATCCGCTCGGATATTGGCCATGCGGGCATAGAGCCGTGCCAATATCGCAGCGGACTTCTGCCGGTTGTTCGATACCGGCAGGCGCGTTCCTTCAGGCAGGCGGGCATGGCGTTCAAATCCGGCTGCCTTCCTGGCGGCTTCCAGCTTGCGGCTGAGACGTCGGCTACGGATTTCCAGACGGCGCAGCGCTGCTTTGAGCGGCTTTGGCGCCTCGATGACTTCACCGCTGGAGATCGTTGCGGCAGCCTTGATGCCCAGGTCGATGCCGTTGACCTCGTGCGACGTGCGACGCCGATAGAATTGCGCATCAGGCACCTCGACCTGTATTGCCACAAACCAACGATCCGCGGTGCGAGAAACCGTTGCGCCCAAAATCTTGCCCGCGAAGCGCAGTTCCTCGGTCATGGCGACTTCACCGATCCTGGGCAGACGGATCGTCTTGCCTTCCAGGGTGAACTTGTCGTTGGCAACATAAAAGCTGTCGCGGCAACGGCCCTTTTTCTTGAAGCGCGGTGCGTGTGCCTCTTTGCCAGCCTTGAGGTCGGTGAAGAATCTTTCCCAGGCTTTGGCGAGATGGGCAAACGGCTGGGCGTGGGCATCCCGGTGAATGTCCTGCAACCAAGGCCGACCGTTCTCATCGAGCCACTGCGGGTCGGTGTACTTGATGGCGTTGAACTGTTTTTTGAGCGCCATGGCGTTTGGCCTGCCGCCTGCTGCGTATTGCCTGTTCCACTCATTGAGCGCCCAGTTCCAAACACGCCGCGCCGTGCCGCAGGCGCGCTTGAAGTAGTCCACTTGCTCAGGAGTCGGACAAAGAGCAATCTTGTGGGTCAGTTGCATTGTTGGGCCTTTTTGACGTCATTCGCATCCTGTTTCAGCGCTTCATCCAACTTCTTTCGATAGTTCCTCAAACCGTACAGCCGGGACGAAAAACAGCGCACGATGGTCATTAAGTCTTGCACCATTTCCTGTTCGGGAGACAGCCGTTCCTGGTTGAGTACCAGCACTTCGCAGCCATGGGTTTGGGCGTAATGTTCGAACCACTCAAAGCCGAAACGGGTGAGGCGGTCCCGGTGAGCGAGGATCAGCATCCTGACTTCCCGTCGCCCGATCTCGTCCATAAGGGCCAGAAACCGCTTGCGCCTGAAGTTCAGCCCGCCGCCCACTTCCTCGATAAACTCGACCCCCGCCAATCCCTTCGCCACCACGAACTCTTCCAGCACTTTGCGCTGATCCGCCAGGTCCGGCTTCTGCGCCGCACTCGATACCCGACAGTAGGCGACAAGCTTTGTTGGCGCATGGTTGGCCTGCCGCAAACCGATGAACTCACGGATCTGCGTCTCAGTGTAGAGGCGGCGGTTGCTGTCCGTTCGGGCCACCGGAATCAGCCTTCCTTCGCGTTCCCAACGCTGCAACGTCTTGACCGAGACACCAAGGAGTTTTGCCGCCTTGCCTGTGCTTATAGTGCTTTCCACAAGCATTATTATACACTATCGCGTACTATACGGCAAGCTAGAGTCCGGCTCCGACAGGAATCTTCAGACGGTAACGTCTGATTCCTTGACGAAAGCGGCGATCCGGCGGGTGGCAAGGGCGATGTCCAGTAAGGTTGCTCATCGCGCCACATAGAACGTCTGCGCACTCTCCAGAATATGACGGCGACGAATCCAGTTGTTGCTGTGTTCCACGCACTGCCGCTCAACCAGGTCCACCGGACGTCCCAGAATCTCGCCCAGTTCCTGCCGCAGAACCGATCCAGACAGCCACAGGCGCTGCACCTTCTACGGCAGAACGCCTCAATCTTTTCCATTGGGGCTTGAATCGGCAATGGCATGACACCCTCTCCCACCAGCACAACCCAGGAGCGCGTTACGATGCTCCAGCAGAAAGTTCCAGCGTTTCTGGAACTTGTATCACAGCGGGTTGCCGGGGCATATCGCCGCCCAGGGAAAAAGCAGCCCACAAAACAGGGGCAAGCCGAAATGGGTGCGAACCAGTCGCCGTCTGGCCGCCGGTTCAGGTCAAGGCGGGCAAGCGGGCCGGGCATGAGCCAGCCATGGCGCTGAACGTGTCGAGGCATCCGGGACAGAAGCTCCTCGCGCGCTTCGCAGGGGAATTTCCGAGCAGCTATCACTGTCCTGCCATCAAACCAGAGTTGATTCCAGGATTTTTCAGACTTTGCCTTGATTCGCCTGCTCTCTGTGGGATACAAAGGCGATAAACGTCTGCTTTTATTACATCTCCCTATTGTCACTGGTTCTGGAGGCTTGCCCATGGCACGGTTAATGCCACCCCGTCGCTTGTGGATTGGATTTCTGGTTGGTTTGCTCGTGATGCTCGTCGCCATTGGGCTGCCCGTTCGGCAGCAGGCGGCCGGACGGGGCTATTCCATAACCATGTCAGAGGTGGCTATGCCGACGGATTTCACCATTTCCATTGGGGGCTTTTGTTTTGATCCCAGGAAGGACGACCCGGCGCGGGCGCTGGCGGCGCGGGGCGGGTATCTCACGGAAGCCGCCGGCGACAGCTACCAGATTGTCCAGTTCAACGGACGGGCGCAGGATGCCTGGCTGGCAGAACTGCGGCAGGCAGGCATCGAGCCGCTGCAATACATTCCGCATCAGGCGTATTTGGCCTATGTTCCGGCTGCGGCCCGCGAGACGGCGGCGCGGCGGGATTATGTCCGGTGGATGGGGCTGTACCAGCCGGCCTACAAGCTCAGCCCGGCGTTGCAGTGGCTGCTGACCGGAAAAGCCGGAAAGCCGTCCGCAGATGGGACGTACCTTGTGGCCACGTTCAAGCGTTCGGGGCTGGAAGCGGCGACCAAACGGTTGGAAAACGTCGGCAAGGTCATCACGGTGGAGACCATGCCGGCGGGTGCGGTGTTTGATGTGCTGCGGGTACGGTTGTCGCCAGCGGCCGTCATCCAGGCGGCACAGGCGTCTGAAGTCATGGCGATTGAGCCGTATGTCACGCCTACGCCCGAAGACGAGCGCAATGCGCACGTCACGGCCGGAAACTACACCGGAACCGGCATAGATAACCTGGCCGCGCCGGGCTATAACCCACAGACGCAGTTTGGCAGCAACGGCAGCGGGATTACGGTCGGGGTGGTGGATGACGGGGTGGAGATTCCCAGCCCCCAAGGCTTTTACATCACGACGGCGAATGCCGTGGCGGGGCCGCCCCGTGGCGCTGACAGTTCACAGTCGTTTCGCGGCGGTCACGGGCATCTATGTGCCAGCATCATTGCCGGCACAACGCCCTTTCCGAACATTCTCGATCCCCGGGGCTACAACTACGGGCTTGGCGTTGCGCCAGGCGCACACATTGTCAGTGTGCCGCTGATTACGGGCGGAGCTTTTCAGGGGGGCGACGTAACGGCAGTCAACGATACTGTCACGACACTGCCGCCAAATGGCATTCGGGCGACGATTTCCAACAACAGTTGGGGCGCCGGCGTTGCCACCGACTATGGTACCCGTGAGGCGCAGTACGACGCCTTCACCCGTGACGCCTCACAGGGCGATGGGATTGATCCGCTGCTGTTTGTGTTCTCTTCCGGCAATAATGGTCCAGGCTCACAAACCCTGACACGCCCGAAAGCGGCCAAAAACGTCATCACCGTTGGCTCATCGGTGGGGCTGCGCCCGGAGTTGCCTTCCTTCCAAGGTGTTCCCAACACCAACATAGACTTCATCTCCAACTATTCGAGCCGGGGACCGGCGGCGGATGGCCGTATCAAGCCGGATGTCTGCGCGCCGGGGCAGCAGATTACCGGGCCGCAGTCCGCCTCAAATCAGGTTGGCTTTGGGACATTGGGTGATGGCGTTCACATTCGTGGCAGCGGGACTTCCTTTGCCGCGCCGCATGTCTCCGGGGCGGCCGCTGTGTTTTCCGGCTGGTGGCGTGCGACAAATGCGGGGCAGTTTCCGGCGCCAGCGCTCATTAAGGCGGCCCTTATCAATGGCGCGGTGGATATGAATGCCGAGCATCCGGGCGTGCCGGGCAGCAGCTCGACGGAGCCGATTCCCAACATTGCGGAAGGGTGGGGGCGCATCAACCTGCGCAACTCCATTCCCGGCGGCGTCCCCACGGTGTATGTCAACGAAAACGTGCCGCTGCTGGACAACGGGCAGACGTACGTGTTTACCGGGCAGGTGGCCAACGGCGGACAGCCCCTGCGGGTGACGTTGGTCTATACGGATGTGCCGGGTGCGCCCGGCGCCAACCCGGCGCTGGTCAATGACCTTGACCTCAGCGTGTCGGTTGGGGGACAGACCTACCGGGGGAACGTCTTTGCCAACGGTCTTTCCACGCCAGGTGGCAATGCCGACAACCGGAACAACGTCGAGAACGTCTTTCTGCCGCCCCAGCCGGCGGGGACGCCGGTTGTGGTGCGGGTGGCGGCGACGGCACTCAACGGAGATGGGATTCCGGGCAACAGTGATACGACCGACCAGCATTTTGCCCTGGTGATCAGGAATGCCGTGGCCAGCACGCCAACCACGCCGTTGCTTGCGGTGTCGAATGTCATGGCAACAGAGGTCGGCGGCAACGGCAACGGTTTCATTGAACCCTGCGAGCAGGGCAGTCTGATGCTTGGGTTGCGCAACGATGGGACGCCGGCCACGGGACTTTCGGCGACCTTGACGGCGCTGACGCCGGGTGTCTCCATCCTCAGCGGCACAGGAACTTTTGCCAACATTGGGCAGGGGCAGAGTGTGACCGGTCCTACCCCGGCCTTTCGCTTTCTGCTGGGGCCAACGGTGCCCTGTGGGCAGGTTGTGCAGTTTCAACTGACGGTGAACTTTGCCGGCGGCGGCAGCCCGTTCGTGACCACGGTGCAGGTGCCAACCGGGGGAAACAACTATGTGTTTACGCCATCGGGTGGGGCCACGATTCCCGCTGGTGGGCAGCTCGTTGCTGGCAGCCAGTTGGACGATGCCTTGATTCCACTCACGGCCCCATTTGCCTTTTCCATTTACGGGACGAACGTGGCCGCCGGTGCTACGGTGACTGCTGACACAAACGGGGTGTTGCGCCTGGCCGGTGGTGGAGGGAGTGTGTTTGAAAACACATCACTGCCATTTCCCGGTTTTGGCAGTGCGCCGGCGCTCTGCGTGTTTTGGGATGACATTGACCTCCGGGCTCAGCAGTCGGGGCCACCCAGTGGCATCTTCACCCAGGTTACGGGAAGCGCCCCCAACCGGCAGTGGATCATCGAGTGGCGCGGGGTACGGTTTGGGACCTCAGAGGAAATCCGTGTGGCGGTAGTGCTCCAGGAAGGCACGAACCGCTTTGAGTACCGCTATGCCCAGACCGGTCCGGGAAATGGCAATAGTGCCACAGTGGGCGTCCAGGCTACGGGAAGTGGTTCGCTCTTCACACAATTTTCGTTCGATCAGCCCAATGTGACGCCTGGATTGCGGCTTGAGGCACAGCTTGGCTGTGGGCCGTGTGTTTTGTGTGAGTATGCCGTCAGCCCGTCAACCCTGAATGTCGGCGGGGATGCGGTGCCGAGCGTGACGGTGACGGTGACGACGGGTGCAGGCTGCGCGTGGGAAGCGACGGTGCGCAACACCGATGCGCCGTGGGTGAAGCTGGTGTCGGCGCAGTTGGCCAGTGGACAGGTGGTGACGCCCCGGATGGTCGGCGAGCTTGGGGATGTGAACCGGCGGCTGGCGCTGACGGGGACGGGAAGCGCGACGGTGACTTTGGCCGTCGGGCGCAATCCGGGCGGGGCGGCGCGGACGGGGACGGTGCTGGTGGCCGGGCAGGTGGTGACGGTGACGCAGGCTGGGGGCAGTGGCGGGGGCGCGCCGCTGGGGGCGACGATGGCGATGTTCCGGCCGTCGAATGGGTATATGTACCTGAAGAACCGGCTGATTTCGGACTTTGCCGACCAGGACTTTTTCTACGGGACGGCCGGAGATGTGCCGGTTGCCGGGGACTGGGACAGCGACGGCATTGACACGCCGGGGATATACCGGAATGTCAACGGGGTGATGACGTTTTTCCTGATCAACAACAACACGGGCGGATTTGCGGATGTGTCGTTTGCGTTTGGGCAGCCGGGGGACATTCCGATTGCGGGGGACTGGGACGGGAACGGGACGGTGACGTGTGGGGTGTATCGTCCGGGGAGTCAGACGTTCTTTTTGCGGAATGCGAATACGGGAGGGAATCCTGACCTGACGGTGGTGATCACGGGGGCGCAGGCGAGTGACCGGCCGGTGGCCGGGCGGTGGGTGGCTGGCAGCCCGGTGACGGGGGTGGGGTTGTACCGGCCGGGCAACGGACAGTTTCTGCTGAAGAACGCGAATGTAAGCGGGGCGGCGGATGCCAGCTTCGTGGTGACGACGACGGGGACGGTGGTGGCGCCGGTGGCTGGGGACTGGACGCGGCAGGGATTTGCGGCGGTGGGCGTGGTGGTGAACGTCGGGGGAACGATTCAGTTTCAGTTACGGACGGCAAACACGGCCGGGGCGCCGGAGCTACGTGTGAACTACGGTGCGCCGGGGGATGTGCCGCTCATTGGCAACTGGGATGGGCAGATCAAGCTGCCGCCGGTGTCGGTGCCGTGAGGGGACAATAGAAGATAGGGAATAGAAGATAGCGAATAGCGAGGTAGGGGCGGTTCCGCGAACCGCCTCTACCGGGAACCGTCCCTATGGGGAACCGCCCGTACTGACGAACAGAGGATGGAAAATACCCCATCGTTGCCCTTTATTCTTCATTTGCCATTCGCCGGTACGGGCGACTCGCGAGTCGCCCGTACTACTCGCCACTCGCTACTCGCTACTCACTGCGATTGTTGAGGTCACTCAGCCTGATTGATCGGAAGGCATTGCCCGGTGCAGTCCGTGATCCCCAAGCCGACGCTACACTGGGCTCCCATGGGAGTACAGGCACCGCCTTGGCAGCGGGTGTCTTTTTTCACACCGTCACCCCGTTGTGGACAATGGCTGTCCGAAATGCACATACACCCGGCAAAACGTTGGATCGGCACATCCAGCGCAAAGAAACCGTCGGTCAGGTTGCGGCTGTCAGGGGTAAGCATCGGTAAGTTCCCACCCTTGACCCAGACCTGGGCAGTCGTGAAAGACGACTGAGACTGTTTCAGGAATTCCACCGCCTGGGGCGTCAGAGCTACCCGATCGGGATCAAGCAGGATCAGCGGCTGTGGGAACAACTCCCCCACCGTCAGATCAAGCACCTTCTTTTCATGAGGCGAAAGAAGGTCATACCGGGCGCGAATACGATCCGGCTTCAACCCGGAGTAGTATGCCTGCCGACGCATCTCTGGAATGATGGACTCAACATGCCAGGCGGAGATTCGGCGCAGGGTCTCGGCTTCGGCAGGATAGCGTTGGTAGTAAGGTTTCATCCCGGCCAGGAATGCCCGGGTACTGACATCCACCGGCAGATACCAGGCGATGAACATCCGCAAGGCCGGAGGGAAGCGGTAAAACAGCGCAACCTGTTGTTCCTCGGGCTGGCGGTCAATATATCCGGCAATTTCGTAGCAGAGGTTCAGGAAAAACGGGAAGCGGCGGGTCAGGCTCGCGGGCTTGATTGTCCTTTCGGAAGACACTTCGGGAGAGGTGGCGCCTGGTGTCCCTTGAGCGCAAACAGCATACCCCTTGGTGGGTGGCACTGCCCAGGCGGATGAGAAGCTCAAAGTCCACAGGCAACAGCCGCCCAAAACAACCCACAGCAGAATGTCACGGAGAACAGGCATACAGGCAACCTCCAGAGACAGCGTTTTCGAGGTGGTGGTTTGATAAGTAATGCCGTGATGTTAGATGGGGAGAATAAAACTGCAATAGTAGATGCCGGAATGGAAGGTGCGGACAGCCGGGATGGCTGACAAGGCGGCAGCCAGCGCACACACCGGATGGCGGAACCGAACACTTTTCTTTTGAATCAGGAGCCGCGGGAATTTTAGATTCAGGTATAACCGGCAACCTGGTTCGGGAGCGTACAGAAGATGCGCAGGAAGCAACTCGCGCGTGCTTTTCCGGTATGGCTCATCTTCCTGCTGGGAATGCTGGTTGGTCAGGCGGTTGGGCAGTCCGGGGCGGTGGATGGCACATTCAACCCGGGAAGCGGCGTCAACGGCGCTGTCTATGCCATGGCCGTGCAGGCTGATGGAAAGCTGGTCATTGGCGGGGAATTCACGGCCTTCAACGGCATACCACGGAGCAACCTGGCGCGGCTCAATGCTGATGGTTCGCTGGATACGACCTTCACACCCGGCAGCATCGCGGGGCGGGTGGAGGCGCTTGTCGTCCAGTCCGATGGCAAGGTGGTCATCGGGGGGGAGTTCTCCAGCGTGGGCGGCATCGCGCGCCGGAGCCTGGCCCGGCTCAACCCCGACGGCTCGGTGGATACCGGCTTTGTCGCCGAAACGGATGCCAATGGCATCGTCTATGCGCTGGCGCTCCGCAGTGATGGGAGGCTGCTCGTCGCCGGAGATTTTATTGCTTTGGCAGGCCAGCGGCGGGAGCGTATCGCCCAGCTCGAACCCAGTGGTGCGCTGGATGCCAGCTTCAATCCCAATGCGGCAGCCAACGGCGCCATCTTTGCGCTGGCCCTTCAGCCCAACGGACGTGTTCTGGTGGGTGGAGCCTTTACCCAGGTCAACGGAAGTCCCCGCAGTCGGGTGGCGCGGCTGACGCCTGACGGGGGGCTGGACCTGACCTTTTCACAGAGCGGCCCGATGGATGGCACGGTGCTGGCACTGGAAGTTCAGCCGGATGGGCGCATTGTCATCGGCGGCGCCTTTCGTTTTGTCAGTGGCATCGAGCGCAACGGGGTGGCCCGTCTGGAACCCGGCGGCGCACTGGACACATCGTTTGGCGCTTTTGGCGGTGTGGGGGGACGGTTGCTGCCGGTGGTGCAGGCGGTGCGCCTTCAGCCGAACGGACGCATACTCATTGGCGGCGACTTCACGACCGTCAACGGGACGCCGCGCAACTTTGTCGCCCGGCTTAACGGGCTGGATGGTTCGCTGGACACCGGCTTTGACATTGGCAGCGGGGCCAGCAGCGCCGTTCTGGCGTTGGCGCTGCAAGCGGATGGCCGGATCATCCTGGGCGGGGCGTTTGCAACCTTCAATGGCACGCCCCGGGCCGGTATCGTCCGTCTGCTTGGCGATGATCCCGGGTGCGCTTCAGCGGTGTTGCCGGCAGTGGCGAACGTGTCGGCGCTGGGTGGGGAAGGCGTTGTGACGGTAACGGCTGCCGGAAGCTGTACCTGGCGCGCGGTGAGTGACGTGCCCTGGATCACGGTCCTGAGCGGGGCAACGGGCAGCGGGAACGGGACGGTGACGTACCGCGTGGCGGCCCACCGTGGACGGGCGCGGACGGGGACGCTGACCGTCTCAGGGCGGACCGTCACGGTCAACCAGGCCGTTTCAGCTTTCGAGACCGTGGGGCTGTTCCGCCGGTCGGATGGCTTTTTCTATCTCCGCAACAGCCTGACGAGCGGCTTCGCCGACGTGGCCTTTTTCTTTGGGCAGGGGAATGACATCCCGCTGTCCGGCGATTGGGACGGCGACGGCACCACGACGATTGGCGTGTTTCGGATCGTGAGCGGAGCGGCAACGTTCTTTCTCAGAAACAGCAACAGCGCCGGCTTTGCCGATGTGTCGTTTTCGTTTGGCGCGCCGGGAGACATTCCGGTGGTCGGGGACTGGAATGGGGACGGCCGGGATACGGTGGGCGTCTTTCGCAATGGCGTGTTCCTGCTGCGCAATACCAACAGCGCCGGCATGGCGGATAGCATCGTCAACTTCGGCCTCGGCACGGATGTACCCGTGGTGGGTGACTGGGATGGCAACGGCACGACGACGGTCGGCTGTTACCGCCGTGCGAACGGCTTTTTCTACTACCGCAATGATTTGCTGTCGGGCGTGGCCGAAGGGGCGCTCTTTTACGGGCTGGCGGATGATCTGCCCTTTGCCGGCGACTGGGATGGCGACGGGCGGGATGGTATTGGCATCGTCCGCCTGACCGAAGGCAGTTGGCGGTTTTTCCTGAAAAACGAACTGAGTCCCGGCTTTGCCGATGTGTCGTTCAACTATGGCAATGTGAATGACCTGCCGGTGGTCGGGAACTGGAACGGGCGGCCGTGAGCAACCGCCTGCGGGAGCTTGCCGGAAACCGGCTTTTGCCGTAGGGTTCAAATGTACCATTTCTCACTTTTCTTTCTGGGGCGGCCTTCCCGTGTACGTCAGCCAATTTCTCTCTCTGGCCCGGCAGCGCCGGACGGAACTGCAACAGGCGCTGGCGGCGCTGCCCACGGAACTCATGGGGCGGCACGAAGCACGTGGGAAAGCTCTGGAGCAGCTCCGGGAACAGACACTCGATGCGTTGGCCGAGGTCAACCTGCCGACTCTTGACCAGGCAACGCTCGACGCTGTGGAGCGGTTTACCGGTTACGGGCGGTTTCGCGGACTGAACCTGGCGGCCCATCTGGCGGCCGAGCAGGAGCGGCTGACACAGCGCATTGCGGCCATCACGGCGGATGAGCGGTTTATCCGGCGCGAGGAATTGCTCGATCCGACGGCCGGTGTGTTGACCCTGCGCGCCAAACAGGCGCGGGATGAACTGACGCTCATCGAAAGCGGCCTCCAACGCTACGAGCGGGAGCCGGGTTTTCTGGATTTGTACCGGCGCGGCTACCGGACGCCGAGCTACCGGCAGAGCGCTCTGACGTTGCAGTACTACAAGGACTGGAAGCGGGGCGACGAGATCACGGAAAAGTTCGGCTGCAAGGCGTTTTCCGAAGTGCGCGCGGCCTATGAGAACCTGCTGCGGGGGAAAGCCGTCTGTCAGCAGACACTGAACAGCATTGAAAAGAACATCCGGCAGGTGCGCGAGCTGATTACCGAACTCAACACAGCGCAGCAGCGGTTGAGCCATTTGCCACAGGCCGTTCTGGGGGACTTCCGCCGGATGCTGCGGGAGCATCTGGCGCTGGCCGACCGGAAGCAACTGTTTCAGTGGGCCAGCGGGGATCGCGTCCGCGAGTCGCTGATCAAACGGCTCGATGGGGTCGAGAAGCAGATGACTTATACCAAGTCCATGGCGGAGCGCCGTTTCGAGGAGGAGCGGCATTACCTGTCCGGGCAGTTGACCAGGCTGGACCGGAAAATCACCAAGTATTCCCGTCCGAAGTATGCGAACGCCTGGATTCCTCCCAATGAGGCACAGGTTTGGTTGCGCGATCCACGGGAGCGCCTGGCCGCGCAACGGGCGCGCTTCTGGCGCCAGTATGACCGTGTGGCGACCTATGACCGTTACGACCGTTATGATTTCGCGGCGGACATGCTGTGGTGGGACGTGATGACAGACGGGCGGCTGGATGGAAACTTCATCCCGGAAGTCTATGAGTACCGGCAGGCGCATCCGGGCTATACGTATGTGCGTCCGCCGGAGCCACAATACAGCTACTACCAGGGAATGGATGTGTCATGACGCGGCCGCTTAAAGTCGTGGCCTATGCGGTCAACGGGGCCGGTGTGGGGCACCTGACGCGCGTGCTGGCGATATTGCGCTGGATGCGCCGGCTGGCGCTGTGCGCCGGGCGGCGGCTCGACGTATATGTGCTGACCACATCCGAGGCCGGGGCGTTGGCGTTGCGCGAAGGGGTGGCCGTTTTCAAGCTGCCAAGCAAGACGGCGGTGCGGGCGGCCGGGTTGCCGAAGGAGGATTATCTGCGGCTGGCGCGGCAGTGGGTGTGGCACAGTCTGGGGCTGCTCCAGCCGGACCTGCTGGTGGTGGATACGTTTCCCGGTGGGACGTTTGGCGAACTGGGTCCGGTACTGGATGTGCCGGCGCGGAAGCTGTTTGTGTGCCGGGAAGTGAAGGCGGGCTTTGATGCGGCGGGTTTTGCGGCGTGGTTGCCGTTCTATGACCGGATTGTGGTGGTTGGGGAGGGCGGGGCGGTGCGACATTCGTCTGATAACGATTTTGATTTCTCTGCACCGGCCGACTCGTTTGCCGACTCGTTTCTGGAAGAACCACTGGAAGACCCGTTTCCGGGTGTGACGGTGGATGGAACCACGGACCGGAACCTGCCGGTCAAAGGCCGGGGAGCGCCGGCTGAGGGCGAAAGCGTGGCTGACGCCGGACAGGGCGGATGGCTTCCGTCCGGGCCAGTGGTGTCCAACGGGGTTGTCTTTCCGGCAGCCGTCCGGTCGCGGGTGCGGCGCGTTCCGCCCATCCTGCTACGCGAACCGGAAGAACTGCATGACCGGACAACCGCGCGCCGGCGGCTGGGGATTCCCGATGGGGCGCTGGCGCTGTGGCTGAGCGCCGGCGGTGGCGGGGATGCACTGGCCGAGCGGACGCTGACGGCGCTGATTACGGCCCTTGAACCACTGGATGATGTTCACCTTGTCGTGGGGGCAGGGCCGCTGTTTACCGGTGCGCCCCGACGGGGAAAGGGCATCACCTGGCTGACGGAGCCGCTGGCGGTGGAGGATTTTGCCGGGCTGGATGCCGCCATTTCGGCCGCCGGTTTCAACGCCACACACGAACTGCTGGCCGCCGGGGTGCCTACGGCGCTGTTTGCCCAGGAAAAGATTGCCGATGACCAGGCCGCGCGGGTGGCGCGGCTGGCTGCCGCCGGCGCCGTGCTGCCGCTGCTGCTCAATGCGGATGGAACGCCGGACGCCGCCGGGTTGGCCGCCATAATAGCCGATTTGCGACAGCCGGAAGTCCGGGCGCGGTTGCGGGCGCAGGCCCGGTCCGTTGTGGCATTGGGGGGCGCACGCCAGGCTGCCTGGTATGGGTTACAACTCGTTCTCGATACCGGCGAACTCCAGTCCGCAATGGCACGGGCAACCCTGCGCCTCTGCCGCTGGCTGGAGCAACGGCAACCCGATACGGAATCCTGTGCGCGACTCTGGGCATTGACGGCGGCCATCACGGACGGGGATGAGCTGGCCGAGTGGCTGGAAGCCATCCCGGAGGGGATGACACTGGACGACCTGCTCACCTTTCTGCGACGTTTGCCGCGTCTGGCCGATGCGGCTGATCTCGACCATGCCTTTGGGTTATGGCAGCGTTTGGCGGAGGCGCTGGGAGCCGTGGGGGATGAGCGCGCCCGAACGATGTTTCTACGGCAGATGCCGTGGTCACGCCGGGCCGCGGCCGGGGATCAGGTACGGGTTCTGACGACATTTCTGGCGGCAGTGGGTACGGCCGGGGAAAGTCTGTACCGGGCGTTGGCCGTGCTGGAGCGCCATACGGCCGGAGCCGAGTCTGACCCATGGCAGTGGCTGTCGGCGGTTTTGAAGGCGGCCGAGGAGGTGCGTCATGGACATAGCGCAGGCGCGTAAGCGGCGGTGGGCAGGTCTGGCAGTGGGGAAGACCGTGGTTGGGCCGCAGACCGTGCATGTGGACCTCGCCAACGGCTGCAACACAAACTGCACAACCTGCTGGGACCATTCGCCGCTGCTGACCACACCGCGCCCGCCGGCCTGGAAGCGGAAGCTGTTTGACCTGGAGCGATTTCGGGCCCTGGCGGCCGATCTGGCCGGGATGCAGTCCGTCGAGTCGGTCATTTTGTCAGGAATGGGTGATCCGTTTGTCCATCCGGGGATATACGACATCATTGCCGAGTGCAAACGCTACGGGTGGCACGTGACCATCCTGACCAATGCGCTGCTGGCCGATCCCGACCGGGTGGCGGCGCTGGGTGTGGATGCCATGCTGGTGTCGGTCAATGGCGTGAGTCCGGCATCCTATACCGCGTTTCATCCCAACCTGCGGGCAAGTGATTTCGCGCGTCTGGAATGGCTGCTGACCCGGTGGCGGCAGTTGGGGGTGGCGGTCAAGCACGTCCAGGTCATCAACCGGGATACGGCTGCGGAACTGGTGGAGATGGTGCACTTTGCCGCGCGGCACGCAGCGCGGCAGGTGACGTTCAAGCTGGCCAGCCTGGGAAATGGCACGGAAGCATGTGCCATCACGGAAGCGCAGCGGGTGGAACTGCGGGAGCAACTCGTTCCGGCGGCGCGGGCGGCGGCAGCGGAATTGGGTGTAGTGACGAACCTGGAGGTTTTCGCCCAACAGCTTACGGCCGGAGGACTGGCGACGACGCCCATCGAGGAAGTGGGGTGTTTTATGGGCTGGCACTACGCGCGGATTACGGTTGAAGGGGCGCTGCTGTACTGCTGTGCGGCGACGTTGCAGGTCGGGCACCTGGACTGGGGGCCGTTTTCGGAGCAGTGGTTTGGGGCGGCGTGGGAGGCACTGCGGGCATCGCTGCGGGCCGGGCAGTATGCGCCGGCGTGTCGGCAGTGTGGGAAGTTCAACCAGAACGTCAAGCTGGCGGCGAAGGTACGGGAGCGGTTTGGGGCGGTGGTGTATGCGTCCCTGACCGGTCGTTCTGCAGGACAAGCGTCTGATAACATTGAGAGAAGGAACGGCACGGCCGGTCATAGGTTAGGTTAGGTAACGCTACTTAGGCGACACCATGGCTAAGGTGAACATCATGCCGCCGCGTCCAACCATCGAATGGCAAACCAACGGTGTGTGTAACTACGACTGTTCGTACTGCATACAGTCACGCCGCTATCGTCAGGGGCACCCGTCCGACGCCGACATCGAACGTTTCCTGGCGTTTTTTGCGACGTTGCCGGGCGTGTGGGAAATCAAGATGTCGGGCGGGGAGCCGTTCGCCTTCCGGGGCTTTATGCAGCATATCGTTCCCGGTCTGGCGGCGTTGCCGCACCGGGTTTCGGTACTGACCAATTTTTCAGCGCCGCTGACCGTGCTGCGGCGATTTGTGGACCTGGTGGGCGACAAACTGGAAGTTTTCTCGGCAAGCCTGCACCGGGAGTACGTGGATGTTGCCGACTTCATTGCCAAGGCGGTTACGTTTCGGGGATGGCTGCGCCGGGAAACGGCATTTGTCGTCAACAACGTGCTCGTGCCGGGAACCGTCAGCGAACTGGCCGCAGTCAGGGCCGCCGTGGAAGCTGCGGGGCTTAGGTACTTTCCCCAGGTGATGAAAACCAAGCACGGCGTTTACGAATACGACGCTATGGAAGCTTCCCTGGTGCGCATGCTGACCGGAGCACATCCAACGGCACGGGAGGCCAACATCGCGCCTTCCTACCGTGGACGGCGTTGCTGGGCAGGAGCGGCCTACTTCGTCATTGACCAGTTTGGCCACGCCTTTTCCTGCCGCACGGCAAAGCGTTTCGGGGAAGGGTATCTGGGCAATGTGCTCGACGGGAGCTTTCGTCTGAAACCCGGCCCGGAAGTGTGTCCGTACGATATTTGTCCGTGTACGGTCCCGGCCAACCGGGGCATGATTGAAGGGCTTGCAACGCCGGAAAGCGGAGGTGACACGCATGGCGACCGACACACGGGATGATGCCGGATGGCCGGTACCGCCGCGTCCGCCGGAAGGCGTCGTGATGTGGAACATCAACACGACGTGCAACTACCGGTGCTCATACTGTACGCAGCGTTTTCTGGATGACCGGACCCGCTGGGCGCGCGATACGCCACGCTTTCTGGAGGGCTTCCGGCGGCTGCCGGGACGCTGGGAAATCAAGCTTTCGGGCGGCGAGCCGTTCCTGCACCCAACCCTGACGGAGATTGTGGCCGGCCTGGCTGAAATGGGGCATCACGTAAGCGTTGTGACGAACTTCTCGGCCGGCACTGAGAAGCTCGACCGGTTTCTGGAGGCGGCAGGAGCGGCGCTGCGGGTCTTCTCGGCCAGCCTGCACCGGGAGTACGTGGCGACGGAGCAGGAAGAAACAGCCTTCATTGAGAAGGCGCGTCATGTGATGACGCGGCTGCCGCCGGGGGCGAGCTTTCACGTCACCTGTGTGGCCACACGCGCCAACCTGCCTGTTCTGCCGGAACTGGTACAGCGTTTTGCCACAGCCGGGATTCGCCTCAAGGTACAGCCTGAAAAGCAGCAGCGGGATGTCATTGCCTATACAGCCGGGGAGCAGGCGCAGCTTCTGGCGCTGGGCGGACACAACGGTCTGGGGATGCTTGCGCCTTCGTTTCAGGGGCGGCCCTGCTGGGCGGGAGCCCTTGCCTTCACCCTCGATGACCGGGGTGCGGCCTGGCGGTGCTATCCGGCGCGGCGGTACCGGCAGGAGTATCTGGGGAACTTTCTGGATGGCACGTTTGCGCTCCGTGAGACAGCCCAGCCGTGCCAGTATGCCTATTGCAACTGTACCGTCCCCATTGAGCGGGGGATGATGACGCGTTCGTGAACCGGTAACGTCCGCTTGGACAGAAAGGGCAGGGTGAGGGCATGAAGTTCAAAACGTTTCTGGCGCTGGTCATCACGGGCGGGCTGGTGTTGTCAGCCGTTATTATCGGGTCCTGCGTGTGGCTTCTCCGCCAACCGGCAAGACAGGATGTTGTGTCGCGGCCGGTTGTATCTCAACCACCGGCGCTGCCCGCACCGACCACCACAGGCAGTTTACGCCCGGTGGATCGCGACCTGCTGGAGGCACTGCGCCGGCCGGTGACAAGTGACCGCATCAAAGATGCTTTTCCGGGTCGGCCGTATAAAATCACCCTTTACTGCGACAATCCGGGAGCGGGCTGGAATCGCGCCAAGATTGACCTCAACCGCAACAACCGGTGGGATGAAAAGATCACCATCGTCAACGGCGAGCCGACAAAGCGCCAGGTGGCATCACGGGATGATGAAAACTACGACCTGGAGTACCGCTGGCGCGGCGGCCAGTGGGTGGCCAAATAGGGATGGCAACCGGCATTTACTGTAGGGGCAACTCCCGGAGTTGCCCCTACCATATTTCTGCATTTTGTGGGCAGCACGGGTAGTTGGTAATCAGAAGCTCACTGATTTTCCCACGTTTTTCGCCATTGGAGTTGATGGCGCGGCCGGCCGAAACCCTGAAGACGTTATATCCCGGATAGATACGCTCAAAGAAGCTGTCGTCCGGGTTTTCATTCGTCGGGTCGGAATTGGAAAGCATCAGGCGGGCGTTTTTTTCCCGGTCCAGCCGGCGGAAAAATTGGGCCAGGCGGATTTGCTCAGCATCAGAAAAACTGCCGCCGGTGTAGGTGGTGAAACTGGCCGTCCGGCTGAGTGGACGATAGGGCGGATCAAAATAGACAAACGTGCTTTCGTTGACCCTGGGCCAGCATTCCGTGTAGTCGGCCTGTCGTATTTCCGCCTTCTGCAGAACGCGGGAAGCGGCCAGCAGGTTTGATTCGTCACAGATGACGGCGGTTTTGTATTTCCCAAACGGTACGTTGAAGGCTCCTTTCGAGTTGAGACGAAAAAGACCGTTGAAGCATGTTTTGTTCAGAAAAATAAGCTGCGCGGCCCGTCGAATCCCGTCGGCAGAGTGTTGTGCTGCGTTGATGTCAAGGCAGCCCTTGTTGAAGGCATCGCGCATGGTCAGAAACAGATGGCCGCACTGTTCTTCCGGGGTCCGGTCATAAGCTCTCTGGTAGCTTTCCAGAGTGTCCAGCAAGTCAGCCGGCCGCTGCTGTACAACCTGCCAGGTCAGAACCAAATCCGGGTTGATGTCCGAAAGCCAGGCGCTTTCGATGGGGTAACGCCGGGCGATGGCAAAGAACACCGCCCCGCCGCCCAGGAAAGGCTCGACATCATGCCTGATGCGACCGGCTCGCAGGTTACTTGGGTAGTAGTTTTGATCCAAGAGTTGGCTTTTTCCGCCTGCCCATTTCAGAAAGGGCCGCGCTTTCAGCATGGCTTCGGTTACAAACGACGGGAAACGACCAATCTATAACTGGTCACGGATGGCCAGCACCAAGTCACGGAATTCCTCGGCTGACTGCCCGGTGAAGGATTCCAGATTGGCGCGGGCCTGCTGCCGCAGACGTTCACGCTCACGTCCGTCCGCCGACGTATATTGCGAGTACATCGCCGTTGCCAGAATGGCCAACGACTCGGCCAGCAGTTGCCGCTCACGGTCGCTTGAAGCCGTAAAATCCCCGTCATTTCCCAGAATCCCCTGGAAAAGCTCATACAACGCATAAGGAACGCCGGGAGGCATCGGCTGGCCGAAAACAACGGTGTAGTGGTTGTTGAGGTACACCGCAATCGCCGAGCCGACATCTTCAACGGGCCAGCCCTGCTCGACCAGACCACGGCGGTACTCCCGCAAGGCTTCCTCATAAAAGCGGCGTACCTGAAGCGGATCGCCATCGGCTTCCTGGGCCAGAATCTCCGGGGCAAGCATATCCGCCACGGGACGGTAACTCGTGACACTGCGGCGCGGGCCGCGCTGTGGAGCGTTGGGGAAGGTCGTTCCACGGCGTGTCACCGGGCGGTCGGAAAAAATTGCCCCGGCCCGCTCCTCGTAGGTGTGCATTTTTTCCCGGGCGGGACGGCCGTTGATGGTCGGCCGGCGGCCGACCCGCTCGTAGTCATACCAGTCAGGGTTGGCCGGAGGGCGGGAAGCCGGCCGGCTCTGCCCCGGCACCCAGATAACGCCACCCAAAACCATCCACAACCCAAGAACAACACGGCATACATTCAGCATAGGCACCTCACCACAGGAAAAGCACGATTCCGGGCACAGCCAAATGCCACATGGCTTTGGCATCCCGGACACCCACCGGCGGCGGCACACCGTTGTCGCCGCCAGGCAGAGTGACAACCGCCGAATACGACTTACTGATAACGTTTGTCCATAGTGTCTTGCGAAATGCCGATAACATGCTTTTTTTCTGCGCTTTTTTCACGCTGAATCTTGTTCTCAATGCTGAGAACATACTTCAACTATTTTGATGGGCAATCCGATAACGTGCATGGAGAGGGAGAGTAGGGCTACCAAGGCCAGCCTACTGGAAGTGGGAGAGGAGTCCAACTCAGCCGGGAAATACCGGAAAGGCGACTCAGGTCTGCAATTGTTCACTGAACAATTGGCATCATCGAATTGCGCGGGAAACCCCGGCGTTGAGGCCGGGGAGGGATGGCGCGGAGGCGCTGCCAGACGTCCTGGTCGAGTTCGGCGGTGGCGGTATCGGTCCAGTAGTCTCCGTGGCGGACGAGAGCGGGGGTGGCGGCGAGCTGGGCGGCAATGGTTTCCGCCGGTGGGGTGTGCCCGGCGCGGGTGCGCATCATCTGTCCGAGAGTGATCAGTTCGAGGTGGGGGGCTCCGGGGGTGCCGCGCCACGCTGAAATCCACCCGGTTGTCTTCGAGCGGTTCAAAATCCAGAACGCCATTGCCTTCCGCCCCGACGCCATCCTCCTCACAGGGGTGGTGACCGTTGACGATGGGCATTCTTACGGGGAAGCACATGACCAAGGACGATTCCTGCCATTGCACCCCGAACAGGGTAACGTCCTGAAAAAGCTGGACCACCCGGATTTCTACCAGGCCCTGGGCCGGTACCTGAACGACTTGAACAGGCCATCCTGAAGCGGTGGTTTCCAGACGGGACATCCAGAACGTGTGCGGCGATGTGTCGGCACGTGTCACCCGCAGGACGAACTCACCCGCCTCGCAGCCCGGACGGTCACTTTGTGTCGCGGACACCCGCCGACGTTGGCTTGATGACCCGTTGACTTGATGACCCGGCCCAACTTCGCATAAAACCCGGCCGCGAACCAAGGTCTCCCCGGCAAGCCGGTCAAAAGACGGCAACTACTCATAACCTGCCCTTGTCAACATGGGAATTTACCACCCGACGAATCCCGGCGAGACGCCGCCCAAATCCAACCCGTCGCGCTACACCGTTGTCGCCGCCAAGCAGAGTGACAACCGCTGCCGTGAAGCGCACGACAACCCCTACCGGCTGCGGCCGGATGTCGTCTTCATCTCCGCCTCTGATACCGAGCTGACCGTACTGGAAGCCGCCCGGGCCCAACTGCCGGATGGCTTCCCACCGCTGCACATGCACCCCAGCTACGCCCTGCAAACACCGGCCGAAGTGGCGGCGTTTCTGTCCGACATCGCTCCCACCGCCCGCCTGGTGATTGTCCGCATTCTGGGCGGACGGGCGTATTTTCAGGAAGGACTGGAACAGTTGCGCACCCTGCACCGCCGAACGGGCGTGGCACTGCTGGCGCTGCCGGGGGATGACCGGCCTGATGCTGACCTGGCCGACTACACGACGGTTGCGCCGGAGGTAGCCGCGAGATTCTTTGCCTACTGCGTCGCTGGCGGCAGCGCCAACTATGCCCAAGGGCTGCGGTACTTGTCCGATCAGGTGCTGGGCACCACCTTTGACGCCGCGCCGCCGGCCGCCATGCCGCTGTGTGGGTTGTACCACCCCGCCGCGGCCGACCTGGAAGTGACCGCGACACTGGACATCGAAACCTTCGGCCGCCACCACTGGCGCGACCCAACCGCACCGCTGGTGGGCGTGCTGTTTTACCGGGCCTACTGGCAGAGCCGCGATCTGGCCGTTGTGGATGCCCTGATCCGCGCGCTCGAAGCCACTTCCTGCCGGGTGCTGCCGGTATTCTGCTACAGCCTGCGGGAGCTGGCGCCGGAAACACTGGCGGCTTACTTCGGGCAACCCGGCGAAGCCCGCGTCGAAGTCATCGTGAGTCTGGTCAGCTACGCCCTGGCTGAAATCGGACATGGGCCGCGCGGCCCACAAGCTGCCGGAGCCACCCTGGAAGCCCTGGTCAATCTGGGGATTCCTGTCATTCAGGGGCTGACGGTGCGTGACACGCTGGACGCCTGGGAAGCCAATCCGGCCGGATTGTCACCGCTCGATGCCGCCATGAAAGTCGTCATGGCGGAGTTCGACGGACGGATTATCTCGACCGTGGTCGGCGTTCAGGAGCCAGCACCTTCCGGGGCCAGCCGCCAGAAATCCATTCCGGGGCAGGTGGAGCGGCTGGCTGCCTTCGCTGCCCGGTGGGCGCGGCTGCGTCGCCTGCCCAACCACACGAAGCGGCTGGCGATTGTGCTGACGAACTTTGCCAACCGCAACGGACGGGTCGGCAGCGCCGTCGGGTTGGACACACCGGCTTCCGTCCTCAACCTTCTGCGGGCGCTGCGCGCACGGGGCTACCACGTCGGCGAACTGCCGCCGGACGGCGACACCCTTATGGCGGAACTGCTGGCCCGGGGCGGATACGAAGCACCCGTGCTTTCCGCAGAACAGAAAGCGTCGGCAGCACACTACCGCACGGTGGACTACCAGGCGTGGTTTGCAACCCTGCCGGCCGTGTGCCAGGCGGAACTCCGGGCAACCTGGGGCGAGCCGCCGGGCCGCGTCATGGTGGAAGGCGATGTGGGCTACATTGCCGGACGGCGCTACGGAAACGTTCTGGTGCTCATTCAGCCGCCGCGTGGGTACGGGGAAAACCCACGGGCGATCTACCACAGCGGGGAACTCGTCCCGCCGCACCATTATCTGGCGGTCTATCACTGGCTGCGGTCCGTGTTTGGCGTGGACGCCATCATTCACTGCGGCAAACACGGTACGGTGGAATGGCTGCCGGGCAAGTCGCTGGGGCTGTCCGACCGGTGCTACCCCCAACTCGTCCTGCCGGATACGCCGGTGCTGTATCCCTTTCTGATTGGCGATCCGGGTGAGGGGCTACAGGCCAAACGGCGGTGGCAGTCCGTTCTGGTCAGCCACCTGCCGCCGCCCATGACGCAGGCCGAAGCCGACCAGGAAGGTGAACTGGCTCCACTCCAGGGGCTTCTGGCGGAACTGGCACGTGCCGACCAACTCGACCCTGACAAACGAAGCCTCATTGTGGATGCTATCTGGGAAGCCGTCGTAGCGGCCAACCTGCACCACGACCTGGGCTACACCGCCCGGCCGGACGAAGACGCCCTGCCGGCGTTCCTGAAAAAACTAGATGGCTATCTCTGTGACTTGGGGGAAATCCAGATTCGCCACGGGCTGCACATTCTGGGTGAAGCGCCCGCCGGTGAACGGCTGGTGGACTTTCTCTGTGCGCTGGCGCGGCAGGGCGGGCCGTCATGTCCGGGGCTGCCGGCGGCACTGGCGCGCGACCTCAACCTGCCGGCCGACCTCCTGACCCTTCCGGCCGAAACGCCGTGGTCCCCGGCGGCGACACCACCCTCCCTGGCGGTGCTCAGTGACACTCCCATCACCACGGTCGGAAGGTTGCGGCGGGCCATAGACGCCGCCCTGCGGAACCTGGTCTGGCAGTTGGCCGAGCGGAATTTTGTGCCGGCCGCCGTGACCGAACTGACCGGAGAGAAACCGGAGACGCAACGCACACTGACGTATCTGGTGGAAGACATCCTGCCCCGGATACGGCAGGCGCCGGAGGAAATCCGCAACCTGCTGGATGCCCTCGAAGGGAAGTCCATTCCACCGGGTCCCAGCGGCGCGCCAACCCGTGGCCGGGTGGACGTGCTGCCCACCGGGCGGAACTTTTATGCCGTGGACATCCGCGCCGTTCCTTCCCGTTTTGCCTGGCAGGTGGGACGACAACTGGGGGACGCACTGCTGACGACATACGTCCGGCAGCAGGGACGTTTTCCCGAAGTCATCGGCCTGACGCTGTGGGGAACGGCCAACATGCGTACCCAGGGCGATGACCTTGCCCAGGTGCTCTGGCTGCTTGGCGTCGAGCCGGTATGGAATGTGACCAACCAGCGCCTGGCTGGTCTCCGGCTGCTGCCGGTCGAGCAGTTGCAGCGCCCACGCATTGATGTCGTCATCCGGGTTTCCGGCTTTTTCCGCGATGCCTTTCCCAACCTGCTGGCGTTACTCGATGAAGCCGTCCATCTGGCCGCCGAAGCGGATGAACCGGACGAATGGAACTACGTCCGCAAGCATGTCCGGGTGGAGGAACAGCAGCGGATTGCCGCCGGTACGCCGCCCGAAGTAGCCCGCCAGCAGGCGCGTTTCCGGGTTTTTTCCAACCGGCCCGGCGTCTATGGCGTGGGGATCCTGGCCGCCATCGCCGAAGGCGCTTGGACGAGCCGCGAAGACCTGGCGCAGATTTACCTGCGCTGGAGTGGTTACGCCTACACGGCGGGCGAGTATGGCACACCGGCCGAAACCATCCTGGCGGCGCGACTGGCGGCCTGCGAAGTCGTGGCCCAGAACCAGGACAACCGCGAGCATGACATTCTTGACAGCGATGACTACATGCAGTTTCACGGCGGCATGGCGGCCGCCGTCCACAACCTGCGCGGGGAACTGCCGCCGACTTTGCTGGGCGACTCGTCTGATCCGGCGCGGCCGCAAGTGCGCTCACTTGACGAAGAACTGCGCCGGGTCCTGCGCGCACGGGTGACGAATCCAAAGTGGCTGCGGGCCATTCAGGAACATGGCTACAAGGGCGCCCTCGAAATGGCCGCCACCGTGGATTACCTGTTTGGGTACAGCGCGCTGACCGGTCTCGTCGCGGACTGGATGTATGAGCGGGTTGCCGAGGCGTACCTTTTTGACGAAGCGGCCGCCGCGTTTCTGCGCCGGAGCAATCCCTGGGCACAGCGGGACATCGCTGCGCGGCTTCTGGAAGCGGCCCGGCGAGGGCTGTGGGCGCAGCCGCCGCCGGCGGTACTACGTCGTCTGACAGCCGTCCAGGCAACGGCTGAAGAAGCCATCCAGCAGGCGGAGGTGAACTGTGACCGGGAGACATAACGCGCAAGGGAACTGGTCACGGACGGCCACGGCCGTTGCGGCTGTGACAGCCGTGGTGTGGCCGGGCAGTGCCTGTCAGTCCTTTCGTGCGCCAGCCGACAACCACCGGCCGGCTGCACACACAACCGCGCCCAAGCCACAACGCATCGCCTCACTTTCGGTTGGTACGGATGAAATCCTCTGCGCGCTTGTGCCGCCGGAACGGATCGTCGCGCTGTCAAAGTACGCTGCCGACCCCGAAGTGAGTTACGTTGCCGATGTGGCCCGCCAGATTGGTGTCTTTGTCGAACGGGAGCCGGAGCGGATGCTTTCGCTGCGGGCTGATCTGGTGCTGCTGGCGCGCTACACCAAAGCGGAACTGCGGCAGGCCGTCGAGCAGACCGGAACGCCAACCGTGGTCGTCGAGGATTTCCGGTCACTGGCTGACATTGAAAACAATCTGCGTCGGATTGGTCAGACGGTGGGTGAAGTGGAGCGTGCCGAGGCCGTGATTGCCGACATGCGGGCAAAACTGGCTGAGGCGCGGGACGGGCTGCGTCCTGACCGGGCCGGGTGGCGGGCGCTGTACCTGATGCCGCCGCTGATGGTGGCCGGGTGCGATACCATGGCGGATGTGAAACTGACCGCGGCCGGTCTGCGCAATGCCGCTGCGGACCTGACCGGCCACGTGGCGCTTTCGGCCGAGGCCTTGCTGGCGCGTGACCCGGACGTCATCTTTGTGGCGACGGGACTGGCGGCCGACCGTGGCTTCCGGGAACAATTGCTGGCCGACAAGCGGTTGGCCAGCCTGAGTGCCATTCGGAAACGGCGCGTCGTGGCGCTGCCGTCACGGTCGCTGCGGACGGTATCGCACCACATTGCCGACGCCGTGGGTGATATTGTTCGTGCTGTCAATGCCCTGCCGCAGTGAGTGCCGTGGCAAAGACCCAGTGGGAAAGGAAAGGACACATGATGGCGGAGGACATAACGCAACCGTCTGAAGGCGATGAAGCACAGCACCGGGCGCAGATGGCGCGCAAAAAGGCCCTCCAGGACGCGCGCATCGCGCAGGCTACCCAGGAAAAAGGGCTGATCATCGTCCACACGGGCCCCGGAAAGGGAAAAACCACGGCGGCGTTGGGGATGGTGTTTCGGGCACTGGGGCACGGGATGCGGATTGGCATCGTCCAGTTTACGAAGGGGGCGTGGGAGAGCGGGGAAGCTGCCTTTGCCCGGGAACTCGCCGGCCGGGTGGATTTCTTTGCACTGGGCGAAGGTTTCACCTGGGAAACCCAGGATCGGGAACGCGACCGCGCCGCGGCTGAACGTGCCTGGGCCAAAGCCTGCGCCCTGATGGAAGACCCGCACTACGATCTGGTGGTGCTCGATGAACTCAACATTGTCCTGCGCGATGACACGCTGCCTCTGGAACCGGTCATGGAAAAGCTGCGGCAGAAACGTCCGGCGCTCCACGTCGTCATCACCGGGCGCAGCGCCCGCCCGGAGCTGGTCGAGCTGGCCGATCTCGTCACCGAAATGAAGCTTGTCAAACATCCGTTCCGCAGCGGCATCAAGGCGCAGCGGGGCATTGAATTCTAGCCGGTAGGCTTCGCTGATGATTTCTCTGGAAAGCCCATCTGCAACCCTCTCCACTCTGGCTCCGCGTGCCGTGGGCGCATCGCCATGCCAACTGTGCGGCAACCCTGAAAGCGTTGTCCTGGCTAACCGCGGCCGCCATGGGAAACCTCTCCGAACGGTGATCTGCCTTCAGTGCGGGCTGGTCTGGTCAGACCCGCTTCCCCATAACCCCCGTGAGTTCTACACACAACACTACCGCCTCCACTACAAAGGCACGTACACGCCCAAACCAAAGCATATTCTGCGCGCCGGCAGGTTGGCACTGGCACGCTGTCAGACCATCCGGCATCTGCTGCCGACCCCACAGACGATCCTGGATGTGGGTTCCGGGGGAGGGGAGTTCATCTATCTGCTTCACAAACTGGGTCACACCGTGCAGGGCATTGAGCCAAACCGGGGTTATGCGGAATATGCCGAAAGTGAGTATGGGCTTCAGGTCCATATCGGCTTTGCTCAGGATGTGGCCTTGCCGGAAGAACACTTTGACCTGATCACGATGTGGCACGTCCTGGAGCATACCGAACGACCGGCCGAAGTCCTGTTGAAACTGCACCGGCTGCTGAAGCCCAGCGGGATACTGGTTATCGAAGTGCCGAATGTTGAGGCGACCTGCCAGGCGCCCCAAAACACCTTTCACGAAGCCCACATCTTCAACTTCAACCTCTCAACGCTGCAAAAGCTTGCTGAAAAAACAGGCTTCACCGGGATTGGTCAACTGACCTCCGACGATGGCGGGAACATCACCCTTTTTGCCCGGAAAAACGCAGAAAAAAACGGCGCTCCGGCGGCGCTTGCGATTCCGGGAAATGCGGAAAGCATCATCCGCATTGTCCGGGGACACACGCCGTTGAAGCATTACACAACCGCACATCCCTATCGCCGGTTGTGGCATCGCCTCCGGCAGTATTTTGCCGGGCAGTACGGGACACGCGATTTCACCAGCGGCAAGGCCCTGCTTGACCAGCTTTATGCGCCCACCATCCGCCGGCACGTACACCACGGCACACCTCATCAGGAACCAGCATGTCAAACCCCGCCGATGACCCGGTTCAGGAACTAGGTCACAGCCTACATGAGACACCACATCAGCCGGCAGGTCTGACAACTCCGTCGAACCGGCCGTCGGGGCGTCTCCTGTTTCTCAACGCCAGCATTCTCACCGCCTATGGTGTTTATCGCTACGAGCCGGTGACACCGGAAGCGGCACGGCAGCTCATTGCCCGGTTTCGCCAGGCGAGACGGACGCTCTACTCGGCAGTCGGGCATCGCGCCACAGCAGCCTTGATGACCCGGCTGCTGGGCATTGAAGTGCCGTTCAACCGGGTCACGGTTGAGCATCTGGCAGGCGAGTCGGCGATTGTGCTACGCCTCAATCAGCGCCCGCCGGAAGGACTGGTGCTTTCCATTGCCGACATCGAAGCCATCGGCTATGAACTCGGTCTGGTGACCCGTCTTGAATAACGTGCCGTGAACCCTCCCAGAATCATCATTGCCGCGCCGGCCAGCGGTCACGGCAAAAGCACTGTCGCCACGGGACTTATGGCCGCGCTGGCAGCAGACCGGCGCGTACAGGGGTTCAAAGTCGGCCCCGACTATATTGACCCGATGTACCACACGGCGGCCACGGGGCGGCCCTCACGCAACCTCGACGCCTGGATGCTGCCGCCGGCTGCGGTGCAACTGGTGTTTGCGCGGGTGGCTGCCACGGCCGACGTGAGCATCATCGAGGGCGTCATGGGCTTTTTTGACGGCGCCGGCAGCGATCCGCTCGCTGGCAGTACAGCGCAGATGGCGCTGTTGTTGGCGGCTCCGGTCATTCTGGTCGTGGATTGCAGCCACATGTCGGTCAGTGCGGCGGCGGTTGTCCACGGCTTTCACACGTTTATGCCAAAGGTCAATATCGCTGGCGTCATCTGCAACCGGGTTGGCGGGGAGCGCCATGCCGCATGGCTGCGGGAGGCCATCACGCAGTACGGCGTTCCAGTACTTGGCTGTCTTCCGTACCTGCCCGACCTTACCATACCGGAGCGGCATCTTGGGCTGTTGACCGTGGAGGAACGGCCGCAGGCCGTACAGACCTTCCTGGCCCGGGCACGGGAAGCGATGGCACGTGATGTTGATCTGGAGGCGGTCGTGGCGTTGGCTGAAGCCGCGCCGCCGCTACCGCTGCCGGACAGCGCCGGCCCACTGGCTGCGGCCCTGGCCGCGGCTTCGGATGGCGTGGTTCGGATAGGTGTCGCCCGTGACGAGGCGTTTTGTTTCTACTACGCGGACAATCTGGACGCGCTGCGGGTCGCGGGTGCGGAGGTCGTGTGGTTCAGTCCGTTGCGCGATGCCGTTCTGCCGCCCGGTATCAGCGGGCTGTATTTCGGCGGTGGCTATCCTGAAATTTATGCCGCCGCCCTCAGTGCCAACCGTCCGTTGCTGGCGGCCGTTCGGGAAGCCCACGCCCAGGAGATGCCGATCTACGCCGAGTGTGGCGGGTTGATGTATCTGACCGAGGCGTTGGAAGATGCCGAAGGGCAGCGCCATCCGATGGTTGGCCTTGTTCCCGGTGTCTGCCGGATGGAGCGCCGGCTGGTCATGGGCTACCGGGAAGTCAGGCTGGCTGCCGACGGACTTCTGGGCGCGGCCGGACAACGGCTGCGGGGGCACGAGTTTCACTACTCGACGTGGCAGCGCCCGGAAGGAGCGCCGCCGGCCTACGTCATTGAGCCGCGTCATCCGGCAGAACAACCACGCGCCGAAGGGTTTGCCAGCGGCTACCTGCATGCCAGCTACATTCACCTGCATTTCGGGCAGGATGCGCGGCTGGCCGCACAGATGGTGGCCCGTTGCCGCCTGTGGCAGGAAAGCCGGGGGCGGGCGCAGCGTTCATGAGAGCCGGGAACCGGGGCGCAGGCAGTCACTCGCCGATGACCTTGACGAGCACCCGCTTGGGCCGGTAGCCGTCAAACTCACCGTAAAAAATCTGCTCCCACGGGCCGAAATCCAGTCGTCCGTTGGTGATGGCGACGACAACCTCCCGTCCCATGATCTGGCGCTTGAGATGGGCATCGGCATTGTCTTCGCCAGTGCGGTTGTGGTGGTAGTGGTTCGGGTCCGGGTTGAAAGGCGCGAGCTGTTCCAGCCACACGCCGAAGTCGTGGTGCAGTCCGGCTTCGTCGTCGTTGATGAAGACGCTGGAGGTGATGTGCATGCTGTTGCACAGCACCAGCCCTTCCTTGACGCCGCTGCGCCGCACAATTGCCTCAACCTGGGGTGTGATGTTGACGAAGGCCATTTTGGAGGGAAGGTTGAAGGTCAGGTATTCCGTCAGGGATTTCATACGCAGTCGCACCCTTGTGTGAGTTTGTCCGGCATGATTGCTGATGTGCTGCCGGTGGCCATGATCCTGGGCCGTGTGACAGAAGCAAGGGACGGCGCGCCGTACAAAAATCTGAAAGTACGCGAAATTTTCTCAAAATCCCCGGCGCTGTATTGCGTTGACACAGTGAAGCACGTATCCTTGTGCCACACGACATTTTGTACCGGCCCCTTCCGATGCGGGCCGGTTGTGAAAGGAGTTGCGCAAGCGATGTTGAAGTGCAGGGCGCTGCGCCGGAGTTTTGTTTTTTTCTTCCTGTTTGCGTCGTGGCTTGCGGCTGCCTCTGGTGAGGCGCGCGCCCAGTTTACTGATCCGCTGAGCGGGATGCAGTTTGAGACCATGGCCATGGCGAACCTGAGTCTCATGCTGTCGTTGTCCCAGCGCAGTGTGTTTTACCAGTCGGTGCCGCTGCGTCTTTCCGGCGACCGGGGGCGGGCCGGCAGCAATGCCCAACGGCGTACGCCGGCGGCCGCACCGGAAAGCCGTCCGGTACAGACACCGCGCCAGTATGCCGTGACGGATTTTCGTCCGCGCCGGCGGCAGTCCATTGCCGAGCAGTTTGCGTCGTTGTCCAACGACCCGCAGCAGCGGGCGACGCTGCTTTCGCTGGGCGATGCCATTTTCAAGGAAATTGAGCGAAGCCCGGACTTTCGCAAAAACAACCTGACATACGCGGTGGCTTTGGCCGTCGGGGTTGCTGTCGGGATTGAACGCGGACGGGACCTCACCGATGAGGAGTCAGAATTTCTGCTGGGGGCAGTTCACGAACTGTTGACCTCTGACCCGAAGCTGATGCAGCAGCCGGCGGCCGAACTGACAGCCTTGTATGACACATGCCTGTTGTTTGGCGGGCTGATGACGACGTTTCACCTTGACGCCCAACAGAATGGGACCCGTGAGTCTGAACTGGCGGCCAAGCGGCTGGCCAAGGTCACGCTTCAGGCGCTGGGCTGGCCGACAGATTCGAAAAAGTAATGGGGACAAACGGGGTTGGAAAGCCCAGCCTGGGCAAGGCACCGGGTAAGACAAACAGCAATTCAACCATCAACCGGGAAACCGGTGTCATAGATAGGAGACCTGAACATGAAATTCGTATCCATCAAATTTTCCAAGAAAAAAACCATGTTTCTGTTCGGATGTTTTCTGTCCGTTTTTGCCATGACAGGCCCGGTGCTTGGCGTTGTGTCACAGGAGAAACCTCAATCGCCTCCGGTCGCAGGCAGTGCGTCGCAGGAAAAACCTCAACCGTCACCGGACGATCTGTTTGTTCCCCCGGACTCTCCAATACCAGATATAGACTTTTCAATTCTGAATCAAAAATTCAGATTGATGGACCTGGCGCGGGATATTGCCGAAAGCATGAAAAACGAGCCCACGGAGACGAAGTTTGAAAAAATAATGCAGATGCCATCTGGATTGCGCAGATTTATCATGTGGAGTCTTCCAGAGGAAGAAATAATCCAGCATTTTACGTATACTATGGAAAAGGAAGTTGCCCCGAAATATCCATCAAAAGCTGCCGATGTCAAAAGCCTGCACCAAAAGATTGTGGAAATGATCCCCGCAATCAGGCAGGCCCTGCAGCAATCGCGCATATCTTTTGAAATCCCGCGGAAATTTATCATGAGCCTGACGCCTGGTGAAATTGAGATTATTAAAGGAGCAAGTGATCTAAGCCGTATGAATTCAGAAGTGTATATCAACATGATGCAAAGCATAGACAAAATGGCTATAGGAGAACGCGGATGGAACTTTCTTGAGAAAATAAGCTCGTTTTCTCCAACCGCACGTGAACTCATCATGATGTTTCCGCCGGATAAGAGAACAAAACCATCACCTACGGAAGAAGTCATATATGATGACGGATTCATAATTATTATTGATGATGGCAAAGGAGAATGTGTAACCCCCAGTCGTAACCAGCATTGAAAGGCCAATGAAATACAGTGGGCTGATGGATGGCAGACCCACCAGGTCAGTCGTGCAGGCGCAGGATGCTGACCAAGGTACTGCCGCCTGCCAGCAGATGAAAATCCGGGAGTACCTCACCCCCTTTGCCCGGTTCTACGGACGCAGGAATGAGCGTATGGACGGCTCGTGCACCCCTTTCCTGCGCCTCTACATTGACACCTTTGAGCGGATTGGGCTGGACTTGGGGCAATACACTTAAGAAAACGCTTCATGGTCTTTGGGCAAGTTCGCAGGTGAATTTGGAGCGTTGGTCCACACCGTCGCGCAGAGCGTTCGTGTCGGGTCGTCCTGATATTTTTTGAGATGTCTTCTTCAAGACGGGCAATTGCATCCTCGAAGTGACGAATGTCCAACTGGTCTGTTGGTCATGGATGCACCTCAGAATCCAGGGTATTTCCGAAGACCGTTGGCCGGGAAATACGCTGTTGCTCACCTGAGTATCCATTTTTGCCCCGGCGTTTTCAAAACCAAGTAGCTTTGGATTGTCCTCAATCTTCTGATCTGCGGGCTGGAAGCCCGCGCTTCCAAGTATTTCACTTTCCACCCTGTACTACAACCTTATCCCGCTCGATGATCTCCCGGAAGGCCTGGCTGGTGGTGGCCCAGTCCACCACATCCACCTTCCATGGCAGGTCAGATTCCGAAAAGTCATCCCGCAAAGCAGCCCTGACATCCAGCGGTAATGCCCGGTCACTGATGATCACCAGATCGAGATCGGAATGCGGTTTGGCTGTCCGCTTCGCACGAGAGCCAAAAGCCCACACTTCATACCCGGGCACATGCTTCTGCAGGATACGTCGCACCATAGCCCAGTGTCCCGGGTGAATATCTATCGGGGGGCAATCCGTACTCATGTGAGCCTTGCCTTCAGTGCGTCGCGCAGATGGCGGGCTTCTTCCAGAAAAGCAGGAATCCCGGCCACGACTTCGAGCGCAACGCCTTCGTCACAGGTATGACTGGTTTTGCTGCGCATTTCACGGTAGCGCCGCCAGGTCGGCCAATCACCGAGCAGAAGCCCCTGCTCATTACCGGAACGAATCAGGTCCTGAAAGGACATCTGGTCGTATTGGGCTGGACTTGGGGAAACGAACTCAAGAAAACGCTTCAGGGTCTTGTGGGCCAGTTCATAGGTGAATTCAAAGCGTTGGATCGCACCGTCGCGCAACAGCGTCCGTGTCGGGTCAGCCTGATATTCTGAGATACCCTCTTCAAGACGGGCAATCGCATTCTCGAAGGGACGAATGTCCAACCAGTCTGTGGTCATGGATGCACCTCAGAATCCAGGGTATTTCCGAAGACCGTTGGCAGGGAAATATACCGCTGTTCACCTGAGTATCCAGGTTCGCCCCGGCGCTTTCAAAACCCAAGTATCTTCAGGTTGTCCTCAACCTTCTGATCTGCGGGCTGGAAGCCCGCGCTCCCAAGCACCCCAACCAGACTCGTCCCACGCGCCCGGGAAGCCGCCAGGACCGTTGTCCGCAACGTCGTCAGCCCACCCTTGAGCGTACTCAGCAGCTTTGACTGGGCAAACTTCTTCTTCAAAAACCCAAGCTGCCCACCCAGAAGATCAGTCTGAAGGCACACGCTGTACACCACAATAGTCTGTGTCCGTCCGGTGGGGTCAGTGAAGGGAATGAGTTCCGCCAGAACAAAGGCGGCTTCCGTGTAGTGATTGGCGTAGATGAGCGTTGAGGCAATATAGTCACGCCCCTTGTCCTGCCACATCAGGACGTGCACAACGGTGGTGACGGGTTTGAGATCACCGTACTTCTGAACGGCCCAGTAGAGAAAAGACTCGCCCCGGATGGCATCCAGGCGGGGAAAACGCTCAAGCATTGTGTGCGCCCGGGATGCCGGGTGTGCCAGACGAAAACACTCTGACACCAGCGACGCCACGGCGGCCGGTACGTCGGTCGGCATGTTCTTGTCAGCATAAGCTGGAAGTCCCCGTGGCCCGTGGGTGGCGTACGCCAGCGCGCGCTTCCAGAGCATCTGCCGGTAGGCATCCGCCAGCGACGGGCGGAGCTGTGCCGCCGGGCAGGTCTGCCGGAGTTGCGTCAGGGTTTCAATTTCTGCCGCAGAAAGCTTGATTTTTGAGTCTCCCACGTGCGCCGTGGAAAGCTCCGTAAGGGTGTCAGGACTCACAGGAAGGTGCGCCACGTCTGCAAGCGTCGGGACGGGGCTGAATCGCCCACAGGTGGTGACGCTTCCGCCATGCCGGATGGCTTCCAGGGAGCGGTAGGCGTCCAGAAACGTTTCCGGCGGGCTTTCCACTATAGCCAGTCCCTGAGCGGCAATGGTTTTGGCGTGGCCGGTCGGGAGCGGACGGACGACGATGCCGCCGGTGTCGAGAAGCCGTTGTTCTTCCGGTCCCAGATTCAACCCGGCCACAGAGACGGCTTCGTGGCTGACTGGTGAAGGATGCCTGCCGGCAGTGACGTTGGTCTGACTGAGTGTGACAAGTCCTGCCAGCAGGCCGATGAACCAGCCTTGGCGTCCTGCCCGTAGGCCTTTTGTGGGCATGGTTCGATACCTTTCCAGTCGGGATGAACCAGACAAAACCCGACCTTGAACTTTACCCGGCCTTGAACTTTTGCTGTCTGTGGTTAGGCTTTCGGTGCTACGTCCGTTGAACATTCCGGCAACATTTCTGCATCCTTGCGGACGGGCATAGAAACATAATCTATATTATCAGACTCTAAGCCTCCAAAATAAGCATCCAAAACCGGACTGAAGCTGAAAACACTCCGTACCCCTGCCCCGGAAACGACAGAAGCAAGGCGGCTTCAGTCACAGCCGTGATCAATCAAGGTTGTGAGTGGTCCTGCTGCCGTTTGCCAAACCCCAGCCATGACAAAGCCGGTGCAGCCGTGCGCACCGGCGGCTTCCCCCCAGCCGGCTGCCAGCGCGCCTGCTCCCAACGCCGAATCCCAAAGCCAAACCAACGGTAGGCATTCAACACGGCAGCCTGCCGGAACCAGTGAAAACCAATGGCTTCCGTCAGTATCGTCAGGACCAGCCGCGCCCGTCCCAAGGATAAAGGGCGTCCCGGAAATGTCCTTTCGTGGAGGCTGACCAGAAGCCCGGTCAACACGAGATCGTACAGCCACTTCGCCCCAAAGAGTGCCACGGCGTACCAGCGCCACTGCTCACGCCCAAAAAGAAAGGCCCCAACCAGGATGAAGAGTGACGTTATCCCCCAGATTGGCAGAAGCGCGTCCACCACCTTGACGGGGAGCATGAAGCAGCCAATAGCACGGTAGGACGGCGCACCAATCATCCGGCGGTAGTCCCACAGGGTATTCAGAAATCCGGCGAACCAGCGGGTGCGTTGCTTGACAAACGCCCACGGGGTACGTGGAGCATCCGTGTAGGCCACCGCCGCCGGGGCCACGCGGACGGCATACACACGCCCCAAACGCTGATAGACCTCATGCAGCCGGTAAATGATTTCATAGTCCTCAACGAGCGTCGCCTCTGAAAAACCACCCACCTCACGCAACGCAGCCGTCCGAAAAGCGCCAAATGCACCTGAGACCTGGAGACACACGCCACAGTGCGCCAGACCAATGCGCCACATGAAGTTGCGAAAAAACTCAAGATACTGGTGACGTACCATCCAGGGCCCACCGGCCGCACCACGGACGTAGATAAAACCACCCGCCGCCACGGTCACGCCGTCCTCAAAGGTCGCCGCCAATTCCAGGAGCGCCCGCGGAGCCAGCAGGGTATCCGCATCCAATGTGACCAGCCGTTCCGCCTCCGCCACCCGCAGCCCCGCATTGAGCGCCGCCCCCTTCCCGACTTTGGGCAGTGCCAGCAATGTGAGCCGCGCCGGAGCGGTGTCCACCCGGGGAACCTCGCCGCACCATCTTTCCTGCCCGTCCACGGCGGTCAGTCCAAAAGTCCTGATGAGCATTTCATTCATGCCATCCGTTGAGCCGTCGCTCGCCACGATGACTTCCGGGACCACCCCCACCTGACCAAACACGCTCGTCAGGGTTTCCAGAATACAATCGGCTTCGTTGTGCGCGGCGATGAGTACACTGACCGGGTGGGCGGCTTCCGGGCACGGTGGACGGTAGCCACGCTGCCAGGCGGCAATCCCCAGCGCCGTGGCCACAAAGAGAAAGAGCGTCAGGCTGATTTCATAGGCCAGATAGCCCAGGGTCAACCATACAATCACCTCTGGCTGACCGGTCACCAAACCCCAGATGCTGCATCCGATGACCAGGACGACCAGCCCCAGAACATACCCATAGGGCCTGAAAAGCAAGTTTGTTCCGGCCTCACTCAATCCAGGAATGCCATGAGCGCCACGGCTGTCCAGCCACTGGGGGAATGACTGGCAAACCATTATCAGAAAGCCTTCAGAATGGCGAGAGCCAACCCGGTTGTGGATTGGAGTACAGAGGTGCAGGCGCCCGGAAACAGCCATGGCCCCGCCCGGTCATAGCTGTGAACCTGTCACTGCCGACCCAGGAACTGAAGCCCCGCGCCGGAGTTGATACAGGCGCGACGCCGGATCGTGGGGATGCTCCTTCCCTGTCATGCCAAAGCTCAGGACATCCATCGGGCAGCTCGTAACACATGCGGCACACCGTACGCACTCGACATCATCCATCGGACGCCCCTGGCTCGCATAGCCCATCACGTCAATCCCCATGTGACAAACCCTGGTGCAGATGTTGCAACTGATACACTTGGGTTTGTCGGCAAAAATCCGATAGCGCGTAAAGCGGGCGTAGATGTGCATGAGCGCCGCCAGCGGACAGCCATACCGGCACCAGATGCGACCGGAATAAAAAAAGTAAACCCCAAGGGAGATCGTGCCGGCAAACCCCACGTCAATCACCAGCTCATACCAGTGCCTGAGGTGCTCAACGGCTACAGGCAGGGACAGTCCACCAAAGGTGGCCGTCCGAAACCAGGACCCGGCCGGCGTCCAGTGGGTCAACCCCCAACCCAACGTAAGCACGAAAATAACCAGCAGTACCCCCTGCCCCAGATGTTCCCAACGCTTGGCCCGCTCGCCATGGGGAGCCAGCGTGCGATAGTCATCACCGAGGGTTTCAGCCAGCGCACCGCACGAGCAAATCCAGCCACAATAGGCCCCCTTGCCAAAAAAGTACACCAGCCCGGGAATGAGCACGAACGTCTGGATGACCGAGACCACAAGCCAGAAGGCACTCGGCTCCCCGGTCAACACATTGTGAATGAACAGGGGATACGCCAGGATAAATCCATACCACCGCCAGTAATCCCCATGCGGAAAGGCCTGGCGCCTCGATCCAGGCCGGAATCCAGCCGTGACGGGCAATGACCGGTAACAGCTCCGGGATAAGAAACAGGGGCACCGCTTGGATGAGCGCCAGGCTGAGGGTCTGACGGACGATGTAGCCATCCCACTTGCTTGCGCCGCATGCGACGCAGGCCAAAGATGAAAATTGTGACCGTGTACAGCAGGCTGTACCAGAATCCAGGATGCCTGCCCCACAGAAAGTTGGCATCAGACTGCCCGCTCATCCACCACAGCGCACCGAGTGACGCCCCTAACGTCACGATCAGCACCGCCGTCGGACCCACATAGGCCCGGAAGGTGTCCAGCTTGCCACGATTCAAACGGAGATAGACCACATACACCACGCCGATCATGCCGGCGACGATGATCGCCGGGACGAGCCATTCGGAATAGCGCCGGACCGGTTCACCTTCCTGAAGCACCCGCGATGCCACGACATGTTTGCCAAAGTAAATGGAGGTGAAGATGAACACCGCCAGACCGTAGAGCGCAAAGCGGGTGAGCGTCCAGGTCTTCTCAATCGCAATGCCGATTCGTTCAAAAAACGCATAGGGCAACTCACGGCCGATCATGGCGAAGACCAGGGCATTCGGGAGGCGCCGGCGCTGCCCACCGACATCGAGTTCGACCTCCGTTTCGGAGATATGCACCACGGTGGTGTCAAACAACAGGGTGATCCGCCGGGCGTCCGCAAGCTGCCGGATCCGTTCGTGGTTGCCAGCCTTGATACGGGAAAAAGCCGAACGCCGATAAGCGAGGGTCACCCGATTGCCGGCCTCAGCCAAAGCCACGGCGGTTTCCACCGCCGTATCACCCCCCCCCTACCACGAGGATGTCCAGATCGTGAAAATCCTGTGGACTGAAGAGCCGGTCCAGAACCTTCGGGAGGTCCTCCCCCGGAACGCCCAGCCGCCGGGTATTGCCCGCCTTCCCTGTCGCCAGCACGACCCGCCGCGCAACCACGGCTGGCTGCCCGGCCACCGTAACAGCCCAGTGGCCATCCGTGCGGCGCTGAATGTCTGTCACCTCCGCCCCTTCCCGAATGGCGAGCTGCTCACGGTCAAGCAACGCCTGCCAGGCAGCCAGCAGTTCCTCACGGTTTGATTCACGAATGGGAAGCTCGCTCGGATTCGCAATCTGCATCGGCTCGGCAAAGATCAGTTTCCCCTTGGGAAAGTTGACAATCGTATTGGCCGCCCGGACCGACTCCAGAACAACATAGTTCAGTCCAAGCCGCTTGGCCTGGAGCGCTGCCGATAAACCGGCAGCGCCGGCACCCACGATCACAACATCCAACACATCTGGTGAAGCGACCGGTGGCAGGGACTGCAACTCCCGGTGAATGGTCTCCATCACCTCGAAGCCCTGCCTGGCGGCAAACTTCAGCAGAGGCAGACCCGACAGATCACCAATGATGAAGACCCCCGCCAGGTTGGTTCGGTAGTCCGGCCCAATCACGGGGTAGCGCACGACATCTCCGGTCGGGACACCCTGCTGCAGCCACTCCAGGTAACGCTTGACAAAACCAGGCACGTTGTTTGCCCTCCACGCGGCGGGCCAGCCCCTCGGCCGCCCGCCATCGAGTCCGCGCGGCACACCACCCTGGCGGCAGGACCGCATCTGATGGGCATAACTTTTCCGGAGTGACGTTTATTCCCTTCCCGCGTGCCCGCTCCCGCCCGCACATACCGCCCCACACATACCGCGACGCATGTCACAGGAGCATCCGCCACGCCTGAAAGCCCGGCCGGGCATCAGCCGGCAAAAAAACCAGGGGAATAAAGCCACCCGCCCGTGGGTTTTGACTGATGAGCCGGTGCTCAGGCAGCCCTGGCATCTTCGCAGAAAGCAGACCTCACCCGATGCGTGAACCGGTGAACGCCCACCCGCTGGTCTTCTGGCTCTCCCCGCTCCTGCTCCTGGCCGGCCAGTCCTGCCAGTCGGCGGCCGGACCAGGGCCGCATCTCCAGTCCGACCGTTCCCATCCGGCGGCCGCCAGCCGTGAGCCACAGGCTTCCCCGGCGGACGCACCGGCCGATGAACGGCATCGCGCCTTTGGGCGACTGCTCAGGACGTATGTCGTGGAGGGAAAGGTCAGGTACGAGTCCTGGTTGCGCAGCCCGGGTGACCGCGCGGCACTCAGGGACTATGTCCAATGGCTGGCCGGAACGTCCCCCAAAAGCCTCGACGAACCCTCGCGCAAGGCATTCTGGATCAATGCCTACAATGCCCTCACCCTCAACAGCGGGCTGGAACGGTATCCGTTGACAAGTGTCAACTTCAATGAACTCAAAGACCCCGGAGCCAGGGGATTCTGGGAAACCCCAGCCGTGGCAGGCGGACAGTCCCTGACGCTCAACCAGATCGAAGCCACGATCCTGCGTCCGACATTCAACGACCCGCGCATCCACTTCGCCATCAACTGTGCCTCCAACGGCTGCCCGGTTCTCGCTGCCGACGCCTATTGCCGCGACACGCTCGACCAACAGCTCGACGCCCGAACGGTGGCGTTTCTCAACGATCCCGCCCGTGGCGCGCACTTTGACGAAAAGACCGGCACGCTGACAGTCTCGATGATCTTCCAGTGGTATGCCGCCGACTTTGGCGATGTCACCGCATTCATCACCCGATACCGTCCTGAACTCACCGGGAAAGTCAAGGCCATGGCTTTCCTCCCCTACGACTGGCGGCTCAATGACTTTTCCACCGCCCCCAACCCGGCCCCTTGAAACACAGGGACCAGCAAGGAGTCGCGCCATGCGATGTTTTTCCATGTGGCGACGGTGTGCCTGCCCGGTCGTCGTCATCACGGGCTTCGTCGGCATCACCAGCGGCAACGTGCCCCCCCAGCGGCAACGTGACCCCAGGGGTGTCCGTCAGGGCATCCGCAAACGCCTTCACCAGCGGGGGGAGCGGAGGAGTCGTCTCCACCCCCGGCTCTGAGGCCCGGGACGACTTCACCATCAGCCGCTCCGTTCGGGGTGAGTTACGCGCCATCCGCAATTCATCCATCACGCTGCGGGATGCCAAAGGACGCGAAACCACCCTTGTGTTCAACCGTGAGACCCGGTTCCGGGCCGAAGACAAGTCAGCCTTCGGCGGCCGGTCCAGGCTCACGGCCACCGGGGGAATTCAATTCGCCGTGGCTGGGCAAAACACCCCGACCGGAACCTTTGTTACGGTCGGCATCAGCCGCCTTTTCTGACGGATGCTTTTTGACGGACCCCCTTGAAACAACGCGACCTCAGCCCCAGTGCCTGTGAACCCTGCCCACCGGGAGAGCGCCGGAAATGGTCCCGGAAGGGGTTACTCCCGGTAACGCTGGGCCTTTCCGCCCTCGCCTATGCCTACACCGGCTTCCACCTGACCAACCTGCCGGGTGCCGCCGGGGTGCATGCGTTTTTACTTCTGTTTGCCTGGCTTTTTCTGCTGTATGTGATGGCCGTTCGCACCCTGGCGACACAGCATTTCTGTATCCAACCGGGCTGTGTAGCCGCGTTGGTCGTCCTCGTTGGCACGGGCTTCCGGCTGCTGGTGCTTCCGGCCGGCATCCCCGACGGGATCACACCAGCCAAACTCCACGCCGACCTCACCGGAAAGGAAGTGGTCTTCAACCGTTTCCTGCTCTATGACCATGACCTGTGGCGCTTCCTGTGGGACGGACACCAGCAAGCCTTGGGACTCAACCCATACCAGTACCCACCGGCCTGTTTTCTCGAACCCGACGACGCGCTGGAGTGGGGGCTCACCAGCGTGCCGGCAGCGGAGCGCGCCCGCCTGCTTCCCAATGACCACTGGCGTGATATTCACGCCCACATCAATCATCCTGACCTTCCAACGGCTTATCCCCCCGGACTCCAGCTCCTGTTCCGCCTGAGTTACACCCTGTTTCCAGGCAGCGTCGTGGGATGGAAGCTGTGCCTGCTGCTCCTGGACCTGGGCGTGATGGCCCTGCTCTGGCTGACGCTCACGCACTTTGACCAGCCCCCCTGGAAACTGGCGCTTTACGCCTGGAGTTCGCTCGTCATCAAGGAAGGTGTCGGCACCGGGCACGCCGACGCCCTGGTCGCCTTCATGCTTCTGGGGCTGACTTTGGCACTGGCCCGCGCCCGGCCGGTGGCCATTGGCATCTGGCTGGCCGCTGCCACGTTGACCGGGATGCGCGGCAAGCCCCGCCGTTCAGGGCGGGGAAGGATAGCGCAGACGGCGAAGCCGTCCAAACGCAGTTCATAGTACAATCAAGACCATGCTGCGACTTCAAGCCTTCAAGTACGAACTGATACCCAATGGCCGGCAGGAGCGATTGATGCGTCGCTTCGCCGGCTCATGTCGGTATGTCTATAACAAGGCGCTGGTGCTACAGAAAGAACGGCACGAGAAGGGCGAGAAGAAGTTGGGTTACGCCGGGTTGTGCAGGTTGCTTACCGAGTGGAGGCACAGCGAGGAAACGGCCTGGCTGGCCGATGCCCCAATTCATCCGCTGCAACAGGCGCTCAAAGACTTGGAGCGGGCTTACACCAACTTCTTCGCCAAGCGGGCCAACTTCCCGCAATTCAGGAAGAAAGGCCGGTCAGATAGCTTTCGTTACCCCGACCCAAAAGGGATCAAGCTTGACCAGGCCAACAGCCGTATTTTTCTGCCCAAGCTTGGATGGTTGCGCTACCGCAACAGCCGGGAAGTGCTGGGCACAGTGAAAAACGTCACCGTCAGCCAGTCTTGCGGCAAGTGGTTTGTGTCAATTCAGACCGAACGTGAAGTTGAGACGCCTCGACCAAAGAGAGGCACGGTTGGGATTGATCTGGGTATTGCCCACTTTGCTACGCTTTCGGACGGCACGTTCTTTGCTCCGCTCAACAGCTTCAAGCGGCATGAGGTAGCCTTGCGCAAGGCACAACAATCGCTCTCCCGTAAAGTCAAAGGCAGTAACAACCGAAAGAAGGCGCTAGCCCGCGTCCAGAAGATTCACGTTCGTATTGCCAATGTCCGGCGCGATTTCCTGCACAAGGTCTCGACGGCGATAAGCAAAAACCACGCGGTCGTAGCCATCGAAGACCTGAAGGTGGGCAATATGTCCCGGTCGGCGGCAGGTACGGCCGATGCTCCGGGGAAGAATGTCCATACCAAGTCAGGGCTGAATAAGTCCATCCTCGACCAGGGTTGGTACGGGTTCCGTCGTATGCTGGAGTACAAGCTGTCTTGGAAGGGCGGACGCCTTGTTGCCGTGCCGCCGCAGAACACCAGTCGCACTTGCCCAGGCTGCGGCCACGTGTCGGCGGACAACCGCCAGACCCAAGCCCGGTTCGTATGCGTGGCGTGCGGCTGTAAGAATAACGCCGACGTTGTTGCTGCAATCAACATCCTTTCCCGCGGGATACAACGATTGCGGGACGAAGGGCAGGACACGGCCAACGCTTTGGTCGGGATGCAGGTGGACTGGCTGCCTGTGTCAGCCCGGATGGCCTGTGGATCGAACTGCATAGGCAGTCGGAAGCAGGAACCCGCCGAGACGACGGCGCGTGGAGCGATCCGTGCGTAGTTGTGGTAGGAATCTCCGCCCTTTAGGGCGGGGAGGACGTCAACAAACTCGCCCCCCTCCTGCTGCTTCCCTTTGCGGTACGTCACCTGCGCTGGGCCGGGAGTTGCGCTTTTGGACTGACCCTCGCCACCGGGCTGTGGCCATTCCGGCACGGAGAAGTCGCCTGGGCGGGACTGGCGGCCTATACCCAACACTGGACCTTCAACCCCGGCTTCTCCGAACTGTGCCATGGACTGCTCCACCTGAGTGGACTTCCACTCAACCATGCGGTCCTGGCCAGGACCATCAGCGGCGGTGTGTTTCTGACCCTGCTCTTCCTGTACCGCCGTCAGTTGCCGCTCACACCCCGGTCCGCCCCCGAAACGCTGCTCTGCGTGCTTGGTGGACTGTTCTTTTTCAGCCCGACCGTCATGCCCTGGTACTTCATCTGGATCATCCCCCTTGCCGCCCTGACCGGACAGTGGTCCTGGCTGCTGTACGGCGGACTCTCCGTACTCTCATACCTGATCTATGCGGACAGTGACGGTCGGGAGTCAGCCACCCGCCTGCTCCTCATTCACGGAAGCTTTTGCGTTGCCTGGTTCATAGAGCGCCACCGGGTACGCTCCCGGACCACCCCGAACATCACATAGCCATGCCATGAACCCTCCCCTGAGCCGACGGGCACTCTTCTGCATCTGGCTCCCGTAAGGATGTCCGGGTTTTTGAGGAGTCCTTGCCGTATATCCCTGGTTTCCGGATGACCCGGTTGAGGGAAGGCTCAGGATGAGGACTGGACCGGGGGGGCGGGCATCTTTTCAGACGGGAGGCATTTTCCCTGACATGGAATGATGACCCCCAGCAGGTGACAGCAGGTGAAGGTGTCTGATGGAGGAGCGGGGATGGAAACATGGCAGACCGAACCCGGCAGGCAATCCACATCGGTTGCGCAGTCACAGGTGGCGAGGCGCGGTGCCGCAAAAAAACCGTCGGTTTCATAATGGGTGGCAAAATCAGGCGCCGCAGGGTCGCCCGGGAAAGGGCTGAACGGAAACAGGTCTATCTCTTCCCGGAGTCTATCATAACGGGACAGCCAGTCATTGATGACGGGAACCGTCGTCGGAAGAATCCAGACCCGGTTGCGGTGGCGCAGATGGAGAGCCGGATGAAACCACTCCCGGTGCAATACCAGGGCCAGGTTTTTTTCTTCCGGGGTCAGGGACTGCAGCCATTCCGCACCAACTTCCCGGAAGAGGGGGAGTGCCGCCGCATTGTTGGGCGGCGCGTCCTGCAGGCGATAGAGTTCGGCTGTCTTGGCAAAAAGGCTGTGAACCGTTGCCGTCTGGTGGGGGAACCGGGTGCAGGCCCTTTCTTCCAGCATGGAGAGCAGGGTCAGACTGGTCTCCGGGTCCATCATGCGGAGAATGAAAAAACGCAGTGGAGGTGGGATGGAAAGCAGGTGGTCCAGCCAGCGTTCACGTGGGAGGCGGTTAAAGTCGCGGGCCATTTCGCAAGCCAGGGAAAGGGTCACCGAGTGGTTCGGAACGGAATGCAGCCGGCACCACCATTCCTCGATGTGAACCCTGATTTTCCACGGGATGACCCATTCCCAGAAGACCAGCACCACCAGCAGGGAAGCCCCGGCCACGGCAAGCCAGACTATCAGCCGCCGGAAACGGGAGGGCAGAAAGCGCAGGATGGGGTGCTGTGATGTTCTGGAAATCGGCATCGGTAACTGGGGTTACAGGACTGGTTGATGAGACTGAAACCGGTGAGACTGAAAGTTGCTTGCGGGAGATAACAGCTGGTGGAAAACCGGAGCGGAAACCAAGGGAGAGTGCCCGGCATGAAAACCGGAGCATGCCACACGATCAACTGCAGAGCCCTTGACGTCCTCCCCGCCCTAAAGGGCGGAGATTCCTACCACAACTACGCACGGATCGCTCCACGCGCCGTCGTCTCGGCGGGTTCCTGCTTCCGACTGCCTATGCAGTTCGATCCACAGGCCATCCGGGCTGACACAGGCAGCCAGTCCACCTGCATCCCGACCAAAGCGTTGGCCGTGTCCTGCCCTTCGTCCCGCAATCGTTGTATCCCGCGAGAAAGGATGTTGATCGCGCCAACAACGTCGGCGTTATTCTCATAGCCGCACGCCACGCATACGAACCGGGCTTGGGTCTGGCGGTTGTCCGCCGACACGTGGCCGCAGCCTGGGCAAGTGCGACTGGTGTTCTGCGGCGGCACGGCAATGAGATGGCCGCCTCTCCACGCCAGCTTGTAGTCCAGTTGGCGGCGGAACTCGAACCAGCCCTGGTCGAGAATGGATTTGTTCAGGCCGGACTTGGCCCGAACGTTTCTTCCCGGCGCATCTGCCGTGCCTGCCGCCGACTTGGACATATTACGCACCTGCAAGTCCTCGATACACACCATCGCGTGGTTTTTGCTGATCGCGGTCGAGGCCTTGTGCAGGAAATCGCGGCGGGCGTTGCCGATGCGGGAATGGATGCGCTGGACGCGGGCTTTCGCCTTCTTCCAGTTGTTGCTGAACTTGACCTTGCGGCTCATGGCTTGCTGCGCTTTGCGCAGGGCAACCTCATGCCGCTTGAAGCTGTTGAGGGGTGTCCAGAACGTGCCGTCCGAGAGCGTAGCGAACCGGGCAATACCCATGTCGATGCCGACCGCGCCACCCTGCGGGATGGCCTGCTCGACCTCTCGCTCGGTCTGAATGGAAACGAACCACTTGCCGCCGCTCAGGCTGACGGTGACGTTGCGCAGATCGCCCAGCACTTTCCGGCTGTTGCGATAGCGCAGCCAACCGAGCTTGGGCAAAAAGATACGGCTATTGCCCTGATCGAGTTTGATTTGCTTGGGGTCGGGATAGCGGAAGCTGTCCGACCGCCCCTTCTTCTTGAAGCGCGGAAAGTCGGCGCGTTTGGCGAAGAAGTTGCTGTAGGCGCGCTCCAAGTCCTTGAGTTTTTGTTGCAGCGGGTGAATCGGTGCATCGGCCAGCCAAGCTGTCTCTGCGCTATTGCGCCACTCAGTGAGCAACTTGCACAGCCCGGCATAGCCGAGCTTCTTCTCGCCACGCTCGTAGCGCTCCTTCTGCAAGGCCAATGCTTTGTTGTAGATGAACCGGCAAGCGCCAGCGAAGCGGCGCATCTGCCGCTCCTGCTGGCCGTTTGGCATGAGTTCGAATCTGAAGGCCTGGAGGCGTTGCATAACCGCAATTATACTCTTGGTCTATGGGTGATGACAACGATATTCGACATGGGCGGCACTGTGTTTTCAAGGTGCACGTTCACGTGGTCTTTTTGGTGAAATACCATCGTGCGCCAGTACATCGAGCAGCAACAGACACCGCACTGAGATAAACCCAAAGGACGGCTCCGCCGTCTGCGCTATCCTTCCCCGCCCTGAACGGCGGGGCTTGCCGCGCATCCCGGTCACAGTAAATCCACCAGAACCACCAACTGCATTGTCTGTACCCATGGTTATAACATCCCCCGGGGGTGCAGGTTGCCAGTCGTCCCCGACACTCCCGGTTGGTGTTGCAGATGCACCCGGAGGCGGGATTTTTCTGCACATTTCCCTGCGGGATGACGAAAAATCCATCGGTGGCATCCTCCGGGGACGGTCTTGTGGTGCCGGATTCGGTATCCGGGGCCTTCGGCAGCGTCAGAAACTGACGGGCAGCCGGAGATGTGGAAGCCATCCGGGACAACCACTGCCATCCGGCCGGACTGATTTCCGCTTCCGTCGGATAGATCATGAACAGCGAGCCGGGAAAAAGCGCATCGCCAATGGCCGAGGCCAGGATTTTTTCCGCCGGTTTGAGGCTGTCCTTGAACGCCCGTGCCACGTTGCCCGACATCCGGCCGGTTCTCCGCACCTTTTCAAACAGGGGCAGCAGGGCCAGATACTTTTTCTCCAGGGAGGCCACCGTTGCGCTTTGCCGGGGGTAGCGGGCGATCATTTCCTGCATTCCGGTCCGCACGATTCCGGACTGGGTGGATGTGGAGAGATGCCAGAAGACATACATCTGCAGCCCCTCCGGGATTTCCCTGAAGCGCAGCAGGTGCTCGCGGGGGGGCTTTCTCGATGGCGTCTGCAAGTTCCTGCGCCAGTTGAAGCAGCGGAAACCGGCGGTTCAGGTCCGACAGATTGAGATCATCCGCACCGGACTCCCAGGCCGCCGAAAGCCAGGCGGTATCGGCATCGGTACCGGCGACGGTGGAGGGGGGGGCGGTGCGGGCCGTCATCCGCCATTCCGGCTCGAAGGGCTTCCACATGGACTGCCCGAAGGCGGAAGGCGTGAGGAAAACGGAGAGCAGGAACAGACGCAGGGCAGGTCCGGCGCACCGGAAACGGGCGGATGAATGACGAGGCATGAGGCTCTTCCTTTCTTGAAAGTTGTTGGAAACAGGGTGTCCTTCAGCTTCAGGGAGGAGGGGCGTCAGGCACCGGAAACACGGGCAGAACCGGATCATCGGCCGGTACAGCCCGTTGTCCGGTCCCGGACGGACAGGGTTTACCGTGGTGGCGGAGACGGAAGTGGAACATCAAACATGGCCGGCGAAAGACAGGTGGCGCGCAGGCTGATCTGTCCTCCCGTTCCCACCAGCACTTCAAAGTCCCGGAAGGAAAGCAGGCGGGGGTAGTCCCGCAGCCAGTCGGCAAAGGAACGGACACGGGGGTAGCCGCCTGCGGTGATGGATTCGACCGTAAAATCGAGTGTCCCGGACTGGATGCCTTCACGTTTGACCGGAGGCTGGGCCTGAACGGTCAGGGACAGTTGCCGCTCACGTGCCGCCGAAGTAAAATCCTGAATCATCTGCCCAAACTGATCCTGACTCGGCAGCCGCATCTGGAGCCCGGTAACGGCTTCTTCCAGGCGGCGGGATTCCTCGCGGACTTCCGCGAGCCGGGGTTCTAGCCAGGCCAGCTGCTCATTTTCGTTTTCAAGCATCTGAACCTTCTGTGCTTCCTTGTCGAGCCGGGCCTGCCAGTCGCCAAAAAGATAGCCATCCAGAAAATAGATTCCCAGTGCCGAGATGCCGGTTGCCGCCAGCAATCCCAGAAGCAGGTTTTTGAAAAAAGGGCTCACGGGTTTTCTCCTGCTGCCCCTGACCAGGGGCTTGACGGCAGCGTGCCGTGGGGCTTCGGCTGGGAATTCAGCCGGGGATTCAGCCGGGGCCCTGGCTCAGGACCGGGCAGCAGTCTTTACGCCCGGTGAACGTCGCCTCATCCGGGACCTCACCACGACCCTCCTGCCACCTGACCGTGAGCCACGCACCGGGGCGGATCCGCCGGCAGTGCTGCGCCTGCTTTCCCATCACCTTGCCCCCCACCCGCAACAGCACACCGATTTTCAACGGGGACTGGCAATCTTGCAGCAGCGGCTTGGACGGGATTTCACCCGTCTTGGCCAGGATGCACGGGAACACCGACTGAACCTGGTGTGGACGCCCACCCTCCCCCCCAGCGCGCACCGGGTACTCGTCACCCTCCGGCACATCGCCGCACTGGAATACTTCACCCGCCCCGAAGGCCGTCGCCACCTGGGGGTTCACTTTCGGACAGCACCATGCGTCAAGACAACGTATCGCAGGTCATTGTCATTGGGGGCGGGGCGGCCGGATTGGCCGTTGCCTATGGGCTGGTCATGCGCGGTCTGACCGTGACCGTCCTTGAGTTTGGCCCAGTACCCGACCCTCAGCGGGAGTTCCTGACCGACACCCCGCCGGAAACACTTCCCTGGCGCGGACACGGAGCGGACGGGGAAGAAGCCTACCCGGCAGCCCACCTCATTTCCGATACCGATGCACCGTACCGCCTCGGCATCGAAGCGGGCCGGTCCTTCCTCAAGCGCGTGCGGGTCGCTGGCGGCAAAACCCTGTACTGGACAGCACATGCCCTGCGCTTTGGCGACCTGGAGTTTCAGGCGCGTACCCTGACGGGACGCGGTGAGGACTGGCCGCTCAACCACGCGACACTGTCCCCCTGGTATGCCGCCGCCGAACGACTTATGGGCGTCACAGGGCAGCCGGCCGGGCTCATTCAGCACCCGGATGGACAGTTCCAGCCCCCGCTGTTCGGGTTGCGCGCCGCAGAGCGTCAGATGCAGGCGGCTCTCGCCCGGCAGGGAGTGCCGCTTGTGCTCGCCCGCAAGGCGATTTCCAATGGTGAACGTTCACCAGCCTGCCACGGATGTGGACGCTGTGCGCTCGGCTGCCGCACGGCGGCCAAATATGATGCGTTTTCGAGACTCGTCCCGGCGGCAGCCCGTACCGGACGCCTGACCCTGCGCAGCAACGCCATCGTCACCGAAATCATCCCCGATGCCAACCGGTGGGCCCATGGCGTCAACATCATGGACCGGCAGACCCGAGCCACCACCAGCCTCACGGCCCAGGTTGTCGTCGTTGCCGCTTCGGCCGTTGAAACGGCCCGTCTGCTGCTGGCTTCCCCGCACCCGGATGGGGGAAAGGGACTTGCCAACAGCAGTGGACTGGTCGGCGTGTTTCTTTCGGAGAGCATGGGCGTTGAAATCGAGGGCTGGCTTCCGGCACTGAAAGGCACGGCGCGGAAATCCGGCCCCAGGGCGGATTCCCCACACCACGGCGAGCATGGACTCATCCCACGCCATGTCAACCTCAGCCCCGGATCGGAAGCTGACTTTGGGGGTGGGTGGCTGTTTCTCACCCAGAGCGGCCCCACGCTGTTCCCCTCTCCGGCGCAGCTCCAGTCGGGATTCGGCCGTGCCTGGAAGCAGGCGCTGTCCGCCTGGCATCCAGCTTCCATCCGGCTGCAAGGCATCGCTGAAGTCGGGATGCGACGCGAAAACCATATCCGACTCGACCCCCATCAGGTGGACACCTGGGGACGCCCGCTGCCCAAAGTCAGTTTTACGCTGTCAGATGAAGACCGGGCGCGATGGCAGGCCATGGTTGACGCCGGCTGCACGTTCCTCGATACCCTCGGCGCAGACCACATCACCGTCCGGCGAATGGTCCCGGAAACCGGTGGTGGACTGCATGCCTGTGGCACCTGCCGCATGGGAAAGGACCCTGTGACCTCAGTCACCAATGAATTCGGTCAAACCCACGATATTCCCAACCTCTTCATCGCCGATGCCTCACTGTTTGTTTCCTCGCTCAACCAGCCCACCCTGACCGTCATGGCACTCGCCCTGCGGCAGGCCCACTTTATCGCCGATTGGTTGCGTCACCCCCCACCACGGCGCTGAAGTATGACCGCACCGGGAATAAAAGTCCCACCCGGCAGGTTATGCCCGCCGGACGTATTTCCTCAGCCATCCCCGCGCGCTTTCTGCCAACCTGGTCTGTGCACGCCCCACCACACCCAACGTCATTCAGCACGTTGTTCAGCCGCCCGGACAACCAGCCCGGTGGTGGAAGCCACGGCGGTCGTGGCCAGCCGCCCCAGCGCCTGGAGAAGTCGTCCCGTGGCATACCGTCGTGGGTTGGCCAGTCCGGTAAGGTCCCGCTCCAGCCGGGCGAGGTCCGCACAGCGGTCAATGTCGAAGTACACCGGCAGGACCGCCGGTGCCACCCCGGCTTCGGCACAGCGCGCCTGTGTCGGCGCCAAAACCTGTGCCGTCCCCCACGCAATCCCCTCAAACAAACGCTCCGGCCGGCCCATGGCGGCAGAGACCCCAATCAGGTAATACCCTCCGTCCTCGGCAGGACCAAGCACCACCGGAACACGCTCAAGGCCGGCCACTGCCATTTCAATCAGGTATCCCGGCAGCAGGGGCGTGTCACTTCCAACGACCACGACCCGCGTGTAACCGGCGGCAAAGGCTTCCTGAAAGACATAACCCAAACGCTCCCCAAAGGACTCCCCCACCTGCGCTGCCAGCGCCCGCTCCTTCAACCACGGTGGCAGGGGAAAAACATCGCTGCCCGCCGGGGCCCGTGTCGGCCACGGGGAGGCGACCCGAAACCACACCTGTCCGGCGTGCCGCCTGGCAGCACCGCGCAGGTTGGCCAGTGAATCCAGAACGAAGGCGTGGTGCAGGCGCCGTCGGGCTGGCCCGTCACAGCAGGGCGCCAGCCGCGTTTTGATGCCCTCGCCATAGGGCGAACGGGCAAACAGGACGAATAACCGCATGATGGATAACTCCTTACCGGCTCACTCCGTACCACCCCGTTTCCCGGTTCCGCCACCCCGTGTGGTGGTCATCATGCCGGCACTCAACGAAGCCGCGGCCATCGGTCAGGTGTTGGCGGAGATTCCCCCCTGGCTTGGGGCGAAAGTCATCGTCTGTGATAATGGAAGTACCGACGCAACCCCCCGCATTGCCCGGTCAGCCGGGGCCCTGGTTGTGACAGAAACACGACGCGGCTACGGAGCCGCCTGCCAGCGCGCCCTTGCCCACCTTCCTCCGGAAACTGACATCGTCGTTTTCCTCGATGCTGACCATTCCGACTTCCCGGAAGACATGCCACGGTTGCTGGCCCCCATTCAGCAGGGCAACGCCGACCTCGTTATCGGCTCGCGGACTCTGGGACAGGCCGAACCAGCGGCACTCCTGCCCCACCAACGCTTCGGAAACTGGCTGGCCACAGCGCTCATCCGTCTCATCTGGGGTCATGCCTACTCCGATCTCGGACCCTTTCGGGCCATTCGCCGGACATCACTCCAGCACCTTGCCATGGGCGACAGGGACTATGGATGGACGGTCGAAATGCAGATCAGGGCGCTCCAGGCCGGATTGCGGGTCGTTGAAGTCCCCGTGCGCTACCGCCCGCGCATCGGCGTCTCAAAAATCAGCGGAACGCTCGCCAGCAGCGTCCGCGCCGGTATCAAGATTCTCCATGTCGTCTTCCGCCATGCCATTGCCAAATCCTGACCCCACCCCTCCCGACCAGCCAACCGGTCACGGGCAGAAACTCAACAGCCCAGACCCAGTACGACTCCCGCCACACACCCTCCACCTGATACCCAAGCTCGGTGAAGCAGGTCAGAGGGGCCGTCACGATGAGCCACACGACCGGAAAGGAAAATCCCGCCATCAGTCCCGGCACAAGCCACATCAGGTACCACGGGAAAACCGTCGTCCCACACAGGAAGAAGGCCAACCACAACCACTGTGCCGCCGGTATGAAACGGGTTTCCCGGATGACCACCCCGGCGGCCGTTGCCAGAAAGAGCAGCAGGCAAATCTGCCGGGCGCGGTAGCCATCCTGGAGCCAGTGCTGGAAACCGGAAAACAACGGCGCGTTGAATTGCCAGTTCCACACATACACCCTGAGTGACACCAGCGGGTCAGCCGCATCGAGGAAAAATGCGGCCCACCCTGCCACAAGCGGCAGGAGACTGGCCGCAGACACGGCCACTACGGCACGCCCCCGTTCCTGTCGCCACAGTGCCGGGAGCAGTACCAGTGGGAAAAGCTTGATGAGGGCTGCGCCTGCCAACGCGAGTCCGGCGACCACCGGGCGACGGCCGGCCGCAGCCAGGTACACCGCTGCCAACCACGGCATTCCCAGCGTATCGCCATGCACCCCCACCATGGACTCCAGAATTGGCAACGGACACCAGGCATACGCCACAATCCACGAAGCATCACGCCCCACAGCGGTGAGCCGGACAAACCCCAGCAACCAGAGTGTCACCCCCTCGGCCAGCAGGCTGAGCAGCTTGATTCCCCACAGCGAGTCGTTCCCCAGAAGATAGGCCACCGCAAACAACACCTGTGCCAGCGGTGGATAAATCGTGGGCAACTCAGGGTGGTTGATGTGTGGGAACACATATCCGTCACGGAGCGACCGCAGTTCATCGGACACCGGCGCACAGCGATAGGGGTTGCCGGTCCACACAAACACCTTGCCATCCCAGACATACCGGAAGACATCCGTCGAAGTCAGGGGTGGAACAGGCAGCAGCAGCACCCGGAACAGCACCCCCCAGAACACAATCCCACGCGGGGAAAACCATCCGGGACGCCACTGCCAGAGCAGCCCACCCCAGAGGACGCCCGCCAGCAGGGCCACCAGAATGTAGCACCTCAGAAACCAGACACTCGCTACGCCCCAGAGCGTCAGCCCTGGCAACACAGCATAGGCGGCGGCCATGACCGGCGCGGCAGCCGGCACCCATCCCGGCCGGGGGGGCGCTGACCCGACCTCGGTGGGGACGCCCTCACTCCGGGCGTCCTGATCGGCGCAGCGGGATGAGGACCTCTTCATGAAACCGGTCACAGCCGATACAGAAATTGCGATACGTGGCCCCGGAAGGCAGTCGCATCTGGGATTTTTCAACGAAGGTCTCGACCGACCAGCCGTGGCGGATGCCCATCCGTTCGGGATGCCCCATGGAAATGGCTTCGTAAACCGGGTCTCCCTGCAGCCGGTCCAGGATGGCATCGAGGGGATCCTCCAGCAGATTGCCAATCGCCAGTCTGGTCTTTAGACAACAGGGATAGACATTGCCATTCGGTTCGATGGAAACCTCCGAACCCTGAAAATTGGGCTGCAAAAAGCCCACCCCACCCGAGAGCTGGTTACAAAAGTTGTCGCACAGCCGGGCGGTGGACAACTCGTTCACCATGGCGCGCCCGCGCGGCCAGAGCTTTCCAATCCACAAGTCCGGTTGCGCGCCGAAAAACAGGTAGGTCGGCCGCCCCTGTGGCGTGAGATGGCCACGCCTGGCGTCTTCGAGCGCGAGCTTCCGTACCCCCCGCGTTTCGAGCAACATGGTGAGGCGTGTCACAAACCCAAGCTGCGCCGCTTTGGTTTCGAGCCCCTTGTGAAAACTATCCACCCCTGAAATCAGCAGGCACGAGACATGACGCGCAACCAGCGCGTCAATCAAGCTCCAGGTCAGCAGGTCTCCGGTGGTCTGGACAACGATGTGAACGCCGCCTTCGGTGGCATATTTGCGATGAATTGCCTCCATGGCCGGATAGAGAACCTGTTCGCGGACGGCTGGCAGCAGGACTTCCCCCCAGCCAGAATGATGCGCCCGACCTTTTCCCGGGGTCTGCCCTGTTCATCGGGATCATGGAGATCGAAATAGCGCATGTGTTGCGGCAGGTTCGCAACCAGGCGCTCGATGTTGCGCGCTGATTCAGCAACCAGGGACTTCATTTCCTCACCCTGGTAGGGGTGAAACCGATCATCGTAGCAGTGGGGGCACTGCCGATGGCAGGGCCAGGACAGAACAAAGTAAATGGATTCCATAGTGCCTTCAGCTCTGGGCGCGGAGAGCCGCCTACTCGACGGTGATGGTGTAGTGTGGCGTCGGGTTCAATGGGCAGCTATACACATAGGTTCCCCGGTTCAAACGGACAACTTTGGTCTTCCTTGTCTCTCCGTCCCGGACATGGCCGGCGTCTGAGCCTTTGACCGCCCGACCGTTCCTGTCTTTTTCCTAGAGATAGAACCCGACTTCATGCCCGATGCCACGGTTGACAATTTTGAACACGTAGTTGCCTGGTTTGAGCCTCAGCCCCTTGGTCTCGAATTGACCCGGTGTTTGAACCAGCTCAATTTCGACCGGTGCCGCCGCCTGTGGTGCGGCGGTACGGGCCGAAGCATCTGCGGCAACCGGAAACGGTGAAGATGGTTGTCTGCCAATAACCAACGTACCTGCCACCAACCCGACACCCAGCCACGCCAAGCGCCGCTTGTTCCAAAGTAACTGCATCATGGGGGGCCCCCTGTCCGAGAGATTTGACAGGTAGAACCTGCCGGCAGGCGACTTTATTCCGCCTGCCGAAACGCTCCCGGACGTTTGCAATGCACCGCCTTGTGCCGGACGCGCACCAGCTTCAATGGTTTCTGCCCGACCATTCCCTGCCGTCCGGCAGGTTTGGGGCAGAGGGGAGTGGTTTCACCCCAGTCTGTACCTGTGTCACTGAAACCAATCCCCGCTGTCCCGCTACGCCAGACTTTGCCAACGCCTATGAAACCGATGGTTTTTGCAGCGCCACGCCTGGCAAGCTGTGACTGCGCCACGGATGTGGACGGCATGCCGGGTTCGGTCTGCCGGGTTCCCACACCTCCGGCCCAACCGGACTGTTTACCGTCTGCCATCTGTTGGGTGTGATGATTTCCTGCGAGAGAAAATGCGCTCCAGCACCAGACGGCGATGCCCTTCCGCCTCCGCCTTCACCGCCCCCTTCCCGCTAAAACGCTAAGGCGTCAGGGCTGCCCGCCGGTTGCAAGCTGAAGAACTATCCCGATGTAGCTGTCCCTGTCCTTATCCTGAAACACCACGTGGTGCCTGCTCACCCAGGTTGAGAGTCACCGGTGAAATCTCAACCACACTGTTATTGAGAGAGAGGAGCGGCTGGTACAGATGCCGACCGAACCAGATGGCCTTGAGACCGCCAAATTCAGTTCGCCGCGCTCAATGGCCGCCTTCAAGTCGGTCAGCTTGGCGACAATCTCCTGCTGCACCAGTTTTCGGTTAAACGACAGCGGCGAGGTGCATTGGTCGTGTGGCGGCCTGTCCCCGGCGGGTACCGTATCCGTGTGAGGGCATCCGCGCGGCATCACAGCGCCTCGAACCAGGCCTTGACCTTGAGCGCCATCAGTTTGCGCCGCTCCTCCAGGAACTCGTCATAGCCCGGAATCCGCCCGTCGAGCAGCGAATCCGGGACGCAGTTGGCGCGCAGGTTGGCACGCAACTCGGTTTCATCGGTGATCCCGCCATATCGCTTCCTGCCACCGTGCACCTGTTCGGCCAGCTCGGCAAAGTATTGATCGGGCGGCTTGTCCCCGATGGCGATGTTGATCTCGCTCTGCGTCAGGACGAAGTTGGCGATCTGGTTGTAGCGTCCCCGCGCAAGCCCCTGTCTCTGAAGATGTTTTTTGGGGTAGATGTGGTGCACATCGCTGCGGTTCAGCAGGAGGTCCCGCACGGTGATGTCACGGGAGAGAAACCCTTTGTCGCCGAGCTTCACCTGTGCGGCCTGATAGGCCAGGAAGTAAGGGCTTTGTGCCGAAGAGGTGTTCATCAGTTGCGGCAGCGTACCAGTCCAGAAGCTGTCCGGCAGTTCACTTTTGATGATCTCGTCACAATAGGACACCAACCCGCGCGCCGCAATCTGCCGGATATCGTAGTCAAAGGTCGTTTCCGGGCTGCTGGTGTAGCGGCTCCTCAGGATGGACATGGCGTACCACCGCCGCACCAGCCGCTCAAGGTCCGCGGCAGGCACGCGCTCGGCCCGGCCGCGGAGATAGAGAACGTAAGCAAAATTCACCGCATTCCGGCCGCTGATGAGGTCACTGGTCACGAAACCGGCTGAACGCAGGATCATGGTGATGCGCTCAAAGTGGGTTTGGTTGATAAAAGCCAGGACGCCCTTTTTGAGCTTGTCGAATGACGCCTCAGAGATGGCTTCTTCAAACTGCCTGGTTTCAAAGTTCCGCCCCGAAAGCAATGCCACCAGGTCCTGCAGCTTGCCGCGCCCGAATTCCGACGTGAAAGCGACCCGCAGCATGTCGGTATAGGACGGGATATAGATATCGTTGTTGGCATTTTTGAGCCACCGCATGACGGAGAAGAACTCGGAGGCGACAAATGCCGGGTCACGCTTCTCAACGTGTACCACGAACTCCGGTGCCACGGACATGTGGCAGAAGTAATCAATCGCCTTGCGGAGCACATTGCCACCGTAGGTTTCGTTCACGGCGATTTTGGACATGGCAAAGTCGGCCTGCGACAGCTCGGTACCGGCTGAGTTGACGCGGATGAAGATCTCCGTGACCGTCTCGATGTCGAGGTCGTGCGCCAACTCAATCACGCCAACGTGGTTGTTGATAATCTTGCGCAGCTTTTCAAGAGTGACGAATACGGCATCCTGCGAAACACCAGGGTTCTTCTGGCAATACCCTGTCACGAGTTGAAAAACACTCGTGGAGGGAGCGAATACGGCGGTCACGTCCTCGATCCAGGCAGCATCCTTGCGAATTGCCGGGTTGGCCACCTCGAAGCGTTCCTCCTGGGGATGGAAGGCGATGCGGATGTAAACCTTCTCGTAGTCCTTGGTCAGCACCTCATGCCCCAGGAGCGACGCCATGAGCGCGGTGACGCGCTGCTGCCCGTCAATGAGAATTCGCTTTCCAGCCGATGGAGTCCCGTCTTTCAGCCTTACCGTAGGATTGCGCCAGGTAATCAGATAGCCGACGGGATAGCCTTGGTACAGTGAGTCAAGCAGGTTGCGCACCTTCGTTGCTTCCCACACAAACGGACGCTGAATCTCAGGAATGGCGATCTCACCTGACTTGACCCAGGCGAGGATGGTTTCAATCGGATGCGGCGTGACGGAGTAGCGCTGGGGCGCCATGGCTTCCCCCCTTCCATTTCAAACATTCAAACATGAGATGCTCTGAGGTGATTTCTCATGCGTTATCAGACGAAAGAATTTCCCAGAACGCCAACCTACCTCACCCCGCACGCCGCTCCCGCACCCACGCCGCAATCCGCGGCCACACCACCTCCACGGCGCTCTTCCCAATGGACAACCCATGATGCCCACCATTGACCGCCAGCAGTTCCTTCTCCCGACTCCCAACCAGCCCCATTAACGCCTCCGAAGATACACGCGGCACAACGTCATCGTGGTTGGCCACCACGTTGAGCACCGGCACGGCAATCTGCTCCAGCTTCACCGTCCGCCGCCCCAGCCTGAGTTTCCCCTGCACGAGTTGATTTTCCTGATAACACCACTTCACAAACTGCCGAAACGTCTCCCCCGGCAGCGAAACAACATCGTTGACCCAGTAATCAAAGGCCAGAAAAGTCTCCACAAAATCCTCATTGTCGGCATGCTGGAGCAAATCCACATACTTGGTGATGTTTTTCGTCGGCTTCATCATCATAAAGGTGGATTGCAGAAGCTGCTCCGGCGGGTTGCCGAACGTATCCACGAGCTTGTCCACATCAAAATACTCCCGGCGCGTCCAGAGGTTGAGTATGGCGTCATTGGCGAAATCCACCGGCGTGGCCAGCAACACCAGCCCGGCAACACGCGCCGGATGCAGCGCCGTGTACATCAGCGACAGCGTCCCGCCCATGCAGTAGCCAACCAGGACAACCTGCTCCACACCAGCGTCGACACAAACCGCCTCCACCACCCGCCGCAGATAGTGATTGACGTGATACGCCAGGGTAAGCCGGGCATCGCCGGCATCCGGTACGCCCCAGTCAATCATGTACACCGGGATGCCCTCTCCGGCCAGATACGCCACGAAGCTTTTGCCGGGCGTCAAATCCAGGATGTAGTACTTGTTGACGAGCGAGTTGACGATGAGCACCGGCAAGGGACGCTGCTTCTGCCGCTTCCCGGCAGCCGCATAACCCAAAACCCGCAACTTGTTTTCATGATAGACGAGGCGCGACGGCGTCGGCGCAATGTTCGGTTTTTTCCCAAGCCGCGCCAGCAGGCGCGTGATGTGTGCCAGTTGGGTCATACTCGTTCAGGCCAGTGAGCAATGGGAATGGGTAGCCAAGAGCCTACCCAGCAACCCACCAGTCACACAAGTGCCCCCAAGCCCATCCCAAAACACCAGCTTGCTCGCCCAATGGCAAAGGATTGTCCCCTGCCCCTGGTAAGCAGGCCAGCACAGGTCACCCCGGTTACAAAACAGGCTCAATATCAGGGGACGGAAGACATACCCGCCCGGTAAGCTGCCAGGAAATCAGCCGCGACTTCACGTGGCGTGCGTTTTTCACCATCCACGGCATAGTTCATCCGCTGCATTGCCGCCGTCGAAATTACCCCTGCTAATGACTGCACGACTTCGGCAAGCGACGGCACTTCGGACCCTGCCGCCTGACGCACGACATACACGGCCTGGTAGGGCGGAAAATAGTGCCGGTCATCTTCCAGAGCGACGAGATCAAGCGCCGCGATGAGGCCATCCGTCGCATTGCCGGCAATGATGTCCAGCTCGCCGGCCGCCAGCGCCCGGTAGGTCAGTGCCAAGTCCATTTCCCGTGGCGACTGAAAATCAAAGCCATACGTCGCACAAAACCCCGCGTACCCATCAGCGCGCGACATAAAATCCTGCCCAAAGCCGGCCCGCCACCGCAGCGGCGCCCGCGCCGCATCAGAAATGGTCCGCAGACCGTACTCCACGGCCGTCTGGCGACGGACGAGAATGGCAAAGTCATTGCGAAAGCCCAGTGGCGGCCCGACCACCAACCCAAAACGCGCGGCATACGTCTGCCGGACTTCCGTATAGACGCGCTGCGGATCGGTCAGCGGACGTTGCCCCAGAATGGCCGTCCAGGCCGTGCCGGTGTATTCGGGATAGACATCCACCGCCCCTGCCAGCAGGGACGTATGCGCCAGGTTGCCGCCCAGCTCATACCGGCGCTCCACGGCCACACCCCGCGCCTCCAGCGCCTGCGCCAGCACTTCTGCCAGAATGACCGACTCGGTGAAGTCCTTTGAACCGACGACAACCGGCCGTCCCGTCGGCATCACCGGCCCGGAGGCCACCCGGTAACTCCACAGCACCGGCAGCAACAGCACCACCAGTCCAGCCGCCGCCGCCAGACGGCGGACCCGTACCAGACGCGGGGCAGCCCCCGGGGCATGGCGCTCGAAAGCCGCAAAGATGACATCCACCAGCAGCGCCAGCAGCGCCGCCAGCGCCCCGCCGGCAATCAGCAGGCGGTTGTCGTTTTGCCGCAGCCCGCGAAAAATGAGCGTCCCCAACCCGCCGGCGCCAATGGCCGCCGCAATCGTGGCTGTGCCGACCGACAGCACGACGGATACCCGTACCCCGGCCAGAATGACGTTCGTCGCCAGCGGCAACTCCACGTAGCGCAGCCGCTGCCACGGCGTCAGCCCAAGGGCTGCCGCCGCCTCCCGTACACCCGGTTCAATTCCCAGAATCCCCGTGGCCGTGTTGCGCACGATGGGCAGCAGCGCGTACAGCGTCAGGGCCACAATCGCCGTGCGCGCGCCGATGCCGCCCAGCCACGGCAACGGCAGCAGCAGCCCAAACAGGGCCAGGCTCGGCACCGTCTGCACGGCATTGACCACGGCAAACACCACCCCCCGCACGCGGGGCAGATGGGCCGCCGCAATCCCCAGCGGCAGCCCGACGGCCAGCGCCAGCACCGTGGCCACCAGAACGAGCAGAACGTGCTCCCGCCAGGCTGTCAGCCAGATGGCCCGCTCTTCCAGAATGAACTGTAGCCACGTCATGCGTGTGATGGACGACCACCCGGCTTCAGAAGCGCGCCGCCTGCACGTATTCGCGCACCGCCGGGCAGTCCAGCTTCAGAAAGGTTTCCGGCGGCGCATCCGCCACCAGCCGCCCGCCGACCAGCAACCCGATGCGCGTCCCCACCCGCAGCGCCTCCCGCAGGTCATGGGTGACGAACAACGCCGTTTTTCCCAACCGGGCGACCAGTTCCGCAAACTCATGTTGCAGCCGGGAACGCACGACCGGATCGAGCGCCCCAAAGGGCTCATCCAGCAGCAGAAGGTCAGGATCGAGCGCCAGCGCCCGCGCCAGCCCCACCCGCTGCCGCTCGCCGCCCGACAGTTCGGATGGAAACCGGCCGGCATACATCCCGGCCGGCAGACCGACGCTGTCCAGCAGTTCCACCACCCGCGCCCGCCGCCGCTCCGGCGTCCAGCCGGACAACTCCAGCAGCAGCCCGACATTGCGCTCCACCGTCAGGTGCGGAAACAGTCCCGCATCCTGCATGACATACCCCATCCGACGGCGCAGTTGGATGACATCCCACATCGCCACCGCCTGCCCGGCCACCCGCACCTCGCCGGAGGTTGGCTCAAGCAGGCGGTTGACGAGCTTGAGCAGCGAGGTCTTTCCGCTCCCCGAAGCGCCGAGCAGCATGAACACCTCCCCCGACGCCACCGCCAGATCAATGCCGTCAAGCACCGGCACCCCGGCCCGTACCAGACCGACCCCGTGCAACTCGACGACGGGCGCAGCCACCGGCTTCGGAACAGGTACGTCGCTCATCGCCTCCCCACTGTCCCTGTTTCAGGGCGTCAGAACAGCGTTGAGATTGTTGGCCCGTACGCCCACGCGCCCGTCAGGCGCTTCCCCCGGCGGCATACTGCATCATTCGCCACTCGCCACTCGCCATTCGCCACTCGCCACTCGCCACTCGCCACTCGCCACCATCAGACGCTTCCCCCGGCGGCATACTGCATCACGGTTTGCATGTCCTTGTCGCCGCGCCCGCAGAGGTTGAGCAGAATGGTTGTCCCCGGCGGATAGTGACGCGCATGACGCCGTACCCAGGCAACAGCATGGGCCGGCTCTAGCGCCGGAATGATCCCTTCACACCGCGACAGATGGTGAAAGGCAGCAATGGCTTCGTCGTCGGTGGCCACGTCGTACTGCACTCGCCCAATGCTTTTCAGATAGGCATGTTCGGGACCGACAGAAGGATAGTCCAGCCCGGCCGAGATACTGTACGTTTCGTGAATCTGACCATCTTCATCCTGAAGCACATAACTGCGCATACCGTGCAGCGTGCCAGGTGTTCCTCTGGCCAGAACAGCCCCGTGGGCACCCGTATCCAGCCCCCGTCCTCCCGGCTCGACGCCTACAAGTTGCACATCCGCATCCTCCAGAAAGGCCGTGAACATCCCGATGGCATTCGAGCCGCCGCCGACACAGGCCACGACGACATCCGGCAGACGGCCGGTTTGTTCCAGCATCTGCGCCCGGGCCTCATCGCCAATGACCCGCTGGAAATACTTGACCATGGTTGGAAAGGGATGCGGCCCGGCGGCCGTTCCCAGCACGTAATGCGTGGTGCGGACGTTGGTCATCCAGTCCCGCAGGGCGTCATTGATGGCATCTTTGAGCGTACGCCCACCGGTACGGACGGCATGAACCGTCGCCCCCAGCACCTGCATGCGAAAGACGTTCGGCTGCTGCCGGGCCATATCCACTTCGCCCATATAAACTTCGGTGCGCAGCCCCAGCAGCGCCCCGGCCATGGCCGTGGCCACGCCATGCTGCCCGGCGCCGGTCTCGGCAATCAGGCGCGTTTTGCCCATCTGCTTCGCCAGCAGTGCCTGCCCCAGCGCATTGTTGGTCTTGTGCGCGCCGCCGTGCAGCAGGTCTTCCCGCTTGAAGTACAGCTCGATGCCCAACTCACGGGAAAGGTTCCGGGCGTAAAACAGCGGCGTCGGGCGCCCCAGAAAACCGGTTGAAAGGTCCCGGAACGTCTCTTGAAAAACATTATCAGACTGTGCGGCCAGAAAAGCGGCTTCCAGTTCTTCGAGCGCCGGCATAAGGGTTTCCGGCGCATAGATGCCGCCAAAAGGTCCAAAGTAACCGAAAGACTGCATGACACCTGCGGGACTGTCCTGCCAACACCTCCGTGCATCCGGCGACACTGGCTCTGGCGGTCAGGACAGGTTGTGTTTCAAGGTTTTCAAATCGTTCACGTGGGGGGCCGGCAAAGCAACGGTTTTTTCCGCTCCGGCCGGAAATGAAAAACCGGACAGACTTCAGACGAAGCCTGCCCGGTTGGGATAAAACGGCCGGACTATTCGACCACCCAGGTGTCGCCGCTGTGGAGCAATCGCTCCAGATCGCCTTTCCCCCGCGTCATGGCCACCTCGATTTGTTGCCGGGTCAGTTCCTCGAAGGTGGGCTTGAAGACATTGCGGAACACGCCCATCGGCACAGGAAATTCCGGGAAGTTCATCTGGGTGAGCAGGTAGGCCAGCGTCGGGTCTTCCGCGTTTTCGTCATGGACGAGCAGATCGTCCACCGTCACGCCCTGTTCCCCAATGGTGACGACTTCGGGCCGGATGCCGTTGAGCCGGATGCCCTTGTTGCGGTCCTTGCCAAAAATCATGGGCTTGCCATGCTCCAGGTAGAGCATGTTGTCCGCCCGCACTTCCTTGTCACTGATGGGCTTGTAGGCCCCATCGTTGAAGATGTTGCAGTTCTGGTAAATCTCCACGAAGGACACCCCCTTGTGCCGCGCCGCCCGCTCGATGGTGGCCGCCAGGTGCTTGGTATCCACGTCTATCGAACGGGCGATAAACGTGGCCTCGGAAGCAATCGCCATACACAACGGATTGATGGGCCGCTCGATGCTCCCCATGGGGCTGGATTTCGTCTTCTTGCCGAACTCCGACGTGGGGGAGTACTGCCCCTTCGTCAGCCCGTAGATGCGGTTGTTGAACAGCAGGACGTTGACATCCAGGTTGCGCCGCATGACGTGGATGAAATGGTTGCCGCCGATGGACAGACCATCGCCATCCCCCGTGATGACCCACACCGAAAGGTCCGGGTTCGCCAGCTTGATGCCGGTGGCCACCGTAGGCGCGCGGCCATGAATGGTGTGGAAGCCGTAGGTGTTCATGTAGTACGGAAACCGGCTCGAACAGCCGATCCCCGAAACAAACACCAGGTTTTCGCGGGGAATGTTGAGCTTGGGAAGAACCGACTGCACCTGAAAGAGAATCGAGTAGTCGCCACAGCCCGGACACCAGCGGACTTCCTGATCGGAGATGAAGTCCGTACGTTGCAAGTTGAGTGGCGTCTCCGACGCGCCAGCGATCTTGAGCGGTTCGGTCATGATGATTCTGCCCCTGCACAGGCGATGCCGGAGGATGCACCGCCGGTAAAGTCACGACTCTCATCACAGCAAGGCTTTGCAGCGCGTGATGAGTTCCGAGATTTTGAACGGTTTGCCAGCCACCTTGTTGATGCTCACACTGTCCACGAGAAACATGCCCCGGATGAGCAGGTTGAGCTGTCCAAGGTTGAGTTCGGCGACGGCCACCCGTTTGAAACGCTTGAGCACGTCACCCAGATTACGCGGGAAGGGATTGAGGTAGCGCAGGTGGGCATTGGACACGCGGTAGCCCTGACGGCGCAACTCCTCGGTGGCGGTGGCAATCGCCCCGTAGGTGCCGCCCCAGCCCAGCACCAGCAAGTCCCCCTCCGGGTCGCCTTCCACCGCCAGGTCGGGAATGAAGTTGGCAATCCGGGCAATTTTTTCCGCCCGCAGCCGTACCATGAAGTCGTGGTTGGCCGGGTCATAGCTGACATTGCCCGTGCGATGCTGCTTTTCCAGACCGCCGATGCGATGCTCCAGTCCCGGCGTCCCCGGCACCGCCCAGGGGCGCGCCAACGTCTGCTCGTCCCGCTCATAGGGCAGGAAACCCGTCGGGTCCTGACGCAACACCTGCTTCATGGGCGGGAGTTCAGACAGTTGCGGAATCTTCCACGGCTCGGCGCCGTTGGCAATGTAGCCATCTGAAAGATAAAAAACCGGAGTCATGAAGGTCACAGCCAGGCGGACGGCCTCGACCGCCATATTGAAGCAGTCGCTCGGCGACGACGGCGCCACCACGGCCACCGGGCATTCGCCATTCCGTCCATAAAGCGCCTGGAGCAGATCGGACTGCTCGGTTTTGGTTGGCAGTCCCGTCGAGGGGCCGCCCCGCTGGACGTTGATGATGACGACCGGCAACTCCGTCATCACCGCCAGACCGATCGCTTCGCTTTTGAGACACACCCCGGGACCACTGGTTCCTGTCAGCCCGATGTGTCCGGCAAAGGCCGCGCCAATCGCCGCCCCCATGGCCGCAATTTCGTCTTCGGCCTGAAAGGACTTGATGCCGAAATTCTTGAGCCGGGACAGTTCATGCAGGATGTCGGAAGCCGGCGTAATCGGATAGCTGCCATAAAACAGCGGCCGCCCGGTCAGTTCCGAGGCCGCAACGAACCCCAGCGCCGTCGCCTCGTTGCCGGTAATCTTGCGGTACTTGCCTGGCGGCAGGCTGGCCTTGCGCACCCGGTAGTGCGTCGTGAAAATTTCGGTCGTGTCGGCGTAGTCATACCCGGCCTTGAGCGTGCGCCGGTTGGCCTCCGCAATTTCCGGCTTTGCCCCAAACTTCTGCTCGATCCACTGGTAGGTCGGCTCCAGCGGCCGGTCAAAGAGGGCAAACACGATGCCCAGCGCAAAGAAGTTCTTGCACCGCTCCTTGTTGCGCTTGGTCATGTCCATGTCCGCCAGCGCATTGTAGGTCAGGTCGGTGATGGGAATCGAAATCAGCCGGTAGCCCTTCAGAGAGCCATCCGTCAGCGGGTTCGAGGTGTAGCCGGCCTTGTCGAGGTTGGACTTGATGAACTCGTTTTCGTTGACGATGAGAATTCCACCTTCGTGCAAATCCGGCAGGTTGACCTTCAGCGCCGCCGGATTCATGGCCACCAGCACATCCGGCTCATCCCCCGGCGTACGGATGTCCATGCTCGAAAAGTTGACCTGGAAACCGGAAACCCCCGGCAGGCTGCCCTGTGGCGCACGGATTTCGGCCGGAAAATCCGGCAGCGTGCTGATGTCATTGCCGAGCAACGCTGCCGTGTTGGTGAACTGGGTTCCCGTCAACTGCATCCCGTCCCCTGAATCGCCGGCAAAGCGAACGGTGACGGAAGTGACTTCCTGAATTTTTTCTTCGGTATTACCGAGAATGGCCGTGGATGACATCGGAATCTACTCCGCCTTGAGCGTAAATGATGAGACCAGGACCGGCCGCGGGGCGGCTCCGGCACAAGCGGCAACAACCTAACCGCCTTCAACGGTCAGGCTCTTCTGATCGAGTTTGGGTGGGAGGTTGACCACATCCTGCGGAAAGTGCTCGACGATAAAGCTGATGATGTGGCGGGTCGAAATCACGCCCAGAATCCCGCCGTCGGCGTCGAGCACCGGCAGATGCCGGTAGTTCCCGGCATCCATCAGACGCATGGCCTCGACGATGGTGGCATCTTCCCGGATGGTCGTCGGATTCGGCGTCATGAAGTCCTTGACCGGTGCTGTGTACTCGACGCCCAGCCCCATCACCTTGAGCAGGTAATCCCGCTCGGTCACGATGCCGAGCAGGGAGCCGTTTTCACAGACGAAAGCATAGCCGGCCCGTTCGGCCATCATGGCCCTGATGGTTTCCGCCAACGACGTATCCGGGGTGACGATGACCGGGCGCGAGGGCTCCAGATGCCGCACTTTCCAATCCTGAATGACATGTTCGAGAGACATGGTGACAACCTGCGGTGCCATGCACGACCTGCGCCGTGCTCCAAAGATGGGATTTCACAAGCCGTGGGCAGCAACCGCCTTCTGGACATTGTTGCCCCGGATGCTATGTGAGAAACCTTACTTTTGGCAATGCCGCTGTTGAAAAAACCGGCTCGAACGGCCGGCTCAGAACGCTACCCACCGTGTCTGGACTGGCGCATAGACGGGTGACAACGTGGAATTCATCACGCCTGGGCCGACAGGCGCGGGGCGTCCGCCAAAGCGGGCTGCGTCGCCAACCCGGTCACATCCCCCAGCAACGTCGCGTTGAGATGCGCCGCCAGCGAGTCAGCTTCATCCGTATCGAGGCCCTGCAGAAGCGGGATGTCCACCCCACCCTGGCGAATGCCCAACACCCCCCACGCGCCAAAGAAACGTGCCGTGGAAAGGTCATAGTCGGCGCCAAACACCGTCAGCCGGTCTCCCGACCGCTCCAGCACAAGTTCAGGCAACCCGGCAATGGCTCCCATCGCCTGCCGGAAAAACAGCCACGTGGTGTACAACCCGGCACTGCCGGCGATGAGACACAACACACCCGGCAGGGAAACCTGTTGCGCCAGCCCTGCGGCCGCCGCCATGGTCGTCACAAAGGACACGACCGCAAAACCAACTGCCAGCAGCGACTTCAGCACATCGGACAGCTCGCCATTGCGGGTCAGCCACAGCTTCCGGTCCGTAAAGACAATGCTCCGCCCGTTCGACAGCAGGTATGATTCACGCCTCATGTTCGTTCCTCCGCTTAACGTTCCCGACCTTTGCCCTTCAGGTCACAGGTGAGTTGTGCCGCCCACCCCGCACAAAGTCAACGACTTTTGACGACAGCCTGCCGTCTGCGCCACACCGGTTCAGCGCCTGACCCGGCGCTAGCGCAGGGTCAGTGCCAGGTATTCAATATACGCCCGCGGCCCCGGCGTCACCCCGCGCGGACGGCGCAGGTTCTGAAGACAACCATCAAAGGCGCGCACGACAACGGCGGCTTCCATTTCACGCTCGACGTTCTCCCGGTGAATCTGCCGGCACAGCGCCAGTCCCTCGTCAATTGCCTGCAGGATGAAAGCCACGGAAGCGGAAGGATGCTCCAGCGGCGGGTCTTCTCCGGCTGCGGCAGCCGTTTGGGCCATCAGCAGCGCCTGTTCAACATCGGCATCAGTGATGAAGGGATTGGGCACGGCCGCATCGGCAATATGCCGCTCGATGGAAAACACCGTTCCACGGACAAGGTCCTGGGTCAGCGCCAGCCCGACGGCATCCTCGATGCCTTCAAGCGGAATGGCGCGCACCGGCGTGTCCCACCCGGCAGGCCGCCAGGTCAGACGCTCTGACTCCAACATGGCCGTCCGGTAGCGGACGTGCTGTGGCAGCGCATAGCGTGGATGGCGTGCGCCAAGCTGCTTGCGCTGGGCGCGGTCGGAAACGTAGTAGGCATCCACCCCGCCCAGCGCATTTTTTCTGATCTGCTCGGCATAGACACTGGGCAGGGGGTCATCGGACACCGGACAGAAAAAGACGCCCGACGGCAGCGACACTTCCGGCAGGTCACCCAGCCGCGCCAGAAAGTCGGCCAAGTTGTCCGGGGGCGCTTTGCCAATGTAGTCATTGATGCGCCGCCCGTAAGCTATCACCCGCGCCGCCTGAAGCTGGTCGGCCGGCAACCAGGGAAAAGGGGCTTCGCGCATGCGCCGGTCGAGTTCCTCCGCCGGCAGACGCTCAAAAAACACCCTGATGATGCCGTCCCGGAGTTCGTCAATACACAGCAGGGCAACGTCTGTGAAGGCCGCCGGTGGTTCGTCGGCGTGCTCATCTCCGGCGTGGTTGTCTTCAACCGGTGCGGCGTGGAGCAGAAAACGCAGTCCCAGATAACGTCCCCAGGACATACGCGGCCCCGTTTGAAAAGTGGCTGTGGCACCGCCAGCCCCCACCTGGCGCACACCACTGCCCTGGCGCTGCTGCGCCCGCAGTTTCTGAGCTTTGGTTTTCTTGGGCATACAACAATCGGACCGCAACCGAAGCCGGACCGGGACGAGAAGAAACATCCCTGTCACCAGGCAGGATGCGCGCTGCGTCACCGGCAGGACTTCGGGATGGAGAATCAGAATTCAGGCCACGGGCGGCGGAGATGGACGGTTGAGCACGGCAACAGTCAGGCGACTGACGCACACCAGCCGTCCTTCTTCATCCTGGATTCGGATGTCCCAGACATGGGTGCTCGACCCAATGTGCAGGGCCGTCACCGTCCCATAGACAAAGCCCTCGCGCACCGCACGGAGGTGATTGGCATTGATTTCCAGCCCAACCACCATCCGCTCCGGGGACACCAGATGCGAGGCTACACTGCCCATCGTCTCGGCCAGCGCCACAGAGGCACCCCCGTGCAGCAGGCCGTAGGGCTGCTTCGTCCGCTCATCCACGGGCATGCGCGCCCGCAGGCAGGTTGGTGTGGCTTCCACAAATTCAATTCCCAAGTGCGCTGCCAATCCAAACCGCGCCGAGCTCAGCGCAGCCGGTGCGGCATCCGGCGGAAAAACGGCCAGTTGTGATTCACTCATAGGCAGTGGCTGTCGTTTCGGGAAAAATGGCAGGTCACGCGACCGGCGCCCGCCGGGTGTCAGACCGATGTCAGCCCCTGCGGCGCGTGGCGGCAAGCGCGGACCTGCGCCTCAGCGATGTTCAGCGGTTGCGTCCATACTGTTCATGGCTCGACACCCAGTCGTGCGAACTGATGGCCGAGGCCAGCGAAAGCTCCCCGGCCAGGACGACCGCCGCCACGATTTCGGCGAGTTTGTTGACCTTACCCGGCCCGTCACAGCCAAGCAACTTCAGGCACTCGCGCTGGGTTGGCAGGGCCGTTCCCCCGCCGTAGGTGGCCACGATGAGCGAAGGAATCGTGATGGAGAGATAAAGGGCATCATCCGGCGTGCGTTCGCAGTAGAGAATGCCCGCCGAGGACTCGGACACATTGGCGACATCCTGCCCCGTAGCGATAAACATGGCCGTCACGCCATTGGCCGAGTGCGCGCCATTGTTGTTGACGCCCGACATGAACCCCCCAATGGACTGCACCTGAAAATGGTAGTGGAGCGATTCGGGTGAAGTCCGCATCACCTGGCGGAGCAGATCGCCGGGGATGGTCGCTTCCGCCGTGACGCGCTTGCCCCGCGTCATGATGCTGTTGATCTGCGAGGCTTTCTTGTCCGTGGCGAAGTTGGACTCCAGAAACCACCGCACGACCTTGCCGTGGTTCTGCACAATCCACTGACAGGCGACATACGTTGCCCGCCCGACCATGTTCTGCCCGGCGGCATCGCCCGTCGAGTAGTTGAAGCGCGTGTAGAGGAACTTGTTCGCCTGGTAAAACTCGATATTGAGCAGCTTGCCGACGCGGGTCGTGGATTCGGCAGCCGCCTTGACCTGAGTGAAGTGTTCACGCAGCCAGTCAGCAAAATCGCGGGCATCGCGGGCGTTCTGGAAAATGAAGACCGGCGCACGCTGCATCTGGTCGGCCGTCACCGTACAGAGGACGCCCCCCGCCATCGTCAGCGCCTTCATGCCCCGGTTATAGCTTGCCACGAGCGTCCCTTCTGACGTCGCCAACGGGATCAGAAACTCCCCCTGGGCGTGCTCCCCGTGGATGAGAATCGGCCCGGCCAGACCAATCGGCACCTGCGCCACACCGATGAAACTTTCGATGTTGCCACGGCAAACATGCGGGTCGAACGAATAGCGGTTGACATGCTGGAACGGCTCGCCTAGGTACTGCGCGGCCAGTTCCTGCCGCTGCCGGATGATTTCATCGGCATAGTCATCTTCTTTACTGTACGGAACGCGCACAGAGGCCATAGTCTGGGTTCTCCTTCGGAAAGAATTTCGATGAGTGGGAGCGCATACGTGATCAGCGCGCGTTATACATCACCGCCCCGGTGCGTCAACCCTGAAGTACGCACGGATGGCGGTCAGCAGTCCGCACTTTTCCACGTTCGTCCCCGTTTGACAAACCCAAACGGGCTTGTCAGCATCATTGCTTCGGCTGGATTACCGGTTTCGTTCAATCCACGGATTTGACCCCAGAGACGAGAGAAACGCAACGTGTCTGATCACCGGACCTGGCCCGTACCTGCCCGTTGGGGCTGCCCACCCCAAATCATTGACTGAACCACTTCGAGGAGAGCCTATTTGCCATGAAGACTGTTTCGATTGCCGTCCTCAGCCTTGCACTTGCCGCCGGGGCGACCGGTACTGCCACTTTTGCCCACACCGTCGCCGGAGTGCCCGCACAGGACAATGCTGCCAAGCAGCGCAAGGAATATGACGACTACAAGAAAATTGAGGCGGAGCAGGACCCGGCCAAAAAACTTGAACTGGCGCGCGCCTTCTTCGATTCCGACCCGACCCCGACGTATGTCAAGTACGTCCAGGGACAGGTCAATGCGGCCCGCTACGCCCTGTTTACCCGCTACAAAGACGCCGGCGACCTGGCTAATGCCGCCAAAATTGCCGATGAATACGTGGCTTCCGTCCCTGAAACCGATCTGTTCTTTGCCTTTCAGTTGACGACGCTGGCCGAAGCCCGGGCGCTCAAACAGGGGGTGAAGCCGGAGGCCGCCGGGGCGTGGGCGGAAGCCGCCAAATACGCCACCAAAGCCCGCAAACTCATCGTCGAGGACAACCGGAGCGAAGCGATGCTCTACGACTCCAAGACGACCACCTGGGACAAGGTCAAGCCGGGGTTTGTGGCCTACCTTCACCGGATTGAAGCCCTGGCGCACTTCGCTGCCAGGCAGAACGACCAGGCGGAAAAATCGCTGCTGGCAGTCATTGAAACCAAGTGCGACGCCTATCCCGATGTCTATTTCCTGCTCGGCCAAATCCACAACGCGCGGTATGACGACAAGGCCAACGCCTTCAACAAGCTCTCGGCCGAAGCACAAAGTGGTGAACAAGGACAGAAGCTGCTGCAGGAAGCCAGGGAAGAATCCAAAAAGGCGGCTGAGTTCTTCGCCCGCGGCATTCTCGTGGCTGAGGCTTCCCCAAACAAGGAGGCCTACAAGGCAGTCGTCGCCAACGCCCGCAAGGAAATGGAAGAGTCTTACGAAATTTGGAATGACGGCAAGAAGGACGGACTGGACGAGTTCATGGCCGGCTTCAAATCCACCTGCCAGCCGTGAAGGCTCCAGCCTGCCGTGAAGGCTCCAGCCTGAACGCCCTGACAGGCCCCATTCAGCGACGGTCCTCCCTGCGTGTCCTCTGAACCCGTATCCGCCGCATGCCAAAACGTGGATACCAGACCTTTGAACACCTCATGGCCCAGCCTGAAACCCGGCTGGGCCACCGGTTTGCATGCCGTGAACGGCTTGCCGAGGCGCTGTCCCACGGCGTCACGCCTTGGCGTTTTCCCCCACACATAGCAGAAGCTTCGCGGTTTCCGGTGGCGCTGTTATCAATTCCATCTGTGGTAAGAACCAGGTTACTTGTGGAGTCGGGGTATGTCTCTGACTGTGCGGGAGGAAAGTCGGATGATGAGGCACTTGGCTGTCTCCCGTGAGCGCATTGCAGAATTCTGCCGCCAGCGGGGTATCCGGCAACTGGCGTTTTTTGGCTCGGTCCTGCGGGAAGACTTCAGACCGGACAGCGACATTGATGTGTTGGTCGAGTTCGAGCCTGACCGGGTTCCAACCCTCTTCGACATTGTGGGAATGGAGCAGGAATTATCAGCCATGTTGGGAGGACGCCGGGTTGATCTGCGTACTCCGGAAGACCTGAGTCCCTATTTTCGGAACCAGGTTCTCAGGGAAGCTGCGTTGCAATATGCAACCGAATGACCTGATCCGGCTTCGCCACAGGCTGGACGCCGCTCACGAAGCGCTGCGCTTTGTTCACGGAAAGCAGCGTATTGACCTCGACAGCGATCGTCAGCTTGTCTGGGCGCTGGTCAAGGCCATTGAAATCATTGGCGAGGCAGCGTATCAGATGGCTCCCACGGTAAGAGCCGAAATACCTGACCTGCCGTGGAACGGCATCATCGGTATGCGACATCGCCTTGTGCATGCCTATTTCGACATCAACCTGGATATCCTCTGGAAAACGGTGCAGCAGGGACTCCCACCCCTTGTGGCCGGGATCGAGAAGTATCTTTCAACCGTGGACACCGGAAGCAACCGTTGAACGCCCGCATCCTGTCCAACCTTCGCTGACACCCAACCCCATCATCCACCTCATGCCAAAACGTGGCCACCAGACCTTTGAACACCTCATGGCCCAGCTTGAAACCCGGCTGGGCCACCGGTTTGCATGCCGTGAACGGCTTGCCGAGGCGCTGACCCACCGCTCCTACGCCCTGGAGCACCCACCCACCCCCCACAACGAACGCCTCGAATTCCTTGGCGATGCCGTACTGGGGTTCATCATCTGTGCGTGGCTCGTCGAGCGGTTCCCTGCCGCCAGCGAAGGTGATCTGGCCAAGGCCAAGGGGCACCTCGTGGCTTCCGCCCAACTGGCCCAGGCCGCCGAGCGCATCGGGTTGGGTGAAGCCCTCCGCCTCGGCCGCAATGAGGAGCAACAGGGCGGACGCCACAAGACGACGCTTCTGGAAAATGCCTTCGAGGCCGTCGTGGCAGCCCTTTATCTCGATGGCGGCATCACTGCCGCCACCGCCGCCGTACGGCGTATTTTCGCCGCTGAGGTCGCGGCGCTCGACTTTGCCCACATTGCCGCACTCGACGCCAAGACGGCGCTTCAGGACTGGCTCCGTCTGCACCGGCGCCCGCTTCCCTGCTACGAAACCATTGCCGTCGAAGGGCAGTCCCACCAGCCGACGTTTCACGTCGTCGTCACCATCGAAGGGCAACGGCTGGGCGAAGGGCGCGGGCCAAGCCGCAAAGCCGCCGAGCAGGCAGCCGCCGCCCTGGCGCTTCAGCAGTTGAAAGCCGAGGTCGAAACGTCATGACCGCTGCCAGAGGAAACGCCCACGCTCCGTCCCGGCGGCGCCGATGGCCGCTTTTGCTGGGAGCCGTAGCCGCGGCCGCAGCGGGACTGCTGTTGCTGCTTTTTGTCGCGCCCCGTCTCATCCCGTCCGGGTGGCTCATTCCCCGACTGGAGCAGCTTCTGAGCCGGGCGCTCGGCACGCCAGTTCAGGTGGCCAGCGCCCAGGCCACCTCATTTCTGCCGCTGACGATTGTCGTCGAAAATGTCACCCTGGGGCAGCAGCGCCCGGACGCCCGTCTGACGGGCACCATCCGGCAGGGCGAGTTTGGCATCGGCTGGCTCAACCTGTTCCGCCGCCGCCCGACCTTTACCCACCTGCACCTGGTCGAAGCGGACTTGCAGCTTCCAACCAGCACGGCTGCCGGGCCGTCCGGCCAGTGGCGGCCGTCCCCTGCGCCAGCCGCACCCCATCCAGCCGCCCCCCATCTGGCCGCGCCCCATCTGGCCGCAAGCCTGTCTGCGCCGTCACACCGGGTTTTCCATCACCTGGGACTGACGCTGCGCCTTGCCGCTGACGACACGCCGACTGACACCAATGCAGAGCTGTTCACCATCGAGCAGTTGACTGTTCAGAACAGCCGCCTGTCGTGGCCCGACACGCCCTTCCGGTTCGAGCGCCTGAACACCGAAGGACGTGTGCAGGGACGCGAGGTGACGCTGCGCCAGACCACAGCCGACTGGCTCAACGGGACACTCGAAGCCAGCGCCGTACGCCTGACCTTTGCCCCGGAACGGCTGGGCTTTGCCATCACCGGCCGCCTGACCGACATTGCAACCGAAACACTGGCTTCCCCCCCGGAAACGGCAGCCGTGACCGGTCAGGGGACGTTCCGGCTCGACATCGCGGGACAGTACCGCTACGAGACACGAAACTTCGAGGGACTGTCCGGCTCCGGCGATGGCGATCTGCGTGACGGACACTTCCCCCGCTTCCGGCCGGGAGCCATTGGACGTACGCTTGCGCCCACCGCGCTGCCCATGCGTCTGGGCAACTTCGACCTGGGCCCTGTGCAGGAACGCCTGCTGGGAACGGACTCCGGGCTGCCCTCAACCAGCGAAGGGCTGTCCTTCCGTGAACTCGTCTTCCGCTTTGCCCTGGAAGGCACCACGGTCAGGCTCGACGGACTCACCTGCACCCTCGCGGAAGACCGCCAGATTTTTGGACAGGGTGCGATTTCCCTGGCCGAGCGCCCGGCGCAGATTAACTTCGACCTGCGCTTCCCGCTGAACTTCGTTACGGGACGCAGCGCCAGCCGGCTCCCCTTCTTTGGAACATTGAGTGAGCGGCAGATGATTCCGGTCCGTGTCACCGGTACGTTCGAGCGGCCGGTCGTCGAAATCATCAGCCTTTCCCTGTAGCCGGAGTCCATGCGTCATCCCCTGCACCTGCCACCTGATGCCTTCCGACGCTGGGACGAAACGCCGGACGCCCGGTTCTACAGCCTGCCGCGCTTCGTCACCCACATTGACGCCGGAGCCATCGCTGCTGTCACGCAGCTTTACCGTGAGTATTTTCCTTCCGGCGGCGACATCCTCGATGTCTGTTCAAGCTGGGTCAGCCACCTGCCGGAAGAAGTAACCTATCGCCAGGTCACCGGCATTGGGATGAATGCCGCCGAGCTGGCCGCCAATCCCCGGCTGACGGCTTGGTTCGTTCACGATCTGAATACCAACCCGGTCCTGCCCCTCGCCGACGCCAGTTTCGATGCCGCCGGTCTGTGCGTTTCCATTGACTATCTCACCGATCCGGTGGCCGTACTGCGCGACATCGGGCGGGTCCTGCGTCCGGGCGGGCCGCTGGTCGTCACCTTTTCCAACCGCTGTTTTCCCACCAAGGCGATTGCCATCTGGCTGATGCTCGACGATGCCGGGCGCTGTCGGCTGGTCGAGAATTTCTTTCAGGCGGCTGGCGTCTGGGACAACATTCACACCCTTGACCGCAGCCCCGGCACTGGTGATCCCCTCTATGCTGTCATCGGGAGGCGGCGATGAGCATCCGCTGTCTCGTCACCGGCGGCGCCGGCTTCATCGGCAGCCATCTGGTCGAACGGCTCGTCCGGGACGGCCATCGCGTCCGGGTCGTGGACAACCTCATCACCGGCTTTCGGCACAATCTGGCGGCTGTCGCGGCCGAGGTTGAGTTCATCGAAGGCGCGCTGGAAGACCCGGCAACGGCGCAGCAGGCTGTAGCCGGCGTGGAAGTCATTTTCCACGAGGCAGCGCTGCCCAGTGTGCCCCGCTCCGTCCAGGACCCGTTCACCTCCCAACGCTGCGGCGAAGTCGCCACCCTGACGCTGCTCGCTGCCGCAGCCCGGGCCGGCAGCGTCAGGCGCGTCATTTACGCCTCTTCATCGAGCATCTACGGCGACACACCAACTCTTCCCAAGGTGGAGACCATGCCGCCACGGCCGCTGAGTCCCTACGCGGCAACCAAGCTGGCCGGAGAAGGCTACATGGCCGCCTACGCGGCTTTGAGCGGCATGGATACGCTGTGCCTGCGGTACTTCAATGTCTTTGGGCCGCGCCAGGACCCAAACAATCAGTATGCCGGCGTCATCGCCCGGTTTGTGCAGGTCATGGCGCGCGGTGAACCGCCTACGATTTACGGCGACGGGACAGCCACGCGGGACTTCACCCCGATTGCCAACGTTGTGCAGGCCAACCTGCTGGCTATGAACGCTCCGGGGCGCTTCCAAGGCGAAGTGTTCAACATCGCCTGCGGACGGCAGATTTCCCTTCAGAGGCTTGTGCAGCAGCTCAATGCGCTGTTTGGGACCGACCTTAACCCTATCCACGCTGCACCACGGCCCGGCGACATCGCCCACTCCTGCGCCGACATCACCAAAGCCAGTCGTCTTCTTGGGTATTCACCCCGGGTGGACTTTGAAACCGGGCTGCGCGAACTGGTTTACCAGACACCCCGCCTTTAGCTGCCCAGTTCGCGGCCAGCCACAGACGGCGCGACCTCTTGCCTGACTGCGTATAAAATCGTATTTTTCCTGAACACAAAACACACCCGTACTCTGGAGCACGCTCATGAAAGTTGCCTACGTCTTTGCCACCGACATGGCCAGCACCTTCAAACTGGCGACGATGATCCTGCCGCAGCTCGAAGACGGAGAACACGGCGCACAGGTCGTCGGAATGATGTTTTTTGATGACAACTTGTTCTGCCTCCGGCAGGGTGACCCTGTGGGTGAGCGGCTGGCGCGCCTCGCCAAGGAACAGGGCATCCTGCTGATGGTGTGTGACCAGTGCGCGGTGCGCCGCAACCTGGCTGAAGGCAACTTCGAGCAGTGCGGCAAGGGACAGGTCAAAGCCAAGGGGCTGGTTGAAGGCGTCGTAGCCGGGTGTTTTCCGCAGCTCTATGCGGCTTTGGCCGGAAATCCACCCGACTACGTCATCACGCTGTAAGCCCGGACCCCACCCCATCAACGGCCGATGTGGCTGAGACTGTGGTGTGGAAGGTTCACACGGTGTCTTCCAGAAGGTCGGCGGCCGTGAGTTCCGTCGCCGGACGTTCGTGCTCAAAGGCCAGCAGTCCCAGTTGTGCGTAGTGCGGACGAATGCGGTCGCTGAGCAGCCCAATCCGTTTGAGATTGGGAATGATGCGGCGAAACATCGTCCGCCGGAACATGGCCATCATGTCCGAGTGGAGCACCAGCCGGTTCCACTGCGCACGGCGCAGGCGATGGGCAAAGTGCTCATCGTAGATTTCGTGCAGAAGGAACCGGTTGCGCAGCAGCACGGCCATTTCAAACGCCCAGTCTTCACGGTCCCGGCGCTCACGTTCACTGACCTCCCGAAGGTAGAACTCGCCCAGCGCCAGCACCCCGAAGTGGACGTGGCGGGCTTCATCCGTGATGACCATTTTGAGCATGTCGCGTAGCAGCGGCTCGCCCGACAACTGGCGCAACGTGGTGAAAGCCCCCAGGGCCAGCCCCTCGATCATGATTTGCATCCCCAGGAACTTCACGTCCCAGCGCGAATCCGTCATCAGGGCGTCAATGACGACGTAGAGGTTGTCGTTGATGTCGTAGAGCTTTTCCAGCTTCGTCGTCAGATAGGTGTGAAACGCCTCGACGTGACGGCTTTCATCCATCACCTGCGTGCCGCCGTAGAGCTTGGCATCGAGCCACGGCACGGCCGTGGTGGTCAGCGCCGCCGCGTAGAGCGCCCCCTGTTCGCCGTGCAGAAACTGGCTGAGCAGCCAGCTTGTCAGCGCGTGGAGCTGCACCTGGCGCTCATGTTCGGTCAGCTTTGACCAGAGCGGAAGCCAGTAGGCCGGGTGAAACTTCTCCGGCAGCAGCACCGTGTCGGGATGAAACGGATCGACAGGACGCTTCCAGTCCAGATCGGTGGTGGCATTCCACTGGGCGGTTTTGGCAGCTTCGGTCAGGCGACGAATTTCGGGCTGATTGCGTTCGTAACGCCAGTCGAAGTTGGCCGGATACCCCACCGGCAACGCCGTGGTGTCTTCCCGTTTGCCGCGTTTTTGAATCAGACCACGGTAGGCCGGGCCGAGCAGCCCCGCCAGTACCCGAACATTGCCATTGGCCGTAGCCTGGTACAGTAAAGCGCCCTGTTGCATGAGCGCATCCAGCTCAGACAGGACGGCCTCGCGCGTAGGCAGACGCAACATAAGCGACGTGCCTCCCTTGTGACGGACGGTCGTGACGGGGGCCATCACAGGCGGGAAGGTTACGGCCCCACGCCCACAAGAGCAAACGCTTTCACCTGTGCACGTGCGCCAAAAAGGTTGCCACCTGGCGCTGAACCTCTCCGCCGGCGAGAAGTTCGGCCGCGCAGGCGGCACCGTCAGCCAGCGTTTCCGTCCGTCCGGCGGCCACAAACCCAAGACCGGCATTGAGCCGTACGCTGTGGTAATCGGCCGAAACGGTATCCCGTCCCGTCACGATGTCCCGGAACTGCCGCAGATTGGCCTCTGGTGTGTAGGGCTGAGCTTCCACATCGCACGGCAGGTCGGGCGGTGTCCAGGGTCGCTTGTCAATCCGCCAAGGTGTTACCTCATACATGACGGAAGTCCCGACCGGCGTCAGTTCGTCCCGGTTTTCGTGGCCGCGCACCACGACCGCCCGGTGTGTTCGTGGGTCGGTCGCTAGCCACTGGGCAATGAACGCCTGCATGCGTGGGTGCGACACCCCCATGACGCGCCGGCCGGGATGCAGGGGATGCAGCAGCGGGCCGATGTAGTTGAAAAGGGTCGGACGCCCGAACCGCCGCCGCGCCGCCGCCACAGCCTTGAGCGCCGGGTAACACTGAGGTGCGTAGAGAAACGCCAGGTTGGTGGCAGCGAGCAGGCGCGGAAGCCGCTCCGGCGGATACTCGACCGGGACGCCGAGCTGTTCGAGCAGGTCAAAGCTCCCGCTCGTACTGGTGGCAGCGCGGTTGCCGAACTTGACCACGCGCACGCCCCCGGCCGCCAAGACGAAAGCCACCGTGGTTGAGACATTGAAGTGCGGCCGACCGCTGCCGCCCGTGCCGCAGCAGTCAAAGACCGGCTCAGCCAGCTCCGGCAGTGGGCAGGCCGTGGCGCGGACGGCTGCAATGAGCGTGGTGAATTGCTCGAACGTTGCGGTATCGGGCGTCAACGATGCCAGCAGCGCATCGGTTTCCGCTTCACTCAGGCGGCCGGCAAGCAGCGCGGCCAGATGGTTGGCCAGGGTCTCATCCATCATCTTCTGTTGAATCCAGACGGCCCGGCGGTCCGGCATCGGGCTGGCAACTGGAGACAGGCAAACGGCGAAGCATCTGACACAAAACAATTTTTTTCGGGTGCTCGGTGGTCACACGTTATTCGTGGGATCACCCCTCGTACACTACCCGCTGTGACACTGACCAGTATGAACTCCAAACAACGCACACACCTTCGCCAACTCGAACGTCTGACATGGATTCACCGTGAAATCCAGGCGGGCCGGTTTCCGAATACCAGGCGTATTGCCGAACACTTCGGTATTTCACGCAAGACAGCACAGGAAACCATAGATTTTATGCGCGACCGCTTCCAGTTGCCACTGAAGTACTGCGCGCAGCAGCGGGGATTTCACTACACCGAGCCGGTTCATTCGCTGCCGTGGATGACGCTGACGGAAGGCGAAATTGCAGCGATTCTCATGGCCGAGCGGCTGGCCCAGGCCTACGGCGGACAGGCCGCCGCTGGCATCACCGAGGCGCTCACCAAGGTCATACAGACGCTGACCGAAACGGTCTCCGTGGACCTGAACCACCTGATGACCCTGCAATCCGTTGAGCCATTGCCGACCAGCCCCGTTGATCAAACGTATCTCGCACTGTTTGCCAAGGCCATTGAGCAACGTCGCGCGGTACGGATGACCTATTTCACCCAGTCTTCGGGTGAGACCAAAACGCGCACGGTCAATCCTCTGCGCCTGCACAGCGCCAAAGCTGAGTGGTATGTCATCGCCTTCGACCACCTGCGTCAAAAAGTGCTCGACTTTCACCTGGGACGTGTCCGTGCGGCCGAACTGCTTGATGAAACCTTCGAGCCGCCGACCGGCTTTGACATCGAAACCTATCTGAACCGTGGCTTCGGGATGATTCGTGGAGAAGATCAGACCTACGAAGTCGTCGTGGAGTTTGACGCCTATCAGGCGCGCTGGATTCGTCAGCAAAGCAAGGTTCACAAAACGGCGCACTACACCGACCTGCCCGATGGCGGATTGCGGGTGACGATGCAGGTCGGGGCGCTGGAAGGCGTCCGGCAGTGGGTTTTGCAGTATGGCGCACGGGTGCGCGTCATTGCCCCGGAGCAGCTTCGCACCATGCTGCGTACGGAAGCCGAAGCTCTTTTGAAACTGTATGCCTGAGTTCAGGTCAGACAGGTTTTCTGTCCCGGCCTGGAGGTGATGCCTCTGAACCATTGTCCAAGGAGTACGTCATGACCGACAGCCCCATCGTTGAAATGCGTTTTTACCTGTCCGGCGAACGCCTGCCGGTGGATCACGGCTACCTGCTCTATGCCGCCCTGTCCCATCTTCTGCCGTGGCTTCACGATGATACCGCCGTCCGGATGGCACCCATCCGGGGACTCTATGCCAACGGCAACAACCTGCTGCTCCAGGACTGGAGTCGGCTGGTGATACGTACCCCGGCCGACCGACTCGCCGGTTTTCTGGCGTTGGCCGGGCGGACGCTCGACGTGGGCGGCTGCCGTCTGCGCCTCGGTGTGCCCAGCATCCACACACTCCGGCCGGCATCCACGCTCTATGCCCATCTGGTGACGACCAGAAATGGGCAGGATGAAGCCCGCTTTGATGTCGAAATTGCTCGGCAGCTTGCGGTACTCGGCATCAACGGACAGGTTGCACGTGGCGCCCGCCGTACGTTCACGGTTCACGGACGGCATCTCGTCGGCTATGCCCTGTCCATTTCGGGTCTTGACCCGGAGGCTTCGGTGACGTTGCAGGCGGCCGGCCTCGGCGGTCGCCGCAAGATGGGCTGTGGCTTTTTTGTTCCGCGAAAGGAGGGACAGCCGTGAGCACCGCACTTCCCAGGTACCTACTGGCAAAGTCGTACCCACAAACGAAGTTTCCGCAGCAACCGCCGGACTACGCCCTGCTCCTTCAGCACAACCGCGATGTGGCGCAAGCCTGCACGGCGCTGGTGGAAGTCATTGGCCGACTTGTCCTGGAGCGCGCCGGACTTACCGAAACCGACATTGAAGCCTTCAAAAAGGCCATGGCTGCCGTGGGTTGGTTTGAAGACCTTGGCAAAGCCAACAGCCATTTTCAGGCAATGGTGACGAAAGCGCCGCAACTCATCCAGCTCCTGCGCCACGAGACCCTTTCCGGTCTGCTGCTCTGGCAAAACAAAGCACTGCGCGAATGTCTCGAACCGGCTCTGGGTGACTGGTTTGTGCTTGCCCTCTGGGCGGCCATGGGCCATCACCGCAAGTTTGATTGCGACACCCAGGCTTCCGCAGCGCCCGCACTGACAGTCTGGCTGAATCATCCCGACTTCCAGCAGATGCTCATTGAGCTTGGCCAGAGCCTGGGGACGCAAACGCTTCCCCCAACGTTCTCCGCACCGCTCATCATTGCTCCGGACAACCGCAACCCAAATGCGGTTTCAGCACGGCGCGCCCTGCAGGACCTGAAAGAAGATTTTGATGGCCTCCGGGAGCAGCTTGCCCCGGAATGGTCAAAGCGCCTGGCGGTGATGAAGGCGCTTGGCATTGCAGCGGATGTGGCCGCCAGCGCCGTCGCCGCCCAGGGACAAAGCGCTGCCAATTACTCGCTGGATACTTTTGTCCGCCAAACCTTGGGACAGGTCGGACTCAAGGCAGCGGATTTTGATCAGCTCATCGGCGAATGGGCGTGGAAGGCCACCGGGCAGCCGCGCCCTTCCGACGCACCCCAACTTCCGCCCGGCTTTGCTTTTCGTCCCTTTCAGTGCGAGGTGGCCGCTTCGGAACGTTTTGTCACACTGGCCTGCGCCGGCTGTGGTTCCGGCAAGAGTCTGGCGGCCTACCTGTGGGCGCAGGCGTGGCAACGGCGCACCGGGCAAACCAACTTCCGGCTCTTTTTCTGCCTGCCGACCACTGGGACGACGACCGAGCACTTCAAGGACTACGCCCTCGAAGCGGGACTTTCGGCCGCGCTGACCCACTCACGTTCGACCGTTGACCTGAAAGCTCTGGCGGAAACGGCCGACCAGGAATCCGATGTGGACGCCAGCAACGCCGAGCGTGCCGCCCAGCGCGCCCTCGACGACCTGCGGGACAAAATCGAGGCGTTGTCCCTGTGGGACACCCCGCTGGTCGTCACCACGGCCGACACCGTGCTTGGACTGATGGCCAACGCCCGCCGGTCACTCTATGCCTTCCCGGCCATTGCCCTGAGTGCGATTGTCTTTGATGAAATCCATGCCTTTGATGACCGGCTGTTTGGGCATCTGCTGGCGTTCCTGCGGTTCTTTCCACGGCAGCCGGTGTTGCTGATGACGGCCTCCCTGCCCCAGCACCGGCTGGCGGCGCTGCAAAAGGTTCGCCCGGATTTGCAGATCGTTGCCGGCCCGGCGGAATACGAACAGCTTCCCCGCTATAAACTCCGTTATCCCAGCAGCCCGGAAGAAGTCTGGCAGGCCGTCGCCGACTGTATCGCGCAGGGCGGCAAGGTGCTCTGGGTGCGGAACCGCGTCGAATGGGCCAACGAAACCTACGCGGACTGCCGGAAGCGTTTTCCACAGGTCGAGGTCAACGTCTATCACTCGCGGTTTCGCTACAAGGACCGCAGCCGGCTGCACCACTACGTCATCGGGAAGTTCAAGGGTAAAGATGCCCAGATTCTGGTCACAACCCAGGTGGCCGAAATGTCCCTTGACCTGTCGGCTGATCTGCTCATCACCGACATTGCCTCCGTCCCGGCGCTCATCCAGCGCATGGGGCGGGCCAACCGCCGGTCAACGCCACAGCATCCCCAGCCTCCCAGGCCCGTCCTCGTCTGCCCTCTTCCGCCGCAAGCAAACGAAAGGGATAACCCGGCGCTGCCTTATGAAGCAGAAGATATTGCCACTGCCGAAGGTTGGCTTGCACATCTGCTGGCCCTTGAGAAACCCCTGAGTCAGCGCGACTTGGCTGACGCCTTTGGAAGCCTCTCACCGGGAAAAGACTTCGATGTTGAGCAGGCCTGGAAAGCGGCGTGTTTTGTTTCGGGGGGGTGGGAAACCCGTCCCGGCATGACGCGCAGCGAAGGCTACACGGTCAACGTCATCCTCGAAGCTGACTGGAAAGCGTACGGCCAGTCGGAGCCAGGCCGCGACTGGCTCATCGAGCACGAGGTTGCCATCCCGTTTCGGCCCGAAGTTCTGCGGTGGGGAACGGTGGGAAGCCGTCGCCTCGCGCCGGCCGAACGGGTGGCGTACGACTTCAACCCAGAGACAAAGAAAGGAACCGGAGCAAGATGGGTCAGCGCACAACCGGCTACCAACTGCCAAATCCTCTAGTCTATGAACTCGGAAACCCGAACTTCACGGTCTATCACCGGGCGGCACTGGGCGGTCTGGCCGCGACCATAGAAGCCTGGAAGAAGAATCCCCGCCTGAAGCCGGAAGGGATCGCGGCCGAAGTTGATGCGGGCAAAGTCGAAATCTGGTGGGACAAGGAGTTGTCCGACCGGCAGTTCATTCGCCGCCTGCTGGAAGCTTCATTCCGGCTGACACCGGACAGACTCATTGACCTGCCCGGACATGGCATCGAGACCGACCGGGATGGCCTGCGGCTGGCCATCCATACGGGACTGTGCGGGACTTTCCTGCAACACAACAAGATGCGCCCAGGTGAAAAAACACCCCGGACACTGAAGGTGCAAGTGGAAGGTGAAGAACAGGAGTATCTGCTTACCTACAAGGCAGTTAACTCCTATGCCCACCAGAAAGCTCAGGGAACAGGTCTTTTGGGCGACGACGATCAAGCCCCCTTGCCACCTGTGGCCTTGATTCCCCAGTCGGTTGTGCCGGGGGCGATGACGGGCGCCAGTGAGCTTGAAGGTCCCCCCGAAGAAGTGCTGCTTCTGCTTTACCTGATGGTCGGTTCAGCAGTCTTTCTGCTGCGCTCGTACCGCCACGAAAGCAGGGCGCAGTATTGTCTTGTCATTCCCGATGTCAAAAACCTGAAAAGTTTCGCCCGCAACCTGCGCCAGATAGCGGCCCGCGGTGCCAACTTTCTGACGAATGGTTATCCCGGCCGCATCGCCGGAGGCGCCGAGGAAGCAGCGCTGCGCTTCCTTCTTGCCCTTGAAGCCGGCAATCTCACGGAGGAATTCGGGCGCAGTGTGTCCGGCTGCCTGGCCGTGGCGATGGGCAAAGTGGCTTGGGACAGAAACCAGATCAACCGCAGCCTTGTCGTGCGGTTGGGCGCCGAGTACCCCGAAATCGAGGTCTTCCGCGCAGCGCTTCAGCATTTCGGTAAGGGGCGGCTGTTGACCTCGGCCAGGGGCGAAGCCTTTCCTGCTTCGCCCAACCCGCTGCCGGAACTCATTGCCGCCAACCTTGCCGCAGAACGGCACTGGTGCGCTGACTTCATCCAGCGTTGCCAGGAAAAAAAGGATTTTGAACAACTCACTTTCCAAAAAGGAGGACTGGCCGCCATGACCAAGGCCATCAAAGACGAGGACGACCAGGCCATCATCGCCATCTTTCACGAAGCCTGGCGGATGACCATGGGCGCCCTCAGCGAACGCGCGCAACGGGAAGGCAGTGACTTCACCGCCCTTGTCGAGCGCGAGCGCGAACGTACCCGCAACGCCATCCTGCGGGCCAAGACCGCTGAAGCCCTTGCCGGATGGTTTCTCCGCTTCTGCGCCGATGCCACCAAAGGTGCGGCGCTGGCTGGCATGAAGCGCAACGCAGCGCGCGTGCGCGAATTCATCTTCAACCCCCGCAACTTCGAGCGATTCCAAAACCTGCTTCTATTTGCCCTCGTCAGCTATATGGGCAGGGAAGACAACCTTAGTGAAGGAGGCATTGACGCATGACGACCCACTACCTGTACGCCACGATTCTCACCGGCGAGGCTGTTGCTGCCAACAATCGCGGTGACAACCTCGGCAACACCACAACCCTCCAGAAGGTGTTTCATCAGGATGATGTGCACACCAGCATTTCGGCCGAAGCCATCCGCTTTGCACTGCGCCACCACTTTCAGCTCGCCGGGCTTCCTGTCAACCGGCGCTATGACGGCGACAGGCTGATCTATGCCGACGAAAAGCGGACGTACTGGGGCAGCCGAACGCCCTTCATTGACGACGATCTGATGGGCTTTATGGATGCTGCCGCCGCCCAGGCTGAACGTGATGATGAAGAAGCCGAGCCGGGATCAACAGCAAAGTCCGGCAAGAAGAAAAAAGGGACGGTAACGAAGCGCACCAGCCCACTGGCCGTCGGGCGTGCGGTGTCGCTGCGCCCATACCGGGGTGAGCTGTCCTTCAACTGCGTCAGTGGGGTGAAGGAAAAGGGCAAGCTGTCGCTCTACAACGCCGAGATGCACACGACGGAGTACCAGTACAGCATTGCCCTCAACCTCAATGATGTCCTTGACAAGCAGAACATTGGCCACCTCATTGACGCGCTCATCGAACCGCCTCCGGTCGCCGGCAACCACGCGCGGTTTTACTATGACTTTTCGCCGGCCTCGATTGTTTTTCGCGTCACCTCTACCCATGCTTCCAGAATCCAGAACTGCTTTGAGCACGATGAAGAAGGGCGCACATACACCGTCGCCCGGCTCATCCGGCGCGTCGCAAGCGGGGACATCCCGGCAGAAGAACTCATCATCGGGGGCGAGTTGTCACATACCGATGAGGGGAAAAAGCTGAAGGAACTGGGCGTGACGGTACTCGATGGCATCCGCAAGGCGGCGGATGAGGCCCGGCGGCGCATCGCCCGACGGGACAAAGCCTTTGCCGTTCTTGCCGAAGGGAGGTGAGCGCCCATGCTCACACTTCACGTTGAAGTGCCCTATGGAAGCTTTCGCAAGTCCTACGCACGGTCGCTGGCCGAAACCTATCCGCTGCCGCCGCCGGCCACGGTGTACGGCATGTTGCTGTCGCTTGTGGGCGAAGGTTTCCGTCGTCGGCATGCGGGCGTCCGTCTGTCCCTGGCCTTCAGTGGAAGTTACCGCGACGGAAGCCGGCGTCATTCGCCTTTTCCCCGTGTAGCCCAGACGTTGCGCAAGCTGAGCCGTTACAAGTACGGCGAAGCATCAAAACAGTCTAAACAGGGGAATAGACCGGACTACATTGAAACCCTGTGCGACATCGCGTTTCTGTGCTGGGTGGACTCGGCGCAGGAAACCAACCCGGAGCCAAGGCTTGAAATGCGTCTGCGGGAAGCCCTGGAAACACCGGAGACGATCACCCGCTACGGCGTTCTGAGCCTTGGACTCAGCGATGATGCCGTCAACGACATCTGCCTTGTCCAAGAGCCAACCGGGGACTGGCACCGGCTGAAGCCAAGCCAGGAAGGATCGCTGGAGTTGCCGGTGTGGGTTGATCACGTCGGATCGCGTCATACCCGATGGCAACGCTACGAACTGGAGCGTGAGCCTGTCACTCCAACCGAGCCGCCTCTGGAAGCGTACTGGACGGTCATCCGGCCGCCTGCGTAAACGCGGAAGCAAACACATCTGTGATGCCGCAAGGCGCTGAAAACCGGCTTACGACCTGGGAGGACAGTATGGGAACACCGGATGATGTCGTGCCACTGACGCGCGTCATGGCACTGCATGCACTGGCCTATTGTGAGCGTCTTTTCTACCTGGAAGAAGTCGAGGAGATTCGTCTTGCCAATGAGCGCGTCTATGAGGGCCGCCGTGTCCACCTGCAGGACATCAGTGAAGGGATTGAAACCCTGACCTACGAAATGGAAAGCGAGCGGTGGGGCATTCGCGGCAAGGTGGATGCCGTGCGCTACCGGGATGGGTCACTCGTTGCCTACGAGCACAAGAAGGGGAAATCCAACCGGCGCGCGGCCTGGCCGTCAGATCGGCTTCAGGTCATTGCCTATTGCGCCCTGCTGGAGGAAGCCACCGGGAAGACCATTCTGGAAGGACGCATCCGGTATCACGCCGACAATGTGACAGTCCGCGTCCCGTTTGATGACGCGGCCCGCCGGGAGCTTCGCGCGGCGGTTGCGCGTGCCGCCGAACTCCGCCAACACCTCGAACGTCCGCCGGTCACATCTGATGCGCGGCTGTGCCGCCACTGTGCCTTGGCACCGATATGCCTGCCGGAAGAGGATCGGCTGGCCGTCATGACGGTGAACGCCGTCCCTGATGAAGTCGAACCAGAAGATGCCAAGGTAAGACGCCTGTTTCCTGAACGGGATGAGCGGCGCATCCTGCATATCACCGAACCGGGTACGCGCGTTGAACGCTCCGCCGAAGAGCTGGTTGTTGAGATTCCCGGACGGGTTCCCGTCAGGTTTCCCGGCAAAGACGTTGGCGCGGTCATCCTGCATGGGGCGGTACAGATAACGACCCAGGCGATTCACTACTGCGCCGCCAATGACGTTGCCATCCACTGGTTGACCGGAGGCGGGAATGTCGTCGGCAGTTTTCGTGGCGGGACACCCGGCGTACAGCGGCGGCACCGGCAGTATGCAGCCATGTCTGACCCGGATTTTTGCCTTGGACTGGCCCGGCGTCTGGCCATGGCAAAGGTCGAGAACCAGATACGTTATGTCCTGCGGGCGACGCGACCTACGGCAACTGAAGCTGGACGCGAGCCGGAACTGGAACAACACCTGACACAGATGCGCCATGCCCTGGCGCAGATTTCCAGAGCGACAGAACCGGATGAGATTCGGGGCTATGAAGGATCGGCCGGGCAGGCCTACTTTGCGGCTTTTGCATCGCTCATCCGCACTTCCCCTGGTGAACGGGGCAGCCCGGCAGGTTTTGAGTTTGTGGGACGCAATCGGCGTCCGCCACGCGACCGGGTCAATGCGCTGCTGAGCTTTTTCTATGCCCTTGTTTACAAGGATTGCCTGGCAGCCTTGATCGCCGTCGGGCTGGAACCCTCGTTTGGCTTTTTGCACACGCCCCGGAGTGCCGCGCATCCACTGGCGCTCGACCTGATGGAGCTGTTTCGCGTACCGCTGGCGGATATGCCGGTTGTTGCGTCAATCAACCGCAAACAGTGGGACGCCACGGAAGACTTCGTTGTTACGCCACACAAGGTTTGGCTTTCGCTGGAAGGAAAGCGCAAAGCCATTGCCTTGTATGAGGAACGGAAGCAGGAAAGCTGGCAGCATCCGGTCTTGCGTTACTCGCTTTCGTACCAGCGCACGATTGAACTTGAAGCCCGTCTGCTTGAAAAGGAGTGGACTGGGGCGCCGGGCTTGTTTGCCAGAATGCGGTTGCGCTGAGACCGCCTCAAGGGGGGGGGCAGAGTTATGGGAGAAAGGCGGTGGTATCTCGTCAGCTATGACGTACGCGATCCAAAGCGGTGGCGCAAAGTTTATGAGCGCGTCAAGGGGAATGCGGAAAGGGTACAATTTTCCGTCTTCCGCATGTATTGCACCAAAACTGACCTTGAGCAGTTGCGTTTTGATTTGGCAAAGCTGATGACGAGTGAAGATGATTTACTGGTCATTCATTTGTGTCCCGGCTGCGCAAGGCGTGTGGTTGACACCTCAACCAAAACTTCCTGGGATGAAGAACGCAAGCGGATTGAAATCCTGTAGGCGGGCGGATTCACGCATGTCGGTGTGGACAGGATGCTTTGCCGGTGAGTGTCTGGTAAGTCCTTTGAAGCGAACGCTTTTCCTGCCTGAATGTGGGGAAGACTTGCTTGAATGGGCCAGCGTGCTTTATTTTGCAGGAGTTACGGGCATTACCCGGCAGACGGGAGGCGGCTTGCCGCCTTTCCGGTTCAGGTGCTTGAGCAAGAAGCAGTTTTATGTGGCCAGTGCTTACCGTTTGGGGGCGCTGTGCAAAAATCTTTGATGCCGAAAGGCGTTGATCACCTCACGGCGTGTGCGGCGTTGATTGATCGGCTGGGTGCAAAAATCTTTGATGCCGAAAGGCGTTGATCACCGGTCATTGAGACTATCGTTAACACAGGCGCGCGGTGCAAAAATCTTTGATGCCGAAAGGCGTTGATCACGCTGGCGTTCCGTTGGGCTGTTCGGGAACGCTTCAGTGCAAAAATCTTTGATGCCGAAAGGCGTTGATCACTACGCCTGGCGTGGGTCTTTGCTGTTCCGCTTCTCGTGCAAAAATCTTTGATGCCGAAAGGCGTTGATCACGTGTCAACACCTAATCGCAGAAAAGTTACAGTGGAGTGCAAAAATCTTTGATGCCGAAAGGCGTTGATCACTTTCGACAGTGTACTTCCCACTAGACAGCCGGACAAGTGCAAAAATCTTTGATGCCGAAAGGCGTTGATCACTGCATAAGTTTCACACTGCCTGCCACGCTGCTGGGGTGCAAAAATCTTTGATGCCGAAAGGCGTTGATCACTTGGTAGTCCCGGAGTTGGAGAGGGGGGGTGTGTGGTGCAAAAATCTTTGATGCCGAAAGGCGTTGATCACGCGAAAACTGGTCTCCGCGCGCGCGCCAGAAGTCGGTGCAAAAATCTTTGATGCCGAAAGGCGTTGATCACATTACCGATCCACCGGCAATCTTTTCCCCGCCGCTGTGCAAAAATCTTTGATGCCGAAAGGCGTTGATCACAAGGTACGGGCTTACGTTCCAACCCTGGAGTACACGTGCAAAAATCTTTGATGCCGAAAGGCGTTGATCACACCGCGCCGGTTTTCCCATTCGAGCCGAACTGGGCGGTGCAAAAATCTTTGATGCCGAAAGGCGTTGATCACCGCGCGTGTGCGTGTGCGTGCGCGAGGCGCGTCCCGGGTGCAAAAATCTTTGATGCCGAAAGGCGTTGATCACTATGACGCACCCAACCCCTCGGCTTCCACCTGATGTGCAAAAATCTTTGATGCCGAAAGGCGTTGATCACTGATTTCGGCGTTGCTGCGCCCCAAAACCAACGACCGTGCAAAAATCTTTGATGCCGAAAGGCGTTGATCACTGGACGGCACGACGATTCTGGTCAATCCCGGCACTGGTGCAAAAATCTTTGATGCCGAAAGGCGTTGATCACCTGGTCAGCCGTATCCGCGAGCTTGTAGGCTGCGCTAGTGCAAAAATCTTTGATGCCGAAAGGCGTTGATCACAGCGCGTATGAAAACGGCATGAGCGCGAGCGAAAGAGTGCAAAAATCTTTGATGCCGAAAGGCGTTGATCACTACACGCCCTACGCGCGAGCCGAGTTTGTTCGGGCGGTGCAAAAATCTTTGATGCCGAAAGGCGTTGATCACTCGTCCCATTGTTCGGGCGTTAGTTTTGGTACTCTGTGCAAAAATCTTTGATGCCGAAAGGCGTTGATCACAGCGCGCCTGTCTTCGCCTTCGAGCCGAACTGGGCAAAGTGCAAAAATCTTTGATGCCGAAAGGCGTTGATCACGACTGCTTGCGCCACAGCAGTTCGGCGGCTCGTGGTGTGCAAAAATCTTTGATGCCGAAAGGCGTTGATCACTTACGTCCCCCGCGTCAATTTCAGCCAAGTTACGGTGCAAAAATCTTTGATGCCGAAAGGCGTTGATCACCACGCGGCTTCAATGCCGCGCTGCTGGAGTTCTTCGGTGCAAAAATCTTTGATGCCGAAAGGCGTTGATCACCTTCTGACGAGTTGGCGAAGAAACGAACCGTCGAAGTGTGCAAAAATCTTTGATGCCGAAAGGCGTTGATCACCTCGCGCGCCAACAACGGCTGCACCACCGCCCATAAAGTGCAAAAATCTTTGATGCCGAAAGGCGTTGATCACGTCAACGGGACGTATTACCGCACGCGCTTCGGCAGTGCAAAAATCTTTGATGCCGAAAGGCGTTGATCACGCGGTTTTTTCCCGACAGCGCCGGCGGCAAAGAACGAATGTGCAAAAATCTTTGATGCCGAAAGGCGTTGATCACCGCGCGCGGATTTCGTCCGGCGTCATTTTTTCCAACGGTGCAAAAATCTTTGATGCCGAAAGGCGTTGATCACTTGCACGTCCCGGCTTGGTGGTAATTGCCGGGGCGAGTGCAAAAATCTTTGATGCCGAAAGGCGTTGATCACACCGAGTTTTTTGACACGCCCGCTGGGCTTTATACGGGTGCAAAAATCTTTGATGCCGAAAGGCGTTGATCACGCAGAAACGGCGAGTGCGCAATAAAAGGCGCGTCGTGCAAAAATCTTTGATGCCGAAAGGCGTTGATCACAGCGCAAGGTACGCCGATTCATTCTTGGAAAGATTGTGCAAAAATCTTTGATGCCGAAAGGCGTTGATCACCTCCCGCCGTCCACTCCCGTCTGTCCCGATTGCCGGTGCAAAAATCTTTGATGCCGAAAGGCGTTGATCACAAATGACTGATGCGCAGCATAAAGAACTTGTGGAGGTGCAAAAATCTTTGATGCCGAAAGGCGTTGATCACCCGGGCTTCCAATTGCCCCAAGAAATCCGCGCGATTCGTGCAAAAATCTTTGATGCCGAAAGGCGTTGATCACTGTCACGCCGTACTGTGCGACGAACCGGCGAACTGGTGCAAAAATCTTTGATGCCGAAAGGCGTTGATCACACGCGCCGGAGGAGATTGTTCAAGTAGCTTCCGGGTGCAAAAATCTTTGATGCCGAAAGGCGTTGATCACTGATACGTCGCCGCCGTCTTCGTAGCTGCCGTAAGAGTGCAAAAATCTTTGATGCCGAAAGGCGTTGATCACTAGAGCTGTACTTGCGCCCAGTGGTCGGGGCGCGCAGTGCAAAAATCTTTGATGCCGAAAGGCGTTGATCACCGCCGGTTGCGTCTGACAGCAACGCGGCAGGCGGGTGCAAAAATCTTTGATGCCGAAAGGCGTTGATCACGATGACGCCTGAAAAGTTTGAGGAAGAATTCCCGGAGTGCAAAAATCTTTGATGCCGAAAGGCGTTGATCACCTGAACGTGCCGCAGGGAAACTTCACGGCGCGCAGTGCAAAAATCTTTGATGCCGAAAGGCGTTGATCACGTCAGCTTGGCGTTCAATATCGGTCTCGGCGCGTTTGTGCAAAAATCTTTGATGCCGAAAGGCGTTGATCACACGCGCCGGAGGAAATCGTGCAGATAGCCACAGGGTGCAAAAATCTTTGATGCCGAAAGGCGTTGATCACTCTGGGCTGGGATGCTTGGGGACGCCAGTGGAAGGTGCAAAAATCTTTGATGCCGAAAGGCGTTGATCACAATCGCGTGGACGGGCTACTTGCGCCACAGCAGTTTGGCGGTGCAAAAATCTTTGATGCCGAAAGGCGTTGATCACTTCCGCAGACAGAGAATATCCAGCCGGACGGTGATAAGTGCAAAAATCTTTGATGCCGAAAGGCGTTGATCACCCGACGGCGCGCCAGTGCTTGCGCCGGTGGCTGACGTGCAAAAATCTTTGATGCCGAAAGGCGTTGATCACTTACGCCGTGTGGGGCTGGCGACCACGCAAGCCTCGTGCAAAAATCTTTGATGCCGAAAGGCGTTGATCACCTGGGACAAACCGCGTGGACGGGCTGCTCGCGCCGCAGTGCAAAAATCTTTGATGCCGAAAGGCGTTGATCACAAGGCGGTCTCCCGCCGGTCATCCCAGCTCCAGTCGTGCAAAAATCTTTGATGCCGAAAGGCGTTGATCACGTCACACCCGGACGGCGAAACGGGGGCAGGTTATCACCGGTGCAAAAATCTTTGATGCCGAAAGGCGTTGATCACTAAACTCGAATTTCGTTTTCCATTTTTCCAGCTACCGGTGCAAAAATCTTTGATGCCGAAAGGCGTTGATCACGAATCGCAAGGCGTTGTGGTGACTGTCTATCGCGAAGTGTGCAAAAATCTTTGATGCCGAAAGGCGTTGATCACCTGGGCTGGCGGCGTCCTTGTTGTTGCGCAAAGCAGTGCAAAAATCTTTGATGCCGAAAGGCGTTGATCACAGCGCGATACGTGACTTCCCAACGCGCCCGAAACGGTGCAAAAATCTTTGATGCCGAAAGGCGTTGATCACTACTTATAGTCGGAATAAGTCTGGTAGTACTCAGCCGTGCAAAAATCTTTGATGCCGAAAGGCGTTGATCACTCAACGACAGCCTGCGCCCCTGAGCGCGTGTCGTCAAAGTGCAAAAATCTTTGATGCCGAAAGGCGTTGATCACTGGCCGCTGGATTCAGGGTTGCCGGCGTGGGAATGTGCAAAAATCTTTGATGCCGAAAGGCGTTGATCACACGCGCCAGAGGAAATCGTGCAAGTAGCTTCCGGGTGCAAAAATCTTTGATGCCGAAAGGCGTTGATCACCTCACCCACGTCAAGGAACTCATTGAACAGAACCTTGTGCAAAAATCTTTGATGCCGAAAGGCGTTGATCACTGAAATTATCTACCGCCGAGCCTGCCGAAATCCTAGCGTGCAAAAATCTTTGATGCCGAAAGGCGTTGATCACCGCGGCTGATGCCCTCTATCGCTGTTAAGCTGTCGTGCAAAAATCTTTGATGCCGAAAGGCGTTGATCACTACACGTCAGCGCTGTCGGGCGAAATCCCGCGCTGGTGCAAAAATCTTTGATGCCGAAAGGCGTTGATCACTAAAGCAGGTTTGGTTTTTAGTTTTTTCCAGCTACGTGCAAAAATCTTTGATGCCGAAAGGCGTTGATCACACACCCTCCAGTACAAACTCAACGTCAGGTCAATGTGCAAAAATCTTTGATGCCGAAAGGCGTTGATCACCGCCAGCGCGCGTCGAAAGCGGCTTGCGCGTTACGGTGCAAAAATCTTTGATGCCGAAAGGCGTTGATCACTTCTCCATAGGGACATTTTCCAGCCACTTGGCGGGTGCAAAAATCTTTGATGCCGAAAGGCGTTGATCACTTGACACCTTGCTTGCTGTGCGCAACGCCGTGGAGGTGCAAAAATCTTTGATGCCGAAAGGCGTTGATCACATCACGCAGGCGCAAAAGGCGCACATCTACGAAAGTGCAAAAATCTTTGATGCCGAAAGGCGTTGATCACCGGCGTAGCGACAGCGCCATATCGCCCCAAAATAGGTGCAAAAATCTTTGATGCCGAAAGGCGTTGATCACAAGTTTCTTTTTCCTTTCCCAGCCCGGCACGGTCGTGCAAAAATCTTTGATGCCGAAAGGCGTTGATCACCTTGTACAATTCTTTATTGACGAGGAAGAAGTCGAAGTCGTGCAAAAATCTTTGATGCCGAAAGGCGTTGATCACCTGGGCTGCCGGAAGGTGACAATGCCGTGACGGAGCGGTGCAAAAATCTTTGATGCCGAAAGGCGTTGATCACTTGCTTCCTACGAGTCCTGGCGTGCCGCCGCCGCCGGTGCAAAAATCTTTGATGCCGAAAGGCGTTGATCACTAACCCTGGTGTGGGGAAAACAGCGGGTCAGGGTGTGCAAAAATCTTTGATGCCGAAAGGCGTTGATCACGTTTCCTCCTCCTTTTTTTCTTTTTTTCCTGTCCGGTGCAAAAATCTTTGATGCCGAAAGGCGTTGATCACTGAGAAACAGCCAGCGGGCCGTCGGGTGCGCTGCGTGCAAAAATCTTTGATGCCGAAAGGCGTTGATCACCCGCGTCAAACGAGCGCGTAGGGTTTACGGTGGATCTGGTGCAAAAATCTTTGATGCCGAAAGGCGTTGATCACCCGCCGGTGGAAGCCATCCAGCGGTGGATCGTGCTGGTGCAAAAATCTTTGATGCCGAAAGGCGTTGATCACTTGACCAACGCCAACGTCCTTACCACAGGATTTGAGTGCAAAAATCTTTGATGCCGAAAGGCGTTGATCACACAGAATCCTTGTATTGCTTGGTGCGGTCAATAAAGTGCAAAAATCTTTGATGCCGAAAGGCGTTGATCACGCGCATTTTGGGCGGCAAGCCTGTAGGCTGATATTGTGCAAAAATCTTTGATGCCGAAAGGCGTTGATCACTTCTGCAATCCCTAAGACGCGCTTGGCTTCAGTGGTGCAAAAATCTTTGATGCCGAAAGGCGTTGATCACGGTGAACTATCTGCCGCCGCACACCGGGCGCATCAGGTGCAAAAATCTTTGATGCCGAAAGGCGTTGATCACCACAATATCTTGTGGCGGCGGCTGATCCAACGCTGAGTGCAAAAATCTTTGATGCCGAAAGGCGTTGATCACCGCGAACTCGCCAAGCAACTCCAGACGGGCGAGATTGTGCAAAAATCTTTGATGCCGAAAGGCGTTGATCACACCGAGCTTCTTGACGCGCCCGCCGGGCTTTACACTGGTGCAAAAATCTTTGATGCCGAAAGGCGTTGATCACCGCGGGTCGTCCGCCTCGGTGTCGCTCACCGGGCGGTGCAAAAATCTTTGATGCCGAAAGGCGTTGATCACTAAAGCTGCACCTGCGCCCAGTGGTCGGGGCGCGCGGTGCAAAAATCTTTGATGCCGAAAGGCGTTGATCACCCGAATTGCGCTTGCCGCGGCGGCACGCTGCGCCTGTATTGTGCAAAAATCTTTGATGCCGAAAGGCGTTGATCACGCACGCGCTGGGCTTGCTTGGGGGCAGCAGGGGAGTGTGCAAAAATCTTTGATGCCGAAAGGCGTTGATCACAGACCGCCGGAACCGGATTTTGTTCGAGCTTGGCGGGTGCAAAAATCTTTGATGCCGAAAGGCGTTGATCACCCTGCCGGTGGCGCTAAAATCGCTTATAGGGCTTTGTGCAAAAATCTTTGATGCCGAAAGGCGTTGATCACTAAAACCGGTTTGATTTTTGGTTTTTTCCAGCTACGTGCAAAAATCTTTGATGCCGAAAGGCGTTGATCACGGATTGACGCAAGCGCAAAAGGCGCATATCTACGAAAGTGCAAAAATCTTTGATGCCGAAAGGCGTTGATCACGCCAAGCTCTTTTCGCCCTACGCTGGCGCTGTACAGTGCAAAAATCTTTGATGCCGAAAGGCGTTGATCACTTTTTCCCCAGGCTTTCTTCCTCACTGGTTCTGCAGTGCAAAAATCTTTGATGCCGAAAGGCGTTGATCACATTACGTCGGCGCGGTGGCGCAAAACCCAGTACGGGGTGCAAAAATCTTTGATGCCGAAAGGCGTTGATCACCGCGTCCAGCAGGACTTGCCAGTTGTTTGGTGGAGTGTGCAAAAATCTTTGATGCCGAAAGGCGTTGATCACTACTGGACAGACAGGTAGTGTCCTGTGCCGCTTTTGTGCAAAAATCTTTGATGCCGAAAGGCGTTGATCACCCCGACCTGACTTTTCTTTGGGGCGGGCAGCCGTTTGTGCAAAAATCTTTGATGCCGAAAGGCGTTGATCACTTTACGCTGAAGGGCGCGGTGTTGCGCGATGAGAACGTGCAAAAATCTTTGATGCCGAAAGGCGTTGATCACATATTGGTCTCGGTTTCAATCGAGCACGAGCGCGCGGTGCAAAAATCTTTGATGCCGAAAGGCGTTGATCACGACAGCGCTGGAAGTGAAATCGCCGGATGGAAGGCTGTGCAAAAATCTTTGATGCCGAAAGGCGTTGATCACCCGATATGATCCTGCGTCACGTTGACGCGGTGTTGTGTGCAAAAATCTTTGATGCCGAAAGGCGTTGATCACGGGCGGGGCTAGAACGGCAACTCGTCAACCCACCAGTGCAAAAATCTTTGATGCCGAAAGGCGTTGATCACAGGCTTGACGCGCTTACGTGTCAGGTACGGATGGTCGTGCAAAAATCTTTGATGCCGAAAGGCGTTGATCACGCAACCCTGGAAACAATCGAAAGCAAGAGTAGCGGTGCAAAAATCTTTGATGCCGAAAGGCGTTGATCACCTCGCACTGTGCTGTTACTTTTTCTGGCAGAATAGGTGCAAAAATCTTTGATGCCGAAAGGCGTTGATCACGTTAATCACGATTCTCTCACCCGCCGCGCCCATCGTGCAAAAATCTTTGATGCCGAAAGGCGTTGATCACACTTTCCCGTTGAGGACGATGGCGAAGAAGACACGGTGCAAAAATCTTTGATGCCGAAAGGCGTTGATCACCCGCTGCCTAGCCCCTCTTGGAAGGCCCTAGACAGGTGCAAAAATCTTTGATGCCGAAAGGCGTTGATCACCGCCTTCAACTCCGTCCGGGAGCAAGTGGGCAAGCTGTGCAAAAATCTTTGATGCCGAAAGGCGTTGATCACACCACCTGATGGGCGCGGCGGGAGAAAGAATCGTCGTGCAAAAATCTTTGATGCCGAAAGGCGTTGATCACATCCGGACACTGGTGAATCACGCCTGAAGCTGCGCACAGGTGCAAAAATCTTTGATGCCGAAAGGCGTTGATCACTGGGACTTCGGGCGTAATCCGCGCCCGGCCATCTGCAGTGCAAAAATCTTTGATGCCGAAAGGCGTTGATCACTGTTAAGATGCCGGCAGGCTCGGTGGCAAAAAGGTGGTGCAAAAATCTTTGATGCCGAAAGGCGTTGATCACAACTTGCGGCGTTGCGCTATTCTTATCAGCGGGGTAGGTGCAAAAATCTTTGATGCCGAAAGGCGTTGATCACCAGAGCAACGCTATCTTCGCGCCCTTCATCAAAGGTGCAAAAATCTTTGATGCCGAAAGGCGTTGATCACGAACACTTTGCGCATCTGCGTCTGTTGACGCGCGCGTGCAAAAATCTTTGATGCCGAAAGGCGTTGATCACAAAACGACAGCCTACGTACCGGTTTCCACCTATACGTGCAAAAATCTTTGATGCCGAAAGGCGTTGATCACCTGACGGCGTGTGCCGCGTTGATTGACAGGTTAGGTGCAAAAATCTTTGATGCCGAAAGGCGTTGATCACAGTTGCGGGTTACAATTGAAGGGGATTTTACCGCTTGTGCAAAAATCTTTGATGCCGAAAGGCGTTGATCACACCATTCGCCCGTCGTCAAATGGCAGAGCAACGCTATCGTGCAAAAATCTTTGATGCCGAAAGGCGTTGATCACCCGTCGATTGTGCCGCCGCTGATTAATTCGAGGCGGTGCAAAAATCTTTGATGCCGAAAGGCGTTGATCACACAAAGCGTGAATAGAAAACGTCCGAGCCGACAATGTGCAAAAATCTTTGATGCCGAAAGGCGTTGATCACTTCAGCCAGAACCCAGTAGGATTCCGCTCGCAGGTTGTGTGCAAAAATCTTTGATGCCGAAAGGCGTTGATCACGTAAAAACATCCGACAGCACTGATGACGTGACGGAAGTGCAAAAATCTTTGATGCCGAAAGGCGTTGATCACTGACACGTCGGTCAAATGGGGGCTGGCAATGGGAGTCCGTGCAAAAATCTTTGATGCCGAAAGGCGTTGATCACATGCCCTCCTGGAAATCCGTGCCCGGCTTGGCTACGCGTGCAAAAATCTTTGATGCCGAAAGGCGTTGATCACATTTCGTCCATTACGGCAGCACCAGTGCGTCAATCAGGTGCAAAAATCTTTGATGCCGAAAGGCGTTGATCACCGAAAATACCGCTTCGCAGACGATACGAAGCTCCTCGTGCAAAAATCTTTGATGCCGAAAGGCGTTGATCACAGGCACAGCCCCGAAGTGGAAAACTCGAAGGCTTTTTGTGCAAAAATCTTTGATGCCGAAAGGCGTTGATCACGATTGTCGGCGGAACGCCGACCGGCGCATGGTCTGGTGCAAAAATCTTTGATGCCGAAAGGCGTTGATCACTTAAGACCGGCGAATGGCGAATGGTAGATGTATGAAACTCTCTGATGCTGAGAAATGTTGATCACCCACAAGGCGTTGTCAGGCAAAAGCAATCTTGAGAGATTGCTTTTGCCTGACAACACCACATCGCCAAACAAATTGACCGACCAGCAGTTCCCCTCCCCTGTCCCTAACCGGCGAAACCCGGCGGGCCAGGCAATCCACCAGTACCGCAGCGTGCTGGACAGGACAAGAACAACCGGTAGTTCCAACGGCGGTTCGGGCGGCTTTCGGCAGGAAACCGCAGCGTGCTGGACAGGACAAGAACAACCGGTAGATTATTCAATGCCACCATCACACGCCCCGCCACCCCGGCCCTCATCGCACCACCCAACGTATGCCCCGCTGGCTGTTCTGCCTCATCATCCTGCTGTGCAACACCCCCGGAGCCTACGCCCTCGACCCAAACAAAGTCCTGACGCAATACGTCCGCCAGGTCTGGTTCGCCAATGACGGACTCCCCCTCAACGCCATCTTCACCATCACGCAAACCCGCGACGGCTACATCTGGGTCGGCACCCACGAAGGTCTGGCACGTTTCGACGGCATCCACTTCACCACCTTCAATCGCCAGAACACTCCCATCCTCAACAACAACCGCATCACCGTCCTGTGCGAAGCCCCGTCCGGCACCCTCTGGATCGGCACCGGAGGTGACCGCTTCTTCAGCAGTGGCGGCGTCCGTGGCGGCGGACTGTTCCGGTATGACCAGGGACGCTGGCAACGCTTCGGAATGGATGACGGTCTTCCCGATGACATCATCAATGCCCTCACCATAGACCCATCCGGGACGCTCTGGGCCGGCACCATGAACGGACTGGTGGCGTTCGACGGGCAGCGATTTACCCACTACACCGCCGGACTGCCCAGTACCAAAATCGGCGCCCTGCGCTTTGACCGCCAGGGCATACTCTGGATCGGCACGACCAGCGGACTGGCCCGCTTCCAGCAGGGACGGATCGAAACCACAGAACTGACCGACCACAGTATCCAGGCGCTGTACGAAGACCAGGCCGGATGCCTCTGGATTGGCACCCAGACCGGACTGCTCTACCGCCCCCCATCATCCACCCGCTGCATCCCCACCAAAGTCACCAGCCCGGTAACGGACATCTGCGAAGACCCCGACGGCAACCTCTGGGTAAGCACCTACACCCAGGGACTGATCCGCTGCCGTGGCGAAACCATTGACGTGTTCACACCGCCCCCCCATCCCGGAACGGACACTGTGACCTTCGGCGTCCACGAAATGTCCCTCTGTCTCCTGACCGGACGCGAAGGCGAACTCTGGGTGGGAACGGGACGCGGGTTGTACTGCTTCCACGACGGGGCCGTGACCCCTCTGGGCGAACCCGAAGGACTTTTGGGAACCTATACCTACCCCATCCTGCAGGACCGGGCGGGAGTGATCTGGGTCGGCACGAGCGAAGGCGGGCTGTCACGTATCGAACAGGGCAAAGTGACGGCTACCTGGGGCCAGCGTCCGGGAAAGTCGGGCCGGCCGGGGCTGCCGGGTGACGACGTCCTGGCGCTGTGTGAAGACCATACCGGCGCGCTGTGGCTCGGCTCCTCCACCGGACTGACCCGCAAGGAAGGCAACCGTTTCACCACCTACCGACCAGCCAACGGACTGAGCGGACTCCCCGTGCGCGTCATCCACGAGGAACCCGACGGCAGCCTGCTGATTGGCGCCGGCACGACACTCTGCCGCTTTGCCGGAGGCAAGTTCACCCGGATGGGAACAAACGAAGGCTACCCCGTTCCCGACGCCCAGGTACTGTTCATCGGACGTGACCGGGATGGCAACCTGTGGATCGGCACCAATCGCGGGCTGGTCTGCCAGCGGCAGGGACGCTTCACCCTTTACGGTGTGGCGGACGGACTGCCCAACCCCAACGTCAAATACCTCTACCACGACTCACAGGGCATTCTCTGGTTTGGCACGGCCGGCGGACTGGTTCACTTCGCCAACCACCGGTTCACCGCCATCACGACCCGGCAGGGACTGTTCGACGACAACATTCACGTCATTCTGGTGGACGATCAGGATCGCTTCTGGATGTCCAGCAATCTGGGAATTTTCACCGTCCCACGGGCTGAAATCATTGCCTGCGCCGAAAAACGGCAACCCCGCGTCACATGTCGCGTGTTTGGCCCGTCCGACGGCATGCGCGACCAGGAAGGCAACGGCAGCCGCCAGCCCGCCGGCTGCCGGGCCGCCGATGGAAGCCTGTGGTTTCCCACGACCAACGGGATCGCCATCCTCAACCCAGTCACACTGCCTTACAACGCTTCGCCGCCACCCGTGACCATCGAACGGCTGCTGGCCGATGGGCAATCCTTGGAAAACCTGTCTCCGGTGCTGCCCGTGCACACCCAAACCGTTGAAATCCATACATGGGTCTCAGTTTTATCCTGCCCAAGCAGGTGACCTTTGCCTATCAGCTCAGCGGTCTCAGTCAGGACTGGCAAGCCGCCGGCTCACGGCGGACGGCTTATTTCAGCGGTCTGCCCCCCGGCACGTACACCTTCCGCATGCGCGCTTTCAACCGCGACGGTGTGGCCAGCGCGAATGTGGCTGAAGTCAGGTTTTCCATTCCCGCGCCCTGGTACCGTACCCGCCTCGCCTATGCCGGCTACCTCCTGCTGGCGCTCAGTCTCATTGCCGGAGGCGTTCGGTGGCGGCTCGCGGCGCTGCGCCGGCTGGCCCTCCGCCTCGAACAGACCGTGGCGGCGCGTACGGCTGAAATTTACCAACAACAGGAAGCACTACGCGGCCAGCGCGATGAAATCGAACGCAAAAACGCCGAGATGCTTGAGAGCATCCGCTACGCCGAGCGCATCCAACGGGCGCTGCTGCCACGTGCCGGACAACTCACCACAACACTCACCGATGCCTTCGTGGTGTATCTGCCGCGCGATATTGTCTCGGGAGACTTTTACCGAAAAAACGCCGTAAAGCCCTGCACTTTAGGGCAGGGATATAAGGCGCACGCTGTTTTATCAAGCCAAACCTGTGATAAAATAGCAGTATGAGAGTAATGGAAGCCAAGCTACTCAACGGGACAGCAGAGCAGTATCAGGCTCTGGATGAAGCCATCCGTACCGCACAGTTTGTCAGAAACAAATGTGTGCGGTACTGGATGGACAACAAGAGTGTAAACAAAGCTGTTCTCTATGCCCACTGCAAAGACCTGGCCAAAGAGTTTGACTTTGCCAGGAAGTTAAACTCAGCGGCAAGGCAGGCAAGTGCAGAACGGGCTTGGGCTTCCATTTCCCGGTTCCATACCAACTGCAGAAACAAGGCGGTCAAGAAAGGGTATCCCAAGTTCAGGAAGCATTGCCGTTCTGTGGAATACAAGGTATCTGGCTGGAAGCTGTCAGGAGATGGAATGTCTATCACCTTCACTGATGGCTTCAATGCTGGTGCTTTTGCTCTGTACTGCAATGGTGAGGCAAGACACCATATCCTGAACTCCAAAATCAATCGGGTGCGGGTGATACGCAGGGCAGATGGGTACTATGCTCAGTTCTGCCTGGATGTGGAGCGCAAAGAGCAGGGAGCATACACAGGCAATGTTATTGGCATTGACTTGGGCGTAAAGGCTTTCCACACCGACCAGAACGGCAACCCTGTAGAGTATCCTAAGTTTTTGAGGCGTAGTGAAAGAAGGTTAAAGCAACACCAGCGCAGATTAAGTCGGAAGTTCAAGAAGAGGGCAAAATCTCAATCCAAGAACTACCACAAGCAAAGAAAGCGACTGGGCAAAGTGCATCTGAAAGTCCAACGCCAGCGTAAAGACTGGGCAATTAAGCAGGCACGGTGCGTGGTGGCATCTCACGATGTCGTGGCGTATGAAGACTTGCAGGTGAAGAACCTGGTCAAAAATCATCATCTTGCCAAATCCATTCATGATGCTGGCTGGTCTCAATTCACTGCGTGGCTGGACTACTACGGCAAGGTTTGGGACAAGGCAGTCGTCAGCGTACCGCCGCAGTACACCACACAGGACTGTAGTAACTGTGGGCATAGGGTAGTAAAAACCCTATCCACCAGAACCCATAGTTGTCCTAAATGTGGATTTGAATCAGACAGAGACCAGAATGCGGCTTTGAACATCCTCAAGAAGGGACTAAGCATCTTGGGAATGGAGTGGCAAAACAGTACCTTTGGGCAAAAGGGAACTGCCTCGAAAGAGGGAACGCTTGGGGAGAGATGCACCGCTGCTTTAGAGGGGCAACCTGATGAAGTAAGTGCGCTCGCAGAACCAAGAACAAGAATCCCCTGCCTTTAGGCAGGGGAGTATGTCAATGGTTGCGTAACCTCGACGCCGATACGGTGCTTCTGGCCGTCGGCGACTGCACCGGGCACGGCGTACCGGGCGCGCTGATGTCCATGATCGGCATCACACTGCTCGATCGACTCATTCAGGAAGGTGTGACTGAACCGGCTCTCATTCTGGAACAGCTCCACCTTGGCATTCGCCGCGCCCTGCAGCAGGACGGTGACACCAAAACCGCCCAGGACGGCATGGACATCGGACTGTGCCGCATCGAACGCGCGACTGGCCGGCTCTGCTTTTCCGGCGCGGCCCTTCGCGCTTACCTCATGACGCCGGCCGGTGAACTCACCACCATCAAAGGCGATACGAAATCCATCGGCGGACGCCAACGCGAGGCATACCGGACCTTCACCCACCACGAGGTTGACTACGCTGACGGAACCATGCTGTACCTGCTGACCGATGGTTTCACCGACCAGAAAAACCCCACCGGTGAACGCTATGGTTCGCGCCGAACCGGGCAGAAGCTACAGCAAATAGCCAGCCTGCCAGCCGCCAGGCAGGCCGAAGCCCTCTCACGGGAAATCCATCTCTTTCGCGGCACAGAAGCCCAACTCGATGACATTGCCATTGTTGGTGTCCGCCTCACGGTGAAACATGGCGAGTAGCGAGTGGCGAGTAGCGAGTGGCGAGTGGCGAATAGCGAATGGGGAATGGAAAATGGAGACTGAGAAATGGAAAGTGAAAAAAGGATAGAAACATACGAACGAACCAGCCAGCTCTCCGTTATCTGCTCGCATCGTTCCTTTCCCCATCAGCTATTCGCTATTCCCTATTCGCTATTCGCCACCCCCCACTCGCCACTCGCTACTTACAGACCCTCCGCCAGAAAGCCTGCGACTTTAGTCGCAGGATGAATGGCGGGCGCGCTTTGTGCGCCACCCCTCTCCATGATCTTGCATGGGCTTGCAAGATACATTATAATCTCAACATGGCAACACTCACCAAGACCCTCAAGCTGCCGTTTCTGCGCCTCAACAAGGCCAAGGCGCAGGAGTTTGCGCGGCTGGAGTGCCTCAACACCGAGGTTGCCAATCAAATCCTTGCCATGCCGAAGGCCGAGCGCAGAGAGCTCACCACCAGCTCCTTTACTCATGTCGAAATCGCCAGCGGCTGGATCAACCAAACCATTCGTAATGCTAACGCCAGGACAAAGGCCAAGCACTTTCGGCGTCTGCCGCTTGAGACAAACAACCAGAACTGGACGCTCCACCGTGTCGGGGACACGTTCAGCGTGTCCTTCGGACTGTTGCGGGGAACCAGGAAGCGCATCCCGATTGAAGTGCATGTCGCCTCTCATCGGGAACTCCTGGAGGCGATACTGAACGGTTCGGCCAAGCCCGGCAATATCAAGCTGTTTTGTTCTCGTCGCGGGATCTGGTATGTGCTCATCTCCGTGTCGATGGAAGTTCCCGATGCGGAGCCACGAGACCGCTGGATCGGCGTGGATCGCGGACAGAACGTGCCCGTAGTGGCGGCAACGCCCGATGGCCCGGTTGTGTTCTGGAAAGCCCGGCAAATCCGGCATGTGCGCCGGGTGTTTGCCAGGCGCAGACAGATGCTGCAGGCCACGGGCAAGCACCGCGCGGTCAGGAAGCTGGAGAACAAGGAGCGGCGCATCGTCACGCATATGAACCACGTGATGAGCAAGCAACTGGTTGCCCTGGCCAAGCGCTGCAAAGCAGGAATCCGCTTTGAGGACCTCTCGGGCATTCGGGCTTCTGCCCGGCAGCGAAAAGACACCAGGTCGGATGCGGGGCAGAACCGGGACTATTGGCCGTTCTATCAGTTGGAGACGTTTGTGCGCTACAAGGCCCTGGCTGCTGGCGTGGCGGTGGATGCGGTACCTCCGCACTACACCAGCCAGACCTGCCATCGGTGCGGGGCGATCAACAAACGTCAAAAACATGCCTACGTCTGCACACGGTGCGGATACAAGGCGCACGCCGATGCCAATGCTGCGATGAATGTCCGGGATTGGTATGGGCTGTGCTGCCCGCTGGTTCTTCATGCTCCAGCGGGCGGGCTGCATGAACCAGCCCTGAACTGGGTACGCGAAACGGCCGCGCAAGCGGCCGCGTAGCAAGAACCAGAATCCTCCGGCTTCAGCCGGGGGAGGTTCAACACTCACTACTCGCCACTCGCCACTCGCCACTCGCTACTCTCCACTCGCCACTCGCCCCCCTCACTCACGCTCCCGGATCGTCACCTGCAACGTTTCCCCTTCCGTCGCCACGGACACCCGCGCCCGTAGCCGGACGGCACAAGCGGAGACCTGCCCGGCCGGCACGGTCACGGCCACCTGTTCACCATCGAGCCGTACACTGCCGCCAAACTCACGCGCCACAGTCGCCACCTGAGTCAGCGCCGCGCGCCGGTTCGCCACCACCAGGCGTAAGGTCAACGCCGTGACTGGGGCGGCTGCTCCCTGAGCATCGGCGGCCGAGCCCGGCTTTGCCCTTGGGGCTTCCTTCGTTTCATCGCGGGCCCTGTCGGTGGCTCCAGCACCGGACGCCCGCCCGGCCACAGACGGCGCAGCACCCGCCTCCGGCAGCGGAGCTGCGGCCAACGGACGGGCTTCCCGCCGTTCCGCCGACATCGCTTCTGCCTTGTGCGCCGTTTCATCTCCGGCTGATGGCGCAGCCGCCACGGATGACTGTCCAGCCATCTGTTCCGGCGGTGTTGTCGGCAACGCCGGCGCGCGTAAAGCTCCCGCCCGTTGCCGGTCTTCCGCCGTCCCGGACGAACCGGCTGAGGGCCCCGAACGCTTTGATTTCCCCTCCGGCGACGCCGCTTCCAGCACCGATGCCGCCGGGTCTTTTTTCTGTGGTGCAGCACCAACCGGTGCGGCTTCGGCAGGCAGTACCGGACGGGCGGCATCCTCCGGCCGGGCCGTTGCCGCACCTGGCTGTGCTGGCAGTTCAGAAGTTGGTGGCGCTGAAGTTTCAGATGCCTTTGACTGTGCCAGTTCATCCGGCGCCGACGGGCTGAGAACCCACCACCACAAACCGCCTCCAACCAGCAACAGCACACTTGCCGCGGCCCCAAACACCCAGACCGGCGAACGAACATTCCATTGCCAGGGCATCCACCCGGACAGCCACCCGGCAAATCTTCCGGTTGACCGGTCAGGCTTGGCCGCCGGCAACGACGCCGCAGGACGCCAGCCGGCACGGGCCAGAATTTCCCCCGCCGACGGCCACCCGCTTGGCTCCGGCACGTCCCAGTGCGTTCCCTCCAACCACTTGCGCGCCGTTCGCAGCTCTTCCAGCATTTCCCGCGCCGCCGCGGAACGCGCCAGCAGGTCGGCAACTTCCCGGTGGCGCGCCGGCGGCAGCTTGCCGTCGAGGTAATCCTCAAAGTCGCCATACAGCGGATTGTCGAGTTCCTCGGACGCAGATGACATAGCCAGTCCTTCAGTTGTGGGTACGGTTGGCAAGCTGGTAGTCGCTGCCGACAGCAAAAGGTTCCGGCTGGCAGGTTATACGGCACTCAAAAATTTCAGTGTGACAACCCAGGCATGTTACAAAGCACGAACAACCGCCGTTCATTCAGCCAGTGGTGAACAACCTTTTCATCAGCCGTAGCCTTTTATACCACGATGTCTGAACTCGATGTGCTTCTGCTGGCGCTGCGCCGTTTCACCTCCCGGACCCCGTGCCGTCTGGCACTTGCCACCGTGGTGAGCGTTACCGGCTCGTTCTACCGGCGGCCCGGGGCGCGCATGCTCATCGCTGAAACAGGCGAGACGGTTGGCAACATCAGTGGCGGCTGCCTTGAACCGGACCTCATCGAGCGGGCGCAGGCGATTCTGGCCAGCGGCAAAGCGCAACTGGTAAGCTATGACCTGCACGATGTCGCTACGGATACGACGTGGGGGCCGGCGCTGGGTTGTGAAGGTGAAACCCTCATCTACATCGAGCCTTTCCATGCCCACCAGCCCGATCACCCCCTTGACCTGCTGGCGCTGATCCGCACCACGGGCGAAGATGCCGCCCTGGCGCATATTTTCCAGGCCGAAGGCCGATTTGCCGGCCGCGTCGGCTTTCGGCTGCTGCACACGGCCAACACCCCCGAAGCCGACGGTGCACCGGTTGAACAGGCGGACTGGCTCCGACAACTCCACCTCGAACTGCGTACCTGCCTGGCTGAACGCCGCTCACGGCAGATGACCTACACCACCGCGCAGGGCAGTCTCAGAGCCTTTGTCGAATTCCTGCCCGCGCCGCTCCAACTGACCATTCTGGGCGCTGGCGATGATGCACTTCCCTTGGCACAACTCGCCGACCGGCTCGGCTGGTATGTCACTGTGGCCGACTGGCGTCCCGCGCTGGCCACGCCGGAACGCTTCCCCACCGCCCGGCAGGTACTCGTGGTGCCCACGGTCAATGACCTCCCGCTGCGGGCGCAGGATCATGTCGTCGTCATGACCCATCACTACCCCAGCGACAAAGCCATCGTACGCCGTTTGGCCGCCGTCCAACCGCGCTACGTCGGCCTGCTGGGTCCCCGGCGGCGCACCGAACGCATGCTGGCCGAACTGGCGGACGAAGGCTGTCCGGTCGCGCCAGAAATTGTTGAAGCCTGGCACTTTCCGGTTGGTCTCGACCTCGGCGCGGAAACGCCTGTGGAAGTGGCGGTCTCCATCGTGGCTGAAATTCTGGCCGTTGCCAACCGGTGCAATGGCCAGTTCCTCCGCCACCGGCAGGCGCCAATTCACACGCCCCTGCCGGACTCCTCTTCCCTGTTGCCATGAGCGCCGTGCCCGGACGGTTTCCCAGTGCCGCCATCCTGCTGGCCGGTGGCGCGGCGCGGCGGATGGGCGGACACCCCAAGCTTCTGCTGTCCATTGACGGCGAATCCCTCCTGCAACGGGCCATCCGTCTGGCGCGCGCGGTTCAAGCTGCGCCCATCCTCGTTGTGCTTGGCGGCCATGCCGAAAGCTACCGCGCCCACCTCGCCGACGCCGACGGCGCCCCCGATGTCGAACTCATTGACAACCCACAGTGGGCGGAAGGGCTGGGCGCTTCGTTGCGCTGTGGCATCGCAGCACTTCCCCCGAACCGGCCGCCGGAAGCCACCTTCTTCGTCCTCGCCCCGGACCAACCGCTGGTGTCGGTCACACAGCTTCACCGGCTTCAGGACGCTCTCCGCGACCATCCCGAAGCCACGGCGGCCGCCTGCGACTATGCCGGGACGCCCGGCGTGCCGGTACTCTTCCGGTACGTCTGGCGTCACCGGCTGCTTGGAGCACACGGCGACATCGGCGCCCGACGCTACCTGCGGGAATACCGCCACGAGGTGACGACGTTGCCCTTTCCCAAAGGCGCATGCGACATTGACACCGAAGAGGACTACATCGCCTTTCTGCGTCGGTAACGTCTGTTTTGCGTAATGTCACATGTCCCAGCCTGCTGCCAACGTGCCGCCCTTACGCCCCGGTCAGGTCATCGGCGACTACCGCCTCGATGCCCCGCTGCCAGCCGATGTGGGCGATGCCGCCTGGTGCGGACAGGGCCTTTCAGATCAGGCTGTCGTCCGGCTTGACGTGTTCCAGGACACACCGGCGACGAGTCCGTTGACCCGCCTGGCGTTCGAGCTGGCCAAGCTACCCCCGCACCCCAACCTGCTTCCGGTGCTGGATGTCGTGACCATGGACGCGCTGATGTTCGTCGTCAGCCCCTACCTGCCCGTGTCGCTGGCCGAACGTCCACGTCCGCTCACGCCGGAAGAAGCTGTCCACACCATCCGGCAGCTTCTGGCGGCGCTTCAGGTGTTGCACGAACACGGGCAGGTACACGGACGACTTGCCCCGGATTACGTGGCGCTCGATGGCGAACAGGTGCGCCTGCGGGGCTACGGCTTCAGCCATGTCCGCCCGCGTCCGGCAGACAACCTGCCGTACGTCTCTCCCCATGCGCTCGACGCGCTGCCGACGCCCCAGGACGACATCTGGGCGGCTGGCATACTGCTGTTCGAGCTGCTGAGCGGAGACTTGCCGTTTCCGCACCAGAACCGCGCCGACCTGCTGCTGGCCATTCGGACGCTCTATCCCGACCCGCTTCCACACAGCCTTCCGGCGCGGCTGCGGCATATCGTCGCCCATGCGCTCGAACGCGACCGCCGCCGGCAGTACGCCACCGCGCAGCAGATGGCCGAAGAACTGGCCGCCTGCGCCGAAGAGCTGTCCCGGGAAACCACGGCGCGCACGTCGTCACCGTCCCTCCGTCCGTTTGCGATGGCAGCCACCGCCGCCCCGCCCGGACGCCACACGGGCCGCCTGGCGCTACTGGTTATCGGACTCATCAGTTTTCTGATGCTGGCCGGCATCTGGCTGACGATTCGGTATTTTGAAGGCAAAGACATGTGGCGAATGCTGCCGAACGAGACGATTGTGGCCCCGGCAGGCGGCGAATTTGCGACGATTTCAGAAGCCATCCGGTCAGCCCGGACAGGTACGCGCATCCTCATTCGTCCCGGCGTGTACCGCGAAACCGTCGTCCTGACGAAAAACATCGAACTCGTCGCCGATGGTCCGGCTGGCAGCGTCATTATTGCTTCACATGATGCGCCCTGCCTGCGCCAGAGCCTTGGCTCACAAGTCGTACGCGGGTTGACCATGCGGAGCCAGAACGCCCCGGCCGTTCAACTCGACGGGGGCGCACTCACCATCGAGGACAGTCAGATGACGGCTGTGGCGGGCGAGGGTGTTGCCGTGAAAGGGATGGAGACGCGGCTTGTTTTGCGCCGCAGCCGCCTGCACGACGGTCCGGGCCATGGTCTTGCCGCCACCGATGGCGCCCGGCTGGAACTCGTTGAATGTGACATTATCGGACACGGCGGAGATGGCATCCGGCTTACCGGGCAGGCCCAGCTCCGGGCCTATGACAGCCGCATTGCAGACAACCGGCAGGCGGGCGTCCGGGCGCTGGAGCGCGCTGCCGCCCGGCTCGAACGGTGCACGCTGGAGCGTAACGGCAAGGCAACGGACGGCAATGTGACCCTGGGGCAATTACCGGGAGCGCAGGCTTCCAAGCCGGCATTGAAAGAGGGACTTCCAGCCCGCAGGCAGCATTGCGCTTCACACGTGTTCCCGGCAAACTGGCGACATTCCACTCCACACACAGGTTTGGTGCACCATGGCCCTGAATGACATCTCACTTGCCGGCAAGGTTGCCATCGTCACCGGCGGCGGCCGCGGTATCGGTAAATCCATCACGAAGCATTTTGTCGCGGCTGGCGCCAATGTCGTCATTGCCAGCCGCAAGCTGGAAGTGCTTCAGGCGACAGCCGCCGAGCTGTCCGACATGCCCGGACGCATCCACTGCGTCGGCTGCCATGTCGGACGCAAGGAAGACATCGAAAACCTCGTGGCCGAAACAGAAAGGGTTTTCGGCCCGGTGGATATTCTCGTCAACAACAGCGTGACGAACATTGGCCAAGGGCCGTCGCTCGATGTGACCGACGAAATGCTCGACAAAATGGTGGATGTCAACGTGAAGTCTGTGCTGCGGCTCATCCGGCTGACCGTGCCCAAGATGATCGAGCGCGGCACCGGCGGCTCCATCATCAACGTCGTGTCCATTTCCGGCATTCAGCCGCAGTATCAGGGACTGCTGTACAGCTTCACCAAAGCCGGACTTATCATGATGACGCGCAACTGGGCGCAGGAATTCAGCCCCCACGGCGTTCGGGTCAACGCGCTGGCACCGGGTCTTGTTCGCACCGACTTCAGCGAGTTCTATTGGAAGAACGAAGACCTGATGCGCCGCCTCAAAGCCACCCAGCCCATTCCACGCATTGGCGAACCGGATGACATCGGCTTTGCCGCGCTGTTTCTGGCCTCCGACAAGGCATCCTACATGACCGGCCAGGTGTTAACCGTGGACGGTGGGGCGCTCATCCAGCGGGTACTGTGAATGGCAACCCCGGCGGAAACCTTCCGGCAGCAGTTTGGCGTCGGCGGCCGGTGTTTTTCAGCTCCCGGACGGGTCAACCTCATCGGCGAACACGTGGATTACAACGCGGGCATCGTACTGCCGATGGCAATCGGGTTGCGCCTGTGGGTCTGGGCCAGTCCCCGTTCTGACCGGCAACTGCACGTCATCGCCCACGACCTGGGGGAAACAGACGTTCTTGACCTTGATGCCCCCGGCCGGCGTACCAGCACGTGGCGCGATTACCTTGCCGGAACGGCCTTTCACCTCGAAGCTGCCGGTTTTCGCCTGACCGGCGCGAACCTGCTCATCACAAGCGACATCCCGACCGGGGTGGGACTGTCTTCCTCGGCCGCGTTGGAAGTCGCCGTCGGCTTTGCCCTGCTCACTCTGGCCGGACACACAGTTGACCGTCTGGCACTCGCCCGCGCCGGACAGGCGGCCGAGCACGATTTCGTCGGAACGCGCTGCGGATTGATGGATCAGTTCGTGGTGGCGCACGGGCGCGCCGGGCATGCCGTCTGGCTGGACTGCCGTTCGCTGGCTTTTGACTTCATTCCGCTCGACACGAACCAGTGCGCCGTGGTGGTGGCCGACAGCGGCGTGAAGCACCAGTTGGCGGCTTCGGAATACAACACACGCCGGCAGGAATGCGAAGCTGCACTCAGTGTTCTCCAGCGCCTGTTTCCCGACCGGACAACATTGCGGGATGTCACCGAAGCCGAACTGGCGCAGGCGGCCGGGATGCTTTCGGATTCACTCTTGCAACGGGTGCGGCATGTCGTGACCGAGATCGGCCGGGTCACGGCATTTGCCCAGGCGCTGCGCGCCAGCGACTGGACCCAGGCCGGGGCGTTGCTGACGGCTTCCCACCGGTCACTTTCGGAAGACTATGCCGTGAGTTGCCCGGAACTCGATGCGCTGGTGGCGGCCGCCCGGCAGGTTCCCGGCTGTTACGGTGCGCGGCTGACCGGCGGCGGGTTTGGTGGCTGTACGGTCAACCTCGTCGCGCCGGAAGCCCTGGATGCCTTTTTGCGTGAAGTCCCACGGGCCTATGCCCAACACACCGGCGGCACGGCCCGGATGTGGGTCGTCCAACCGGCCGCTGGCGTCGGCGAAATGGACTGACCGGACAGCCTTGGTCGGGAAAAGACAGGCTGTTTGTTTAGCCACGTCAATTGTTCGTCTTCCACGATAACTTACCTCATCCTGCGGGGACACCAACCCACACCCTTCTGGAGTACAAAGCTGTCCATGCTTGGTGTTCGGATGCACGTATGGTGTGTCACCGTTCTGGCCCTGCTGTGGCTGACCGTTGGCGCTTCGGCCCAGACGCCCAACCCGATGGCGATCACCGTCGAACAGGCCGTCGCCGAAGCCCTGCAACGCAACCTCAGCATTCTGGCTGAACGCTACGAAATTCCACGGGCGGAAGCTGAAGTCATCGCGGCCCGGCTGCGTCCCAATCCGGTGCTGAGCCTGGGCGGGGACCACCTCGACGTTCTCGGCACGGGTTACGACAACACCAACAATGCCGGTCCGCCCGAATATGCCGCGCGCGTGGACTGGCCGCTGGAACGGCCGAGCAAGCGCCGCGCCCGGATCGCCGTCGCCGAGCAGGCCCGCGCGGCAGCCGAACTTCGCCTCCAGGACGCGCTGCGCCAGCTTGCGCTCGAAGTCCAGCAGGCGTTTGTCGAACTTCAGGCCGCCAAAGAAAGCCTGCAACTGGCGCGCGCCAACCAGCAGACCTTTGAAGAACTCGTCGCCATCAATGCCGCCCGGGTGCGGGCCGGCGATCTGGCCCCGATTGAACTGGTACGGACGCGCGTTTCCGCCATCCAGCTCAACCAGGCGGTCATTCAGGCGGAAACCCCGCTGGCGCGTGGCGCAAAACCGGCTTCAGGCCCTGATGGGGCGGGCCGAGGCGCTGGATACCTTCGAGGCCGTCGGGGACATGCGCCGGGATGACCTTCCGCCGGGGCTTTCCCCGCTGCTGTCCCGCGCGCTTGATCTGCGTCCCGACCTGCGTGCGCTGCGCGCCGAGCAGGCGCGGACGCTGGCCGATCTCAAACTCCAGATTGCCCAGGGCAAAATCGAGTACACCGTCGGCGTGGAATACCGCCGCCAGCAGGGTCTGGCCGGAACGGGCAACTCGCTGGGACTGTTCCTGTCCCTGCCGCTGACCATCTATGACCGCAATCAGGGCGGGATTGCCCGGGCGCAGGCCGAAATCCGCCAGTCCGAACTGCGCATTGCGGCCCTCGAACGGGAAATTCGCGCCCAACTTGAAGCCACGTATGCCCAGTGCCGGGCCGCCAACACCGTCCTGCTGAGCTTCGAGAGCGGCCTGCTCGAACAGGCCCGCGATGTTCTCAACGTGACCGAATACGCCTACCGCCGGGGTGAAGCCAGTTTCGTTGAATTTCTGGACGCCCAGCGGACCTACAACGAAACGATGCAGGGCTACATTGATGCCCGCGCCGAATATGCGCGGCTGCGTTTTACGCTGGACAACCTGACCGCTCAGGGAACGCCATGAGAGATGTCTTGAAAACCCACGCCGGTCGACTGGCCTTAGCCGGCTTTGTCATGAGTCTGGCCATCGGGTGCCAGAAACCGACGGAAGCGCCGGTCAATCCGGCCCGGAAAGACGACTGGAAACAGGAAATCCGGGTCGAACCCGTGACCGTCGAACGTGTGCCGCGCGATGAAGTCGTCGCGCCCGGCAAGGTCGAACTCGATCCCAACCGCATTGCGCGCATCATGCTGCCACTGCCCGGACGCATTACGGAAGTGCGTGTCCGGGTAGGCGATGCTGTCCGGGCCGGCCAACCGCTGGTGACGCTGGAAAGCCCGGACGTGGCAGAAGCCATCGGGGCGCTGCGGCAGGCCGAAGCCAACCTCGTACAGGCCCGGGCTGGTCTGGCGCAGGCCGAAGCGGCGCTGGCCAAAGCCGAGCAGGATGCCGAACGCGCCAAAGACCTCTACGAACACCGGGCCATTGCCCAGAAGGAAGTTCTGGCGGCGGACAACGTTGTGGTGCAGTCCCGCGCAGCGGTTGAGCAGGCCCGCGCCGTCGTGGCGCAGGCCGAAGCCGGCCGGGAACAGGTGCGCCGGCGGCTCGAAACCCTTGGGCTGGATGACAGCGGACGCGAACAGCGCATTACCGTCCGCGCCCCGCTCAACGGCAAGGTCCTTGAACTCGCCGTGGTTCCCGGCGAGTACCGCACCGATACGTCCGTGTCGCTGATGACCGTCGCGGACCTGAGCCGGCTGGTCGTCACGGCCAACGTCCCGGAAGCCAACCTCTACCTTGTGGAGGTGGGTGAAAACGTCGAAGTCGAACTGACGGCTTTTCCCAACGAACGTTTCACCGGGCGGGTCATCCGCATTGCCGACACGATTGATCCGCAGACCCGGACGGCGCGGGTCATTGTGGAACTCACTTCCGGCGTACAGCGGCTGCGCCCGGACATGTTCGCCCGTCTCCGCCTCTCTGACGCCCCGACGCCGCTGCCGGTGATTCCGAAAGCGGCGGTTGTTGAACGGGAAGGCGTCACCGGGGTCTTTGTTGAACGGGAAGCGGGCAGGTTTGACTGGCGTCCCGTGCGGGTGGGCGTGGCGCTTGGCGAGCGGGTCGCCGTGCTCGAAGGTCTCCGGCCGGAAGAACGGGTGGTGGTCGGGGGAACGATGCTGCTGTACCGCAATTGAAGCGAGGGCAACCATGATTGAACTTCCAAATCTGGCGCTGCGCTACCGCGCCGCTGTCCTGGCCGCAGCCCTGCTGCTCATCGGCGCCGGCGTCTGGGCGTTTCAGAACCTCAAGGTCGAGGCATACCCGGACATTTCCGATACGGGTGTCGTCGTCATCACCCAGTTTCCCGGCAATGCCGCTGAAGAAGTCGAGCAGCAGGTCACCATTCCCATCGAACGCGCCCTGAACAACACGCCCAAGGTCATCGGCCGCCGTTCCCGGACGATCTTCGGGTTGTCCGTCGTCGAGCTGACCTTTGACGACGGCGTGGATGATTACTTCGCCCGGCAGCTTGTGCTCGAACGGCTGCGGGAGGCCGAACTGCCGGAAGGCGTACAGCCGGGACTGGGGCCGCTGACGTCGGGCATTGGCGAAATGTACCGCTACCGGCTTGACGGCGACGGCATCCCGGAAATGAAGCTGCGCGAGCTTCAGGACTGGGTGGTGCTGCCGCGCCTGCTCCAGGTGCCGGGCGTGGCGGATGTGGCCACCTTTGGCGGGCTGGTCAAGACCTACCGCGTGGAACTCGACCCGCTGAAGCTGGAAAAATTCGCCCTCACGGCCAGGCAGGTGGCCGACGCCATCAGCGCCAACAACCGCAATGCCGGCGGTGGCATCGTGGACAATCAGCAGCAGAGCCTGGTCGTGCGCGGCGTCGGGCTGGTTCGCTCCCGGCAGGACATCGAACGCATCGTCATCGGGGCCTTTGACGGCGTTCCCCTGTTTGTCCGCGATGTGGCCCAGGTGAGCGTGGCCCCGGCACTGCAAACCGGCATTTTTGGCTACGACGACGTATCCGGCGGCGTCGAGGGCATTGTGCTGTTGCGCCGGTGGGAAAATCCAAGCGACACACTGGCCGCGCTCAAGGAAGCCACTGCCGAACTCAACACCCAGCTTGCCCCGCAGGGTGTCCGCCTCGTGACCGTCTATGACCGGGGGGAACTGGTTTCCAACACCCTGCGCACCGTCTCGCGGACACTCATCGAAGGGCTTATCGTCGTTACGCTCGTGCTGTTTTTCTTCCTGGGCGACGTGCGGGCGGCGCTGCTGACGGCTATCACCATCCCGCTGTCGCTGCTGTTTGCCTTTGTCTGTCTGAAGCTGGCCGGCATTCCTGCCAATCTGTTGAGTCTGGGGGCGCTCGATTTCGGCATCATCGTGGACGGCACGCTGGTCATGGTGGAGCACATCGTGCACCGGCTGGCGGATGACCGGCATTCCCGGCGAAGTGTGTTTGAAACCGTCCGGCGGGCGGCACTCGACATCGAGCGGCCGGTGTTTTTCTCCATGGTCATTCTGATTTCCGCCTACCTGCCGCTGTTCACCATGGAGCGGGTCGAGTACCGGTTGTTTGGCCCTATGGCGTTTACCGTGTGCAGTGCGCTGCTTGGGTCACTCGTGCTGTCCCTGACGCTGACGCCGGTGCTGGCCAGCTACTGGCTGACGCGCAGTGTGCGGACGTGGGAAAACCCGGTTGTCCGGTGGCTGCGGCAGGGCTATGCCGCCGCGCTGGAAGTCACCCTGGCGCGCCCCTGGCTCACCGTGGGGGCTGCCGGCGCCATCGTGCTGGTTGGACTTGGCATCGGGCTGCGCCTTGGGACGGAGTTCCTGCCGCAGCTTGATGAAGGCGTCATCTGGATTCGCGCCAACCTGCCGCCCGGCATTTCCCTGACGGAATCGGCCCGCACGGCCAATCGCATCCGCGCGCTGATTCGGGAATTTCCAGAGGTTTCCGGCGTCATCTCCCAGAGCGGACGCAATGACGACGGCACCGACCCGTTCGGCCCCAACCGCAACGAGCTGCTGGTCAACCTGCACCCTTACGAAAGCTGGACGACCGGACGCACCAAGGCCCAACTCGTGGCGGAAATGTCGCGTCGGCTGGAAGCCGGCATTCCCGGAGCGACCTTCAACTTCACCCAGCCCATCATTGACACCTCGACCGAAATGGCCACCGGATCGAGTGCCGACCTGGCCATTATTCTGCGCGGCCCCGATCTGAAGCAGTTGCGGGAGCTGGCCAAACAGACCCTGACCATTGTCCGGCAGATTCCGGGCGCGGCTGACAGCTCCATTGAACAGGAAGCCGACCAGCCGCAACTGCGGCTGCGCGTCAACCGGGAAGAAGTGGCGCGCTATGGGATCAACGTGGCTGACGTACAGGACCTCATCGAGCTGGCCATCGGCGGCCGTCCGGTGGGCGTGGTGTTTGAGGGCGAGCGGCGGTTTGACATCGTCGTCCGCTACACGCCGGAAGCCCGCGCCAGTGCGGCCACGATTGGCAAGCTTCTGGTGCCGACGGCCGATGGCGGGCGCATTCCCCTGTCGCAGCTTGCTGAAATTGCCGTTGTGGAAGGGGCCAGCATCATTGCCCGGCGTGAAAACCAGCGCCAGGTGACGGTGCGCACCAACATCCGGGGACGCGACCAGGGCGGCTTTGTCCGCGAAGCCCAGCAGGCTGTAGCCGCCCAGGTCAACCTGCCTGAAGGCTACGCCGTCGAGTGGGGCGGACAGTTCGAGAACCTCACCCGCGCGCGGGCGCGGCTGACCATCGTGCTGCCGGTGACGCTGGCCATCATTTTCGGGCTGCTGTTTCTGACGTTCGGCCGGGCGCGGGATGCCTGCATCGTGCTCGCCAGCGTTCCCTTTGCGCTCGTCGGCGGGCTGGTGGCCCTGTGGCTGCGCAATATCAACCTGAGCGTTTCGGCCGCCGTTGGTTTCATTTCCCTGTTTGGCGTCGCGGTGATGAGCGGCGTGCTCATCGTGTCGGAAATCAACCGCCTGCGTGAAGTTGAGGGGCTGTCCGTACGGGACGCCATTTTCACCGGCGCCTGTCAGCAGATGCGGCCGGTGCTGATGATGCTCATCGTGGCGCTGCTGGGGATGATTCCGGCAGCGCGCGCCGTCGGAATCGGCTCGGATGTCCAGCGTCCGCTGGCGACCGTCGTCGTGGGCGGTCTCTTTTCGGCCCTGATTCTGACGCTGCTGGCCCTGCCCAGCCTGTATGCCGTTCTCGTCGCCGAGGAGAAGCCGCCACTTCCCGAAACCACAGTGCCGCCCGCCTGATGTCCGGCAAGCGCCGCTGGAGCGGCAACCCGCCGTCTTGCCGCCTAGGCCTTGGGCAGAGCGTGCTGGCAGAGGTACTTGAAAATGCCCTTCGAGGAGAGGAAACCGATGGGCTTGTCCTCGTCGTCCACAATCGGCACGTGGCGGTACTTGTGCATCGCCATGAGATTGAGCGTCTTGGCCAGGGTATCGCCATGCCGCACAACGCCGGGGTTGGGCGTCATGATGGTATCCACCGGCGTGGCGTCCAGCTCGGTGATGCGATTGGCGACCTTGTAGAGCATGTCGCGCTCGGTCACGATGCCGACCAGCTTCCCGCCACGGACGATCATCGCGCAGCCAAACCGCTTTTCCTGCATGGCGCGCAGGGTGGCCCCAATCGAAGTGCCCACCTCAACTGTGATGGCCGGATAGGGAAAGAGGCGGTCAATGGTGTCTTCGGCCAGGGGCTGCTGAATCGGAAGCCCCGGCTCATCCATCTCCACGGCGGTGAGGTCAGAACCACAGGCCTCACAGGTTTCTGCACCAGGCAGGTTTTCAAAGCCACAAGCCGGACACTTCATGACGGCCTTTCCTCCACGGCAGGAATGGCACGCACCGAACAGACCAGGTTGGCAACGTGCAGGAGACAGCAGACTAACACGGCGCACGGTGTGGCGTCACCCTCTGAAATGGCCTCACCACTGAAACTGCTCAATCGTGCCCAGGGCCAAAGCCCAGTTGACGCGCGTCATGACGTGCTGTGCCAGCGCCTGAATCCGTGCCGTGCGGGCCTGACTGAGCGCCGACTGCGCCCGGATGACCTCCAGGTTGTCGGCCACACCGGCGGCAAAGCGTTCTTCGGCAAGTTCGACTTCACGCTGCGCCAGTGTCACAGCCTGCTCGGCTGCGGCAACCTGCTCCGCTGCGGCCGACAGCAGGACCACGGCCAGCCGTACCTCCTGCTCGACCTGCCGCTGGACATCGGCAACCTCCAACTCACGCTGGCGGGCCCGGCTCTTTTCGGCCACCAGCCGGCCAAACGAAGCGCCGCCGTTGAACACCGGAACGTTGACCCGCACCCCGAACGTGCGCGTCGGCAGGGCAAAGCGGTTTGGGCGCACGCCGTTCAGGCCATAGTCAGCGAAAACTTCAACCGAGGGGAGATGTTCGGCCGCCACGGCCGCCTGTTCCCGGCTGGCCGCTTCGTACTGAAGCCGGGCCAGGACGACTTCAAGCCGCTGCTGCAGCGCGGCCGACTGTGCGGCGGCCACGTCCGGCGTGGATACGGGGACGAACCGCAGCTCGCCGGTCAGGGTCAGTTCGGCGTCGGCCGGTACGGCCATGAGCCGCCGCAACCGCGCCTGGGACTGCTCCAGCTCAACCTGCGCCTGCGCCCGGCGGGCGTCTTCCTCAGCCAGGCGGACGCCGGCCCGAACGACATCGAGCTGGGTGGCCAGTCCGGCCGCGCGCTGTTCCTGCGCCAGATGCACCAGGGCGCGCGCCGTCACGATTTCACGCTCGGCGGCGCTGACCAGCGATTGTGCGCGCAGCACATCCAGATAGGCCAGCAGGACTTCGCCGGTGATCTGTTGCCGCACGAGCTGCGCTTCCACTTCAGCGGCCTGGCGGGCCGTCTGCGTGGCGCGATGGCGCTGCACGGCCGACCAGTCAAACAACTGCTGCGTAAGCTGCAAGCGGGCGTCAAACGTGTCAAAGACGATGATGGAACTGATGCCCGGCAGGAAACCGCCCAATCCCTGTGCGGCCAGGTTGATGGCGGAATTGGCGCGTGTCACCACGCCACTGAGGTTGGGCAGCAGCGCCGCACGGGCTTCGAGGGCGCGTCCCCTGGCTTCCTCCCGGCGCTCGGCGGCAAGGCGCACCGAAGTTTCGCCGGCCAGCGCCATTTCCACGGCGCGCGCCGGGGACAGTGGACGTGGGGCGTGACCGCCAGCCGGCGGATACACGACGCCCGGCACCGGCAGACGGCGTACCGGCGGCAGGTGCTGCGCCGGGGCGCTGTTGCCGGACAGGGCCACCCCAATGATGACAGGCAGCCAGACGTGTCGGGACAGGAACATGGCCGTTTCTTGCCTCCACATGTTTACCTCCTCAGTCGTGGGCAGCCGATTTCACGGACGGCTCACTGCCCAGGCTTCGGCGTGGCCGGAACCAGCGGCGGCGGGCGAGCCAGGCCGCCAGATCGTCAAACAGGGCATAGAAGGCCGGCACGGCCAGCAGCGTCAGCAGCAGACACAGCGATTGGCCGCCAATGACGAGAACGGAAATCGAACGGTTGCTGCTTGCGCCGGGCCCACGTGAAAGCGCCAGCGGGAACATGCCGGCGACAAAGGCCAGCGTGGTCATCAGGATGGGGCGCAGCCGGTCACAGTTCGCCTGAATGATGGCCGCATCGCGCGCCCAGCCGGCCCGCCGCAGGCCGTTCATGTGGTCAATCTGCAGGATGGCGTTCTTTTTGACGACGGCAAACAGCACGAGGACCCCCAGCCCGACAAAGAGATTGACGTTCTGCCCAACAGCCAGCAGGGAGACGAGGCCAAACGGGAGCGCCAGCGGGAGCGTCAGCAGAATGGTCACGGGATGGATGAACGACTCGAACTGGGCGGCCAGAACGACATACATCAGGACGAAAGTCAGCCCGAAAGCGATGGCAAAGTAGTAGGCGGATTCCGCCATGTCTTTGGCATCCCCGGCAAAGACCCGCTCGTAGCCGGAGGCAAGTTCCAACGCCTGGAAGGCGGCATCAATCTGTTCGGTGGCCGCCGAAAGTGAATACCCCGCGGCGACATTCGCCAGAACGGTGACATAGCGCTGGCGGTTGAGGCGCTCGATGGCCACCGGCCCCGTCCCTTCGACAAGGCGCACCAGGCCGGACAGTGGCACGGGCGCACCCTTGGCCGTCGGCACGGCAATTGCCCCCAGACGTTCCGGCAGGCTGCGAAAGGCATCCGTTGCGCGCAGCCGGATGCGCGGCCGGTCAGCGGCCGCTCCGGCGTCGGCCGCCAGCGTACCGGCTTCCACCCCGGCCACCAGCAGGTTGAGCGTGGTGGCCACGTCTTCGACGGCGACGCCGAGATCAGCCGCCCGCGCCCGGTCAACAACCAGGCGCAGTTCCGGCGCGCCCAGCACGAGCGTCGAGTTGACATCCACCACCCCCGGCATCCGGCGCATGGCTTCCATGAGACGTTCGGCGTACAGCGCCAGCGGCTCCAGTTCGGGGCCGCGCAACACATACTGGATCGTCGCGTTTTCATAGCCCCCGCCGGCAAAGGGCGTAATCGGCTGCACACTGGTACGCACCTGTGCGGCATAGGGCCGCAGACGTTCGCGTGCCTGTCCGATGAGTTCCACCTGCGAGGCGGTGCGTTCCGCCAGAGGTCTCAGCTTGACGTAGATGTAGCCACGGGAAGCCACGGGTGGATCGCCGCTTCCGGCGGTCGTCAGGGTGTGGGCGACGCCGGGCAGGGTACGCAGATCGGCCGCGATGCGCTCAACCAGCAGGCTCATGGCAGCGAGGGACGTTCCTTCCGGGGCGCGGAGCGTCACCTCGAACTCCGATTCGTCATCCTGGGGGATGAAGTCCTTGCCGATGACGATAAACAGCGGAACAACGGAAGCCGCCACCCCCAGGCACGTCAGGGCCACCCATCCGCGCCGACGAACTGACCAGGCCACCAGCGGCCCGTAATAGCGTGCCGTCCAACCGGCGGCAGCGGGCCGGTCCCGGTGCGAAACCGCCATGCGGGCGCACAGCATGGGCGTCAGCGTGAAGGAAACGAACATGGAAATGGCGACGGCGGCCGCGGCCGTGATGCCAAACGGCGCGAGGAAGCGTCCGACGATGCCGCCCATAAAGGCCGTCGGCAGGAAGACGGCCAGCAGCGACAGGGTTGTGGCCAACACGGCCAGTCCGATTTCCCGCGTCGCCGCGACTGCGGCTTCAAACGGCGGCAGGCCTTTTTCGCGGATGAACCGCTCGATGTTTTCGAGCACGATGATGGCATCGTCAATGACAACGCCCACCATGAGCGTCAGCGCCAGCAGGGTGATGGTGTCCAGCGTGTAGCCAAACGTGGCCATGACGCCAAACGCGCCAATGATGGACGTTGGGATGGCAAGGGCGGCAATGAGGGTCAGCCCCAGGCGCCGGAGAAACACCAGCACCACAAGACATGCCAACAGGCTCCCTTCAAGCAGGTGGGTTTTGACATCGTTGACAGCGGCTTCGATGAAGATGGACTTGTCGCCGACTTCGGTCACGGTGACTTCCGGGGGCAGACTGGCACGGATTTCGGTCAGCCTGGCCTTGACGGCGGCAGCCAGCGCCACAGCATTGCCACCGGCCCGTTTGGAGACCTGCACGATGACGGCCGAACGTCCGTCCAGCGCCGTGATGGTACGGGGCAGCGGCGTGGTTTCCTCGACGTGGGCGACCTCCTCCAGGCAGACGGGATAGGTCTGGCGGTAGGCCAGCGGCAACCGGCGCAGGGTGGCCGCATCCGGGACTTTGCCTGGGGCGCGCAGGGCCGTTTCGCGCGCGCCCTGCTCCAGCGTCCCGGCCGGGGCGTCACGGTTCTGGCGTTCGATGGCGGCAACGGCGTCGAGTGGCGTCAGGTCGTAAGCGCGCAGACGCAGCGGATCAAGTGTGACACGCACTTCGGGCTGCACCCCACCGAGCAGCGCCACCCGCCCGACGCCATCGAGGGTTTCCAGTTGTTCCTTGATCTGGCGTCGTGCTAGACGTGTCGTTTCAACCAGCGGATAGGGAGCGGACACGGCCAGCCGGATGACCGGCGAGGCATTGGTTTCAAATTTCTGAACCGTAGGCGGTTCAATGGTTTTGGGCAGTTCGGGGATGACAAGGTTGACCTTGTCGCGGACTTCCTGGGCCGCCACGTCGAAGTCCTTGTTGAGTGAAAACTGGATATTGACCTGCGAGATGCCTTCAACTGAAGTGGAGCGGATTTCTTTGACGCCGCTGATGGCATTGACGGCCGACTCGACTTTTTCCGTGATGTCGCGCTCGATTTCGACGGCCGGTGCGCCGGGATTGGTGACGACGACGGTGACAACCGGAAAATCAACATTGGGAAATCTGTCCACGCCAAGTGCTCCGTAGCCAACCAGCCCAAAGACGGCAATGGCCACGATGAGCATGGTTGTGAAAACCGGACGCCGGATACAGACTTCAGCCAGCCACTGCATAGCCTTGTACCAATTGATTTATTTGTTGAACTACAGGATTAGAGTAAATCAAAATGATTATCTGCTTTCTGACTTGGATTTTTTTATCTTTGATTGGTTCATTAATCTTTATATCTTTTTTTTCATTCCTCATTGAAAAAAAAGATATATCATATATGCTTGTCAATTATTTTTTTATAGCTATATTTGCGGGGTCTTTAATTCTAGCCAACTTTTTGCTTATAATTTCTTTCATAACCCCTCTAAGATTAAATTGCCTTTTGGGAATTATACTGATTTTTATCATAAGAATATTCTGTATTTTTGATACAGAATACTTGAGAGAGACACTAAAAATCTTTCTCGTCAAAATTCACATTTTGGCAATTTCTTCTGTAATTACATTTTTCTTTATAAATATACCTTACGAAAGCACTGTTGATATGCTTATCTATCACATCCAACTCTCGAGATATTTACATGACTATGGTTTAGTGAAGGGTCTTGCATTAATTTCAGCACAACTTGGACATCAATCAATATGGTTTGCCCTGCCAGCCCCACTTGAAGATATTCTCAACGTTTATTCAAGTTTGATAGTTGGTGCTTTTTCTTACTTCCTATCAATCTGTCAACTTCTACAAAGTCTTTATAACATTAAGGAAGGAAAGAAAGAGGAAGTTTTCTTAGCTTCATACCTTCTCTTTTGTCTAACATCACTAAGTATCATGGTACAACCAACTTCAGTTGAAATGGCAATTAGCTTTTTACTTGGAACATCCATTTTCTTCTGCATAAAAACAATTACAAAGCCACATAGCTACAATGAATACAAAGAAAATAAAAGCTATCTTACTTTTTTTTGGATAACATTAGTACTATCGTCAAGTTCCCTTGGACTAAAATTAACTTCAATTCCCATTTTTCTAATTGGTGTATTTTTATTCATACATAATCTTAAGTTTTCTAAGATTCAAAATTTTGCCAATCAATCTATCAAATTTTCTATGCTTTTTATATTCTTTTTCTTGCCCAAAACTTTTGCACTAATCTTAGCTTCTGGTTGTCCTTTTTATCCATCAAGTTTTCTTCATGTCAAAGTACCTTGGTTTGTAGGAGAAGAATTTTCAAGAACACTTGTAAGACATATCTCTGCCTATGCCAAATTTGGCACACTTGATTACCCGGAGCATGTGTCTAACTGGTTTTCTCTGTGGTCCAGCAGGTATGAGGGGAAATCAGTTGTATTTTTTATGTATTTCTTTATCTTTTTGCTACCGTGTACTTTGTTTTTTCTGAGATATAAAATTTTAGAGCATTATAAATTACACATAGCTGCTAAACTCCCCCTGCTTTTGGGTATAATATATACATTTTCACTAGCTCCAAGTGCCAGGTTCATTCTGCCATATATAATTGGAATAGCTGCACTGCATGTTTTTTTTATTTCTCTTGAGAATATAAATATTTCCTTATTTGCTATGATACTTTCATTATCTGCTGCAGAGTCCCTCTACAGCGGAATAAAAAGTACAGCAGCTAATTTTGTATTATTATTCCTTGTAGCAGTTTACTATTTTATAAATGGCAAATATCTAACCACCCTTCTAAAATTTGTGTCTCTGAAAAACTTCCTACTAAACTCTTCATACTACATAACACTTAGTCTATATTCATTCACAGAGAATCCACTTATTCTGCCTGACAAATCATCTTTGGTAAGAAACTTTAAGAAGATCGAAATCAACTCAATTAACTTCTTCTGTCCAACAAGTCACCCTACTTGTGGCTACTCACCACTACCCTGCTACCAAGGAAAACTTTGGTTTGAGATGCCACTTGAAGAAGTTGAATTGATTGATAAAGAAAAAGGTATTGCCGGTGGCTTCAAAAGAAAAAACTACAGCCCGGAGTAGCCTTCATCTATCTGTACTGGAAACAGCTTTCCCGTCCTCCAGCTTCTCCAGACCGGTCACAACGACACGCTCACCGGCTTCCAGACCGGACCGGATTTCGACTTCCTCCCCAATGCCTTCCCCCACCTGAACCACTCGCAGCCGCGCCCGATCCCCCTCAACGACATACGCCACCTGCGCGCCCAGACCCGGATGCCACCGGACAGCCGCGCGCGGGGCCATCACCCACGGCGTACGCTCCGGCAGCAGCAGCCGCGCCGTGACGAACATCCCCGGACGCAACCGCTGCTCCCTATTCGACACGATGACCTCAACGCGCAGACGGCGCGCATCAGCCTCCACCAGCGGGCGAATCGTCGTGACCTCGCCACGAATGACCCAGTCGGGATAGGCGTCGGTTGTGGCCTCGACCGCCTGCCCGCGCCGGACCCGCCCGGCTTCCCCGGCTGGTACCTGAAGCTCCAGCTTCAACCGTTCCAGTACCACCAACTCCATCAGGGGCTTCTCCGGCGTGACATACTCGCCCACATTGGCAAACCGCTCGGCCACATACCCGGCAAAAGGCGCCCGTACGGTGGTGTCTTCCACGGCTTTCTGCGCCAGTGCCACGGCCGCCCGCGCTTCGGCAATGCGCGCCTGTGCCGCCCGTAAACCGGCATATTCGGCCCGCAACCCGTCCAGGGTGGCCGCGTAGCGGCGGCGCGCCGCCTGAACCTGCGCCTGCGCGGCTTCCAGCCGGGTGCGGGCTTCGTCGAGCACCGCGCGGGTGATGTTGTCATGGCGGGCCAGCCGCTCGTAGCGTTCCAGGGTGGCCCCGGCCAGCCGCGCCTCGGCTTCCGCTGCGGTCAATGCCGCCTGGGCCGCCTCGGCCTCTGGCGTCTGACGTGGGTCAAACACCTCGCCGGAGAGTCCCAGCCGGGCCCGGAGCTGGGCTTCGGCCGCCTCAGCCTGTGCCAGAGCCGCTTCGGCCTGTGCCAGCCGCTGCCGCGCTTCGCGGTCATCGAGTCGCGCCAGCACCTGCCCTTCCCGTACCACCGCGCCCACATCCACCGGGATGTCCACCACCTTCCCCATTGCCGCCGAAGCCACTGCCGACTGCCGCCACGGGACAACGTTTCCCGTCGCCAGGATGGACTGCGGGCGCATCCGCACCTGCACGCGCGCCACCGTCACGGGCGTTGGCACTTCCGTTGCGGCCGATGCCTGGTTTTGGGCTGGACGCTGACACCCACCCCCCAGAACCAACGCCACCAGACACAGCCCGCCTACAACCCAGGCCGCTATGCCATTGTCACCGCATCGGCACACTGAAAGCCGCTCCCCTTCCCTGCGCCCCATGTCACGCCCCTGCCATTTCCGTACCGGTGCGGCCGGGTGCTGCACTCCAGGCCAGGATCAGGTCACACACCTGCTGCCGTTGGCGGCCGACGGGCGGCGCCAGGCCAAAGCCTTCGGCAAAGTAGATGCCATCGGCGGCAAACCGGACAGCCGTGGCCGTCACTTCATCCACACCATCGGACACCAGCAGCCGATGCCAGCGGTCATAGGCCGTTTGAATCAGTCCCAGCAGTTCGGGGTTGACGGCCAGCGCCGCCAGAAAACTCGCCAGATCGCCCTGTCCCAGACCCAAGGTCAACGACTCGTTCGGATCGACTTCGGCAAAGGAAGCCCGTACGTAAGCCCGCAGCCAGCGCCCCGGCTTTTCCGGCTCTGGATCACGGGCATACTCCCGCGCCATGGCGCGATCCCATTCGGCAACAAACGTCTCAATCAGCGCCCGGATGAGCGCCTCCTTGGTTGGGAAGTGGTACAGCAGTCCCCCCTTGCTGACGCCGGCCGCACGTGCAACGGCGTCAAGGGTCAACCGGGGCAACCCCTCCCCGGCAACAACCCGCACCGTCGCGCGGAGCAGTTCATCCCGTGTCACCTGGGCTGGAGTTGCGGATTTGGTTGAAGGACGACGCATGGCGCGTACTGTACCGTCCAGACGGTACAGTGTCAACCCGGACAACCACTGGCACAACCCCTGGTTGCAGTTGCGCCTGTGAAAACCCGCTTTTACCGGGAACGTGGCGTCGAAGTCGGGGTAATCCGTGCCAGCGCCAGCTCGGCCGTCTCCCGGACGCTGAAATGCTCGTCCTCGATGGCCGCCCGCTCCAGCGTGGGACGCACATCGGCTTCGCCGACGCCCACAAGCAGCCCCAGACCCCGCGCCGCCGCTGCCCGTACACGCCATTCCTTGTCGTGGGTCGCTTCAACCAGCGGCACGACGGCCTTTGGATGGCGCGTTGCCGCCAGCGCGTGAACGTAGCGCCAGCGCATCGGCAGGGCTGTGTTTTTGAGGTTGGACGTGAGCATGTCGAGCGACTGCATCTCCACCCGGACCGGCGAGACCGCCGGCATCGTGTCCGGCGGTGGCAGCGAACGAATCGTCCTTTCGCGGACAATAGTGAAGCCTTTGAGACTATGCCGGGCGGCAGCGCGCACCAGGGCATTTTCGTCCCGCACGGCCAGACGTTCGAGAATGCGCTGGGCCTGCTGATACGGCTCGATGCGCCGCATCTCCATCGTGCCCAACATGGCAATGGCCTGAAAGCGCAGGTTGGGATGCTCTTCTTCCGTCGAGGCCACCAGATTTTCCACCAGCCGGGCTTCTTCGTCCGGGATGTAACCGAAGCTCGCCAGCGCCAGCATGGCCTCAACCCGGATGCCCATTTCCTTGGCCTTGCGCATCTCGATGAGCAAGGGCGAGACCGCCCGTTCGTCCACGACGCGGGGTGCGCTGTCGCAAAGCCGCAGATGTGCGCGCCAGACTTCACGGTTGCGCGCCGCCAACAGGGTTTCCAGCGCCTCCTCACGCCCCAGCCGGACCATCTCTGAAGCCGTCCAGGCGCGAATCGTCCAGTCTTCGTCATCGAGCAGGCGGACGATTTCCGGCAGCGCTGCAAAATCCCTGAGGCTTACCAGCGCCGAAACCGTCAACCCGCGCACTTCCGTCGAGTCGTCGTGCAGGCGCTCCCGCAGCAGTTCACTGGCCCGTGGATCATCGAGTTTGCCCAGCGTATCCACCACGACGGCACGGACTTCCGGCTCCGGGTCCGACAGCCGCCGCAGCAGCGCATCCACGGCCTCCCTGGCTTCCGCTCCGGTGCGCTCGGACAACTCACCGGCCGCCCGCACCCGGCGTATCGGGCGGGCGTGGTCCAGATTCTCCAGAATCTCGCGCAGAGGGCGCCGGCGCGGTCGCGCCGCCCGTCGGTAGAGCCACCGCACCGTCAGGACGATAGCCGCCGCCGTGCAAAACGAAGCAAACAGAACCCAGAGGACGGGGAGACCTTTCATGATGCGCTTTTCCTCGCCAGCGATGATGCCAGAGCGACCTGCCTGTGGTCGTGGAAGTGTCTCTAATCTACGATAAAATCGCTGTCATTCACAGTGGCCGCGGCAACATCCACATGTTCCTGTGCCTTCCTGCGCCCCGCCGGGATGTGTCGCCATGGCTTGACCTGAATTTTGATTTGGAATTTTGATTTGGCTTACGGCCAGAACAACCTCCGCCGCCTCTGGCGACTCTGGCATGATGATGACCTGACATATCCGCAGACCAGCCATGACATCACTCCGGTCCATATCCCGACGTTCTGCTTTTCCACACGCCCTCCACGGGCGCCGTGGCATCACTGTTCCCCTCGCCCTGGGCGCTGTTTTGACGGTCGTGCTGAGCCTTGCCACACCGGTCGGATGGACAGCCGCCAGCCAGGAAATCAGTACGCGGGTTGGTACCACGCAGCCCGTGCGCGTCGTGCGCGTCACACCAAAGCGGGTGGCAACCGTCATACGGCTTTCGGAAGAAGACCGGGAGTGGAACGCCATCCGCAACAGCACCGATCCACAGGCGTTCAAAACGTTCCTGGCCAAGTACGGCTCTGGCAGCAAGTACGGCCGCCTCGCCGAACAACTGGCCGAAAATGCTGAAATCGAGCGCCTGCGCGGCCGGGACAAGCAAAATACGGACGCCGCGCTCATCCTGCGCGAACTGGCCTTCGATGAGTTTCAGACCGTGGACCTCACGCCCGAAGGCAACCTCGTCAACCCGCGCATTCTCAAGTCGGAAGTCGTCGCCATCGAGCTCGACCTGGAGAAAGGCATTGCCTTGGAACTGGTTCGCATTCCCGGTGGAGAGTTCCGTATGGGATCGCCGGAATCCGAAGCCGGACGCCTGCCCAACGAAAAACTCCACGAGGTGGCCGTGCCGGAGTTTTACCTGGGACGCTATGAAGTCACCCGCCGGCAGTGGGCCTTTGTGGCGGCTTTGCCCAAGGTCAGGGATGACCTGCCGCCGAATCCCTCCCAGCCGGAAGCGCCGCGTGGACGACGCTCGCCCCGCGCGCCCCAGAACAATGACAATACGGACATGCTCCCGGTGGAAAACGTCACCTGGTCGCAGGCGGTGGAGTTCTGCCGCCGCCTCGAAAAGATCACCGGCAAACGGTTCCGGCTGCCGACCGAAGCGGAATGGGAATATGCCTGCCGGGCCGGCTCCACAAAGCCCTTTGCGTTTGGCGACACCCTCACGACGCGCGTCGCCAACATCAACGGCGAAGTGCCCTACGGTGCCGCCAAAGTGACGCTCACGGCCGGACGCCTGCTGCCGGTCGGCTCGCTGGGCATTGCCAACGCCTTTGGACTGTTTGACATGCACGGCAACGTCTGGGAATGGTGCCAGGATGCCTTTGTCGAGGATTACGATAATGCACCGACGGATGGCAGCGCCTACGATGTCGTCAATCCAATCTATCGCGTACGGCGTGGCGGCAGCTCCACATACAAGGCCGAGCTGTGCCGCTGCGGCATGCGCGGACGGGCGGAACCCGAACGCATCGGGCCCTGTATCACCTGCACCGGTGGCACCGGGCTGCGGGTCGCCATTCTGGCGGAAGACCTGAAGCTCACGGATGATGACGCAGAATGACGCACTGGCTTACCCACTGTCAGTTCCTCCCCGGCCGGCTTTGGGCGCATCTCCGCGAACATCCAGGTGAATGCGCTTGTGGCGTCCCGTTACGCCGTGCTGGATGGTGATTGCGGACTTGGGACAGTGGAAATGCTCGGCCAGCAACGCAATCAGCTCGGCATTCGCCCGGCCTTCGTGGGGCGGCGACATGACATAGGCGCGCCAGGTCCCATCAGACAGGCGTTCCAGCCGCCGCTGGCGCGCGTTGGGCTTGACGGTAACTTGCAGTATCATCGTTGAACTCCAGCGTCCATTGGCGTCAGTATCAGAATGCCTCTGTCAACCGGACGCCACATATCAGTTATGATTCCCTACCCACGACACAGGTCAGAAACGCCTCATGCCCATTCTGGAGTTTCCACCGGTTGAAGAAGCCGATGAACATGGACTGCTGGCGGTGGGTGGCGACCTCCATGTGTCCTCCCTGCTGCTGGCCTACAGCAACGGCATTTTCCCCTGGCCACACGAAGGCTACCCGATGCTCTGGTTTGCGCCGGCAGAACGGGCCATTCTGGATTTTGACGACTTTCACATCCCCTCCCGCCTGGCGCGTTACCTGAAGAAGGTCAACTATACCTTCCACATCAACACGGACTTCGCAGCGGTCATCCACGCCTGCCGCACCAGCGTGCGCAAGCGTCAGCAGGGAACATGGATTACGCCGGAAATCGAAGCCGCCTACACGGCGCTCCACGAAGCCGGCCATGCGCACAGCTTTGAGGCGCGCACCCCGGATGGAGAACTTGTTGGCGGTATGTATGGCGTCATGATCGGGCGGGCCTTTTCCGGTGAGAGTATGTTCTTCCGCGCACCGCATGCGTCAAAGTTCGTCATTGTGGAAACCGTCGCCTACTTCCGCCAGCACGGAATGACCTGGTTTGACATCGAAGTGATGACCCCGCACATGGCGCTGTTTGGTGCAAAGGAAGTTCCACGGGCAACCTTCATGCGGCGGCTCAAACAGTCCATTGCCGAGCCGTCCATCCCGTTGCCGCCACCCAGACGGCGACGCATACCCCATTCAGTCCTGTTTTCCTGAGCCATCCACCACCACGGCTTCCGGCTTTCCCGGCACAATAAGTGTCACTTCCGGAAGGCGGCCGGAGTTGGTGATCTTTACAACTTGCAAAAACTGTAAACCCTGCGCCATACCTTTATGAAAAGGGGACAGGCTTCCATTGCCATGTCCATACCGGATGGTTTTTCGTGGAGGAAGTGGCGTGCTGAAAGCGTCTGGACTGAAATCCGTGCTGTTGACTGCACTTATCACTGGATGGCTTCCCCTGGCGATTCTTGCCCAGAAACCGCCAGCCCCACCGGCCGCCCCCGGCACGCCCCCGGCGGATGCCCCCAAGGCAGCGGGGCAGGAACCGGCGCCAGGTCAGGGAGAAGACGAAGAAGACGTTATTACTCTTGGCACGGAGCTGCTTCAGCTCTACGTCAGTGTCACTGACAAACAGGGCCGCCCGGTCAACAATCTCAAGCGGGAACACTTTGTGCTTCGGGAGGATGGTAAGCCACAGGACATCGCCTTTTTTTCGGCGGTCGCCAATGGCGTGCTTGCTGATGACCCGGAGGCCAGCACTGAACCGGAAAACCGGTTGCGCCCGCCGGCCGTAACACCGGAAGGGCGCTACTTTGCGCTCGTTGTGGATGATCTCCACATTGCGCCGGGCAACTTTTTGCCGTTGCGCAACGCCCTGCTCAACTTTGTCGAAAAAAACATCGTGGAAGGTGATCACCTGCTTGTGTTGTCCACGAGCGGAACCTTGGGCTTTCTCCAGCAGATGACCGACGACAGGCGCATCATGCGGCTCGCCATCGAGCGGCTGACGCCACGCAATGAGGCCGTTGACCAGGGCAGCTTCGGCTTTGGATTCACCATGACGGACTACGAGGCGTTTCTGGTTGAGCGCAATGACCGTCAGACCATTGACTTTCTGACGCAACTGTACATCCGCTCTTCTCCGGGCACCCCGCCAAACCAGGCTGAAACCATCGTGCGCGCTTCGGCGCGCAGCATTGCCCAGCGGACGGAATACCTGACGACCAGCACCCTTGAGACCATCCGCGCGGCAGCGTTGGCGCTCGGCAACTATCCGGGGCGAAAAACGCTTCTCCTCGCCACGGATGGCTTTATCAACGACGAATTCAACCGCAACGGACGCTTTCGCATCCAGCGGGTACTTGACGCCGCAACCCGTGCTGGTGTTACGGTGTACTCCATCCACAGCGCCGGTCTGGAAGTCGCGGCGGGCTTTGACGCCAGCCAACCCGGTCGCTTTGATCCGACCGGAATTGGGCTGAGTCTTGCCTCGCAGGCACAACAGGCCCGCCAGGATGCTTTCCGGGAACTGGCCGCAGCTACCGGTGGGCTGACCTTTGTCAACACGAATGATCTGTCCGGCGCTTTCAGCAAGGCGGTGGCCGATGCCTCCACCTACTACGCGCTCGCCTACTACCCGGACAAAAAGCCGGATGGCCGCTTTCACAAAATCGAAGTCAAACTCAACCTCCCTGGAAGCTTCACCATCCGCACGCAGCAGGGCTTTTTCTCGCCAAGCGAAAAGTCCATCCAGAAAGCCGCCGGGAAAAAGAAAAAGCAGGACGCCAAGCTCAGCCCTGAAGCCCTGGCGGCGCGTGAAGTCAAAGCGGCGCTCGGCGCGCCGGTGCCACCGCGCGACATCCCTCTGCGGCTGGCCTCGACCTTCGTTTCCAACGATCTCGAAACGAGCTTCTCCCTGGCGTTTCCCCTGAAAGACATTGCCTTCCGGGATGTCAAGGGGCGGAAGTCCAATACCCTGACGATGGGCTTTGTCGTTTTTGACCTCAACGGCAAGGCGCTGATGGCGCAGGAAGACACTATTGCGTTGAACATCCTGCCGGAGCGGTTGGCGCTGGCGCAGGCCGGGTGGGGATCGCAGACCAAGTCGCTCAAACTCGCGCCCGGGATGTACAACGTCCGCGCCGCCATCTATGACCCCATCACGGAGCACCGGGGCGCTGTCAACCGGTGGATTGAGATTCCGAATGTGTCAAAGGCCGGGATGATGCTTTCCGACATCATCTTTCTGCAGGTTGCCCAACCGACGGCAACCGAGCCGGGCGACTCCCAGCCGGTGGCGGGACAGGCCCTGCCCCCCAATCTGGCACCCATCAATCAGGCGGTGCGCCGCTATCCGGCCGGGGCGCAACTCGTGTTCGTCGTCACGGCCCACAACGTGCCCAAGGGAAAACCAACGGCCGGAAAGTCCAATCTGGCCTTTCAGACCCAGATTTTCCGTGACAAGGAAGCCGTTTATGTCAGTCCTCTGCAACGTACACAGTCTCCGCCCAACGCGGACGGCACCCTGACCTATGCCGGACAGGTCTCCCTTGAAGGGCTGGCCGCTGGTCAATACCGGCTGAAACTGGTAGCGTACGAGGAAACAACCAAAAAAACAGCAGTCCAGTCGCAAGACTTCACTATTCACTGAGTCGTGGGGGCCGACCGGCTGTGGAGGCCGGCTGTGTCAGGGCAGGGCCTGCGGCACATCCACCGGCTGCGCCGCAGGCGTGCGGTTTTCATCGTTTCCCATTCACGAAAGGAGCCTGTATCCATGGGCAAAGTATTCCGGCCATCACTTGCCGTGCTGTTCACCTGGGCCGTGATCCCGGGGCTGCCGTGGGTGATCACGGCGCAGACGGCAAAGAAAGAGAAACCTCCGGCAGCCGCGTCATCGGCTCCGGCGGATCCCCTCGTCAACCTGGAACAGCCAAGGACCTCGATACCACCCGAAATGCTTTCGGCTCCGCCTTCCGGGGTTCGCGTCATCCTCAGTCAATTCGCGCTGGCCCTGGACACACTCCCGCCAACCGAACAGCTTCCGATGTTTTTGGCCGCCCCCAGTCCCTTTCGCTACTGGACGTTTTCCCTCCTCGATCCGAATGTCCGGCGTCGGTTGCTTGAACTCATGGAAGCCGAGGCCATTCGCCGGTGGCCGGCTCAGGAAAAGGTCATCAGGAGCTTTCTCACCAAGACTCAGGCCGCCTACGACCGCCAGCGGATGCCGGAAGACACCCCTGAACAGTTCAAACTGAAAAACGAAGTCGGGTTGCGCTACCTTGCCGAACTTTCGCCAGAAGAGAGAGCCATTGGCCGTCAGATGCACACCTATTTCTTTGGGCCCAGCATTCTTCTCCGCTATCAGGGAAGAGTGTGGATTCGGCCGGAGGCGGTGCCGCAAATCGAAGCCTTTCTGAAACGTGTTCCCGCACTGCGCGAATACAAAACGGACGAACTCTTTGTCGTATTTTCCGGGAAAACTTCCTCGCCCGTGTTCTTTCAGGACTACGAAACCGATGGTCTTTTCGTGGGTGTGCGTGGGCCAACCTGCAACTGCGCCCTGGATGTGGATTGTGTTCCGGGAACTATCTGCCAGACGACCAAGCCGCCCTATCCGACTGACTTTGGCACTACCTGTCACATGTTTGGCGTACGGCTTCCCTGTTCCGGCTTTTGCACACCGGGGAAGCCGCGCCGCTGATATACCCGGAAGGATGCGCCCGGAAGGACGGCTGGATTACGATGACGCCTTGGATCAGCCACGCTTATTCAGCAGCGGCGAAGGGCTGACGATATTCATCGGGTCTGAGAAAACGACAGGAAGCAAACCTGATGAGCCAGGGTTTGCAACCCCAAGGAAATCTCCACGGCAAAGCTGCCACCCGACACGCGCTTGTACCTGACGCCGCTCCGCCTGCCCTTCGCGGCGCGCGGAGCTTCAGTCCGTTGGTTGTACGCTCAGATCGCTACCGATGGCAGCGAGATCGGTGCGTATCGCTCGTCCTGCGTAACCGGTAAGGTCTGTGCCAGACCTGATTTCATCTAAATTGCGCGGGAGACTCCGCCCTTCAGGGCGGAGAGGGATAGCGCGGCTCCTGTTCCCGCTTCTTCTTTCACGAAAGCTGTCCGGCTCCACGCATACCCATAACCGTCGGCACGTTGCATCAAGGCACAGAACCGGTGATGGATCCCTTGCACCAGACCGTTTTTGGTCTGGAGATTGAAACTGCCGCCGGCGCGAATGGCAACCCGACCAACATACGTGCCCACCTTCCTGCCAGTCGTCACCACCGCCCGCACCATGTCGCCCGTCTGAAATCCGAAGTGGCGTTTGCTGCGGGTCAGGTATCCGCGCGGGAAGCCATGCCGGTTGAGCCGTGTGCGCTGGTAGCTGCCGCGTCCGGCGCACTGGATGCCAAGGGTCAGCACGTTCCAGCCGTGCACGGCTGCGACCTGCCCCACGCAGACGGCATCGAGGGCGTGCGTTTTCGGAATACCGAGCCGCGAGCGATTGAATTTCGTCCGGCCGCCAGTACCCACCTCAACCGGAAGACCCGTTTCCTTCAGCGCCGCGTAAAGCGCCCAGCGGGTGCTGTTGACCGCTGACGCATCACGCAGCGGGGATAGGGCCTGCGCTTCAATGCGCGCCAATCGCTGCGGGTCACGGGCCAGGAACTCCGCCACATCGCGGTTGCCCTTCTTCTGGTTGCAGGTTCGGCAAGCGATCACAAGATTGCTCACCCGATGACTGCCGCCTTTTGAGCGCGGATGGATATGGTCAATCTCCAACGGCACATCCTGCGTGTCACAGTAGGCGCACTTACGCTTCCACTTCTCCAGCAGGTATTCGCGTACCTCGTATGTACGGGCGGCTTCGGAAGCCGCCCCTACCGATACCGTCCGCACCCGAATTTCGGGATGTTGCATCGCCTGCATATCAAAGCGCGCCAGTTCCTGCGAGATTGCGGTCACAGGTGTCCAGCGGCAAAGCCGATTGACCCAGGAAAGCGTTGTTTCCACCCGATGGCGCAGCGATGGGGCAAGCCATCCTTCAGGCTTCCGACGATTGGCGAACCGACAGGCGCGATGGCGCAGGTTGGCGCTTCGGCGTCTTCGCCGAAACGCCCGGCGGGCCGTCATCGCATCCCGGATCGCGTGGCCCCGGTGGGACAACTCCGCAAGAAACACCACATGCGCGGCTTGGCGCACTTCGCCCGTTTCGGCGTCAACCTCTTCGCTTTCCCGAACCAGCGCCAGGCCCGTGGTCCTGCTTCCCGGGTCGATCTTGATCCGCACAGGTTGCACGACGGACGTTTCCACCGTCCGATCAACCAGACGGATCGTGAATGGCACGAGCCGATGTACCCGCGCGCGTCCGCGCTCAAGCAACAGCCGGGCCCGTTTTTCGGAACACGGCATCAGCGGCCGCTTCCGCTTGTCCAGGACAAACACTGCCAAGTCTGACTCCTCCTGTAACGGTCCCTTACGGGACTTGTGACGTGAGCCTTGCGGCCCATCTCCCCTCGGAAATGTCTGCAACCGGCTCCTTCCTTGCGGAAGCGATGAGAACCTTCGGCGCTTTACCGAAAAAACGCCGTAAAGCCCTGCACTTTAGGGCAGGGATATAAGGCGCACGCTGTTTTATCAAGCCAAACCTGTGATAAAATAGCAGTATGAGAGTAATGGAAGCCAAGCTACTAAAAGGGACAGCAGAGCAGTATCAGGCTCTGGATGAAGCCATCCGTACCGCACAGTTTGTCAGAAACAAATGTGTGCGGTACTGGATGGACAACAAGGGCGTAAACAAAGCTGTTCTCTATGCCCACTGCAAAGACCTGGCCAAAGAGTTTGCCTTTGTCAGGAAGTTAAACTCAGCGGCAAGGCAGGCAAGTGCAGAACGGGCTTGGGCTTCCATCTCCCGTTTCTATACCAACTGCAGAAACAAGGCGGTCAAGAAAGGGTATCCCAAATTTAAGAAGCATTGCCGTTCTGTGGAATACAAGGTATCGGGCTGGAAGCTGTCAGAAGATGGGATGACTATCTCGTTCACCGATGGCTTCGGTGCTGGTACTTTTGCTCTGTATTGCAACGGCGAGGCAAGACACCATATCCTGAACTCCAAAATCAATCGGGTGCGGGTGATACGCAGGGCAGATGGGTACTATGCCCAGTTCTGCCTGGATGTGGAGCGCAAAGAGCAGGGAGCATACACAGGCAATGTGATTGGCATTGACTTGGGCTTGAAGGCTTTCTACACCGACCAGAACGGCAACCCTGTACAGTGTCCTAAGTTTTTGAGGCGTAGCGAAAGAAGGTTAAAGCAACACCAGCGCAGATTAAGTCGGAAGTTCAAAAAGGGGGCAAAATCCCAATCCAAGAACTACCACAAGCAAAGAAAGCGACTGGGCAAAGTGCATCTGAAAGTCCAACGCCAGCGTAAAGACTGGGCAATTAAGCAGGCACGGTGCGTGGTGGCATCTCACGATGTCGTGGCGTATGAAGACTTGCAGGTGAAGAACCTGGTCAAAAATCATCATCTTGCCAAATCCATTCATGATGCTGGCTGGTCTCAATTCACTGCGTGGCTGGACTACTACGGCAAGGTGTGGGACAAGGCAGTAGTCAGCGTACCGCCGCAGTACACCACACAGGACTGTAGTAACTGTGGGCATTATGGTAGTAAAAACCCTATCCACTAGAACCCATAGTTGTCCTAAATGTGGATTTGAATTAGACAGAGACCAGAATGCGGCTTTGAACATCCTCAAGAAGGGACTAAGCATCTTGGGAATGGAGTGGCAAAACAGTACCTTTGGGCAAAAGGGAACTGCCTCGAAAGAGGGAACGCTTGGGGAGAGATGCACCGCTGCTTTAGAGGGGCAACCTGATGAAGTAAGTGCGCTCGCAGAACCAAGAACAAGAATCCCCTGCCTTTAGGCAGGGGAGTATGTCAACAGCCAGACGTGCTCCAATTGTGGAAGTATCGGCGAGCGCGTCAGGCATCGTTTCGTGTGCAAAAAGTGTGGTCTCCGGGCGCACGCCGACGGCAACGCCAGTCGAAACCTTGCCCGGATTGGCAGTGGAGCCCCGCTGCCAAGGGCGGCTTTGAACCTCCCCCGGCTGAAGCCGGAGGATTCTGGTTCTTGCTACGCGGCCGCTTGCGCGGCCGTTTCGCGTACCCAGTTCAGGGCTGGTTCATGCAGCCCGCCCGCTGGAGCATGAAGAACCAGCGGGCAGCACAGCCCATACCAATCCCGGACATTCATCGCAGCATTGGCATCGGCGTGCGCCTTGTATCCGCACCGTGTGCAGACGTAGGCATGTTTTTGACGTTTGTTGATCGCCCCGCACCGATGGCAGGTCTGGCTGGTGTAGTGCGGAGGTACCGCATCCACCGCCACGCCAGCAGCCAGGGCCTTGTAGCGCACAAACGTCTCCAACTGATAGAACGGCCAATAGTCCCGGTTCTGCCCCGCATCCGACCTGGTGTCTTTTCGCTGCCGGGCAGAAGCCCGAATGCCCGAGAGGTCCTCAAAGCGGATTCCTGCCTGGCAGCGCTTGGCCAGGGCAACCAGTTGCTTGCTCATCACGTGGTTGATATGCGTGACGATGCGCCGCTCCTTGTTCTCCAGCTTCCTGACCGCGCGGTGCTTGCCCGTGGCCTGCAGCATCTGTCTGCGCCTGGCAAACACCCGGCGCACATGCCGGATTTGCCGGGCTTTCCAGAACACAACCGGGCCATCGGGCGTTGCCGCCACTACGGGCACGTTCTGTCCGCGATCCACGCCGATCCAGCGGTCTCGTGGCTCCGCATCGGGAACTTCCATCGATACGGAAATAAGCACATACCAGACCCCACGGCGGGAGCAAAACAGCTTGATGTTGCCGGGCTTGGCCGAACCATTCAGTATCGCCTCCAGTAGTTCCCGATGAGAGGAGAGATGCACTTCAATCGGGATGCGCTTCCTGATTCCTCGCAACAGTCCGAAGGACACGCTGAACGTGTCCCCGACGCGGTGGAGCGTCCAGTTCTGGTTGTTGGTTTCAAGCGGCAGACGCCGAAAGTGCTTGGCCTTTGTCCTGGCGTTGGCGTTACGAATGGTTTGGTTGATCCAGCCGCTGCCGATTTCAACCTGAGTAAAGGACTTGGTGGTGAGCTTTCTGCGCTCGGCCTTCGGCATGGCAAGGATTTGATTGGCAACCTCGGTGTTGAGGCGCTCCAGCCGCGCAAACTCCTGCGCCTTGGCCTTGTTGAGGCGCAGAAACGGCAGCTTGAGGGTCTTGGTGAGTGTTGCCATGTTGAGATTATCATGTATCTTGCAAGCCTATGCAAGATCATGGAGAGGGGTGGCGCACAAAGCGCGCCCGCCATTCATCCCGCGACTAAAGTCGCAGGCTTTCTGGCGGAGGGTCTGTAAACACGCCTCATGTTGGGGATGTCAACCATGTTGGCTGCGTCCCACAATAAAGCCTTCGACTTCAGTCGAGGGCTGTTTACATCAGGCGGCACTGCACGTTTTCCAGACGCCGAACCACAGCACAGACAGTAACCGCCACGTCCTTCCTTCCTGCACGGCGTTTTTTCAGCCGTTCACCCGGCGGCAGAGGCTATCGCCGCCGCCGCAGGGCAAACGGGGTGATGACGGCAAACAGCGCCAGCCATCCCAGCGGCCACCACGAAACCGACTTCGAGGGTGGCGTCTGGGCTTCGGCGTACCAGCCCTTGGTGGGGACTTTCGGCACCTCGTTCGATACCTTATAGACCGTCCCATCCGGCTTGAGGTAAAGCCGTCGCATTTCTTCGAGATTGAAGGGCCGCGCCCCACGCCGCCCGAAGACCACAAGCTGGTGGCCGCTTTCATCCACGCCCCGGTCACGGTCCAGCCCCTTCGACACCGCCAGCGATTCACCCTTGGTGGGATGCGTCGCAATCAACCGTGGCTCCGGCCGCGGGCTGAAACCGCTGTTCGTCGCCATGGTCTCCGGTGAGGTGAGCTGCACGATGCGCAGACCGTTCTTACCATCAGCAACGTAGGCAAAGGCGCTGGCATTCGTCATCCCCACCTTCACATCGTGGGCATCGTTGATGACGCCGCCAGCCGTAAAGATTTGGTCAATTTTCGGCTGTTCGGGCCGTTCCACATCCACAATGACCAACCCCTGCTTGCCACCGGCAATGTAGGCGTAGGTGCGCGCCACATAAATCTGGTGGGCGTCCTCCAGCGGTATCGTCGCGCCTGGCACGAGACGGGCTTTTTCCGGCAGCGTGATGTCCACGACATGCATGCCGGTCGCATCCGTGACAAAGGCATAGCGGAACTGAACGGCAATGCCCTTGGGCTTTTTGAAGCCCTCGACAATCGAGACCACCTTCGGCGCAGCGGCATTGGCCACATTGACGATGACCAGTCCCCGGTCACACAGAATGTAGGCATGGTCGCCAGCCACGGTGAGATTTTCCGCTCCGTTGAGCAGACCGTTTGGGTTGAAGGTGTAGTCCTTCTTGAGAAAGTTGTTCGCCGGATCGCCGTCGAGCAGGGTGGCGGCGTTGATCATGACCAGCCCTTCCTCCCGGTCGCTGACGTAGAGATAGGCATAGACCAAGCTGATGGGCTGTTCCTCGTTTTCGGGAAACCGCTGACGGGTCGGGTCAACCCCCAGCGTCGTGGGCGAAGCAATGGCCGTCGCGTATTTCGTCTTGACATAGAACTTCTGCCCCAGCGGTGAAACCGGCGCGGTCGTGATGCGTTCGGAGAAGTCCTTGTTGTCAATGTTGGCGATGTCATAGATGTGGACGCCATGCTCGCCTTCGGCCACATAGAGATACTCGCCCCGCATTTGCAGGCTCAGGGCATGGCCGTGGTGGTGGTAGTGCTCGTGGAGCTTGTCGCCACCCGCCTTGTGCTTTTTGTACTCCTTCGGATAGGCAAGTTCGTGCAGTGTGCTGCCGATGACGGCCTGCGGCTCGCTGCGCTCCGTCGCCACGACGGCCGAAATGCCATGGTGGCCTTCGGCGACATAGACGTAGCGCCCCAGGAAGTTGACGTAGTTCGTCCCCAGCAGCAGCAACTGCGCCATGATGGCGTTGTTGTCGTTGTCTTTGGAAATGTGGCAATCGGTGCAGCCTTTGGTCTCCCGCGCGCGCACCGTGTGGGGAACGTGCGTGTTCATGGCCTGTCCCGAATAGCCCTCGGAAGAAATCGTCTGCTGCTGCGAGTACAGCCACAGCCGGTTGGCATTCTGCGAACCGACGATGACCGCCGAGGATGAACGGACGGGTGCAATGCGGTTGCCGGTGGCGGTGCCGTCAATGCCCAGCATGAACACATCATCCCGCAGCACCTGGAAGTTGTAGGAAGTCCAGTTGCGTGTCTCCGGGCCGCCTTCGTTGTGATTCATCGGACGCTTCCGGTTGGCTGTCATCGGCAGGTGACAGCCAAAACAGCTCGTCATCCAGGCCGAATGACAGGCATAGCAGGTCATCTTCTGGTCGCTGTGGGCAAGCTGGCTGTCCTTGCTTTCCTCCGGCTTGGCCGCCGGGTCCCACACGTCGCCCTTCATCAGCAGCTTGGCGTAGTGGGATTTTTCACTGTAATGCTCGTTGCCGGGCGTGACCGAGTCCCTGGTCTGCACCACCACCCAGAATTTCTCCGGGTCCACCATCGAATACTGGATGACCTTGCCCTTGTAGGGGCCGGCTGTTGGGATTTCGAGCACCGATGCCTGCCGGAAACCACGCGCGCGGCGTTTTGAGGGGTCGCGCTCATAGACCGTCCGGGTTTTGTAGCCATCCAGCGAGTTGCTGCCGCCCGGCGCTTCCGCATCCGTCTTGTTACGCGCCGTGAACTTGCCTGTCACCAGTGCGTCATCGGCGCTCTTTTTGCGTGCGCCCCCAGCAAAGCCAGTCGTCAACGACTTTGGATTGGCATAGGCGTAAATCGAGCCGTGACAATCCTGACAACTGATCTCGATGGAAGCCCGGGGTTCGCCGTAAATGAGCCGGTCGCCGTGGCCATCCTGTGAGAAGTGGCAGTCCACACAGTGGAGGCCCTTTTCCAGGTGAATGTCCTTCAGGTGCACCGGCACGCCGCTGCGCACAGTGGTTTTGTTAACCTCAACGCCTTCAGACGTATAGTTCACCGCCTCGCGCAACGCTTCCGGCGTCACGTTCGGCACGGGTTGGTCGTTTTCATCCAGGTAGCGGCCCTTGCGGTCCTGTTTGAAAACGGCCCGGTAAATCCAGCCGTGGCCGTGGAAATCGGCAAACTGGGTGCGCTGGGCCTTGGGGTTGACCTCAGTCCAGACTTCACCCAGAAAGGCCCGGTCGCCCCACTTGCCGCGCTGGGCCGAGCCTTCCGGGTTGTGGCGGGCAATGTTTTCCAGTTCTTCGTCGCTGCGCTTGAGCGGCGTTTCCGGGTACATCGGGCGGCCATCGGTTTCGTTATCCCACCACATGAAGCCCTGGTAAGTCGTGAGCATGTTCGTTCCCGGATGCATGTGGCAGACCATGCACTGGCTGGTCGGGATGGCGTTGGTCAGGACGTGGCGCACCGGATGGCCCGGCTCATCTTTGGGAATCGTGGGGTCGGCGGTTTTCGTCGTGCCGCGATTCGTGTGGGCATAGTCAAATCTGGTCGAGGAATGCACCGGCGAGCGGTCGTTGGCGTAAGGCGTGTGACACGCCGTGCAGCCGCTGGAACGGTAGTCGCCGGGATGGTCGTTGGTGCCCATCAGGGAGGTCAGCGGATCGAGCAGGCGCGTTTTTTGCAGTCCCAGGAACACCGGGTCGGTACGCAGCACCGTCCCAAACCCGCGCGGGCTGAGCTTGACTTCGGGCAAACCGGCCAGATCGGCTTCCGGGAAGGGGTTGCCCACTTCCGATTGCTTCCTGCCCCCGCGCTCGAAGACGCGCAGGATGTTGCCCGGCTGCGTGACTTCCCACCGGGGCAGCGGCGTGATGAACGGGATGATGCCGCGATACTTCCGTTCGGAAGGCGTTGGCGGCTTGAGGGACATCAGCGCCTGGGGCGCGCCGTCCTGGTTGTAGCTTTCCCCCCACCGGGTGTCTTTGTAGGGGTACGCGCCATTGTTGTAGAGCGCCGCTCCCCACAGCATCGCCCCGTGGGTCATCATGCTGGTCTTGACCTTGTCCACGATGAACGCCTGCCCGTCCAGCCGCGCATCCTTGTTGTGACACTCACCGCAGGTGATGTCGGCCACCCGCAGGTCGCCCGGATTGACGAACCGCACGAAGTCCAGATTTTCCTTGAGCAGGGCCGTGTAGGACAGCTCCGGGTTGGCGGAGTTGGCCGAGCCGTCCTTGCGCTTCCACAGCTTCGGGTTGGTGGGCTGCGGATGGGCTTCGTTCTGGGCTTTGATGTACGCCGGCTGGCCCTTCTCACTCCCGGCAGGCTTCATGACCTCGCCGTTTCCGCCGTGGCAGTACACACAGGTGATGTTGCGTCCGATGTTGAGGGCGCTGCCGTCGGGCGCGATGTGGGCCGTTTTGTAACCGCCTTCGTAACCGGTGTGGCAGCTTATACAGCCGCTGTCGTTGCCGTTCTGAAGCCGCCAGTCATCCTCGGTCTTGTCTTTCGCTGCCCGGTAAATGCGCGCGCGTGCCGTAGCCGGGTCAACCGGCGCGGAAGGTTTGGATGCGCCTGCCCCCGCGGCCGGCCCATCCTGCGGCGTGGTCTCCACAACCAGCGTGGTCGCATCGCTGCCGGCCACCGGACGAAACGCCGGCAGGAGACTGAAACCAATGAAGGCCGTACTGACGGCGGCACAAAGGGTCACAACTTTGATTCTGAAGGCAATCGCCATGGTCAAATACCCTTCCGTCCGGGAGACAGGCTTGGGGAGGGCCTGTCACACAGACGCATCGCATCAGAACGTAAAGATGGCTTTGGCGTAGAGCGAAAACAGGAAACGTGACTGTGCACCACAGTTCAGTCCCGAACAGTTTGACGTGAAAATGTCCTTGAAGCCATCGAGCGGATTCATGACCGAAAAGCCACCCTTGATGATCATGTTTTCACTCAGCAGCGGGCGGTACACGACGCCCGCCCCGTAATCAATCCCGACGTTGTTGCGGATGCGGCGCTGGAACGTCAGCAACTGCAACGATTCCGTGTGGTGGAAACGGAGGTAGTTCAGATTCGCCAGCAGCTTGAGCTTGGGCGTCAGATTGGCTTCGTACCCCAGGTTGGCCACGATGATGCCCGGATTGACGAAATTCGCCTGCCCCTGCAGCTTGCTGCTCCGCAGACTCGGAATGAGGCTGCCCTGGGTCACGAGCGCCACGCCCGCCCGCGTCAAACGGATTTCCTGGCTGTTCCAGAAACTGTTTTCGCCGCCGGCAAAAAACTGATTGTCGAGAATCGAGTCGAAGCCGCGCGCCACCCGGTCGGTCGGGTTCGAGTCGCCGGAGGAAAAGAAGCCCGACACCTGGAACCGCTGCCAGTCGCGGTCATACGACAGCTCCAGCGCCGCCAACTGGGCATTGATGCGCGTTGGACGCCCGGCAATCGGTTGCAGCGAATCGCGCCCCAGCACCTGGTAAAACGCATGGTTGATGTTGATGCGGCGGAAGTGACCGTTGCCGGTCCAGCCGATGTAGCCTGCCTTGACGCTGTGCGGCGTGACGGGGCCCACCTGCACCGGCCGCACCAGAAAGCGGTTCTGGTCGAATTTGATGCTCGGCTGGTCATCGTTGTAGTGGACACTCAACTGCATCGTGTAGCCGGGCTTGATGAAATCCTGCCGGTAGAGATTGGCCACCCACACCCGCTGATTCCGCTGGTCAAAGGTGTTGATGCCGCTGTTGGTGTCTTTTTCCAGCATGTAGAAAAACGCCGCGTTGAACTGCCACTTGTTGTCGCGGAAGTTCCCGAACAGGCGCGCGCCCAGGTTGAAGTCATCAAAAATCAACCCGCGGAAGTCGCTGTTGAACTGTTGGACGCCCACCCGCAGCGAGGTGGAATCAAAAAACGGACTGTGCCCGCCACGGCTGCCGCGCCCCCGCAGAAACGGAAACAGCCGGGTTGTGTCGCCCAGCCGCACTTCGGCAAAGGCTTCCTGGAAGCCGATGTGCGTGTCAAACCGCGTCGTCCCCTTGCGGACATCCCGGTTGACGATGCCGTTTTCCCGTACGGCCAGGTAGTTCAGATTGAACACCGGCGTGAACTTGATGCGCCAGTCAGGTGGCTTGAAGGCTGTATCGCCGTGGAACAGCTCAACCGAGGTGACAAAGTTCTGCTGGTTGAGGAACTGTCCGCCGCGTCCGAAAAACTCGGCTGCGCCGGGCCGGCGGGCGTTGATGTCCTGCGGCAGGGGCGTCCGCCGTCCATCCACGAAGGTGATGCTCTCGAAGGTCAGGACGAGAAACGTATGCTGCCCCAGGATGGGATAGTCGCCTTTGAGGACGTTGAGCCGGTACGGATTGAGAATACTGCCCTTTTCGTAGCGGTTCCATTCCGGGAAACCAATCCGCCACCGGTCCTCGATGGGCACGCCCACGTCGCTGTCGCGGCGCTCACTGCGGGGCTTGACGCTGCTGGGTCCTTCCGCGCCGGGCACGGTCAGCTCGCGCAGTTCAGGAATGGCATCGGTCGTACGTGGTGCACGCGCCCCATCCTGCCGGGACTGGGCTTCCTGGACGACAGGAGCCAGCGCCGCCTCGGAAACCGTCGTCAGATTTTGGGCCGGAACGGAACAGCCCAGCCACATCCCCCACCCAACGATGAGCGCGACCAAACGGCGAGTCTGGTTCATGCCAAAACTCCTGTCAGCCTGGTGAAGTGCAGCGACCCCTTGGGCGCCGGGCGTCGCAACTGGGACATCAAGTGGCACAGGCGATGTCTCATTTGAGTTTGTAAGCAATCACACCTTTCATAGGGTGTCAAACAGTAGTTTGGAACAACCGACACACGTCCAGAATCGTGCTTTTCAAACTGATAAAAGGTCTGTGACGACCGGAGAAAAACCGACTAGGATGGCACTGTGCTGCCGCCAACAATCCTGGCTGGCACGCCTGCTGCGCGCGGCACAGACATCCCTTTCAGACAAGGACGCACCATGGACACCACACCGGAACTGTCACGCGAGGGACTTCGGGAGCGGTTGACGCACAGCCTTGAAGCCGCCATTCGTGAACTCACGGCCCTTTCCGACGCCCAACGCACCTGCCCGCTCAAACCCAGCCGCGCCAATCCCGACATCGTCTGGACACCATGTGACCATTTCGCCCACCTCATCGGCACGGAGCGGTACTTTCAACGGGAAATTGAAAAAGCCCTGACTGAGAACCCGGAAGCCCGTCCCCAGCCCTACGCCAACGCGCCAAACCGCCCCAATGAAGACGTCATGGCGGCCGTGCACGCTTTCAACGACCAGTGGATTCTGAAGCACCGCGACAAATCCTTTGCTGAACTCGTGGTCATGGCGCGTGAAACGCGCGCCCATACGCTGGACATGCTTGACCGCACGAGCGACGACCAGCTTGCCTGCTCCATGCCGGTGCCGTGGGGGCTGGCCACGATTGGCGAAGTCTTTGACCTTCAGACGCGCCACATGGACATGCACCTGGGCTTCATCCGGGAGGGACTGGCCGCAAAAGCATGACGCCCCTGCCAACCAAGGCTCTCGCGGCCGTCCTGCTCGGCAACGCGCTGATGCGGATTGCCGGGGCCACCGGCGGCGTGCTCATCGGCCTGTATCTGGCGGCGCTTGTCGCCCAGGGACGGACGTTCGATGCCGGCCTGGTCGGCGCGCTGACGGCCGTGGCCTTTGGCGTTGAACTCGTCGGGGCCCTGCCCATGGGACTGCTCGCCGACGCCCGGACGCCCCGGACGATGATGGTGTTCGGGGCGCTGCTGGGGGCAGCCGCCGTCCAGATGTTCGGACTGAGCAGCTTCGTGGCTGTGTTCTTCCTGGCGCGCGCCGGCGAAGGTCTGGCTGTCGCCGCCACCACGCCCTCCGTGCTCGCCTTTCTCACCGAAGCCACGGCGACGGATGCCGTCCGGCGCGGCAAGGTCATGAGCTTTTTCGAGATGTCCCTGCTGGGCGGGCTGGCCTTTGGCGGCCTTCTGGCCAGCCTGCTGTGGCAATCCATCGGCGTCTGGGGCTTTTCGGCCGCGGCGGGCCTGTATGTTGCCGCCGCCGGACTGTTCCTCTCCGGCGCGCAGGGACGCGGGACAGCGACCAACCCATGGGAAGGCCTGCGCGGGGCACTGGCTGCCCCTATGCTGCGCCGTCTGGCTCCGGCCTGGATTTGCATCAACGCCATGGCCGGCGTCTGGCTCGGCTCAACCCTGCCGTTTCTGCTGACCCTCCCGGAACGCCGGGGCCAGTTCCTGACCGGCGTTTTTGCTGACTGGCCGGAGGGTGTCGGCTGGGCGCTCTTCGGCTACGCCGTCATTTTCGGTACTGGCGTCACCGGATGGAGTTTCGTTCTGCACCGGTTTCGCCGCATTACGGTGCTGCGTCTGGCGCTTGGCGGGCTGTTTGTGGCCTGCCTTGGTTTTTACGCGCTCAATCACGCCGGCGGGCAGCCGCCCGGCATCCGCTGGCTCATCGGAGGCGGCACGGCGCTGGCCATCATGGTCGAAAGCGGCTTTACGCCGACGGCGCTGGCGCTTCTGGCCGAGGCCGTCGGGGAACAGGCCGGACGGGGCGCAACGATGGGGGTCTATTCGGTGCTGCTCGGCGTCGGGGCCGTCACCGGGGCCCTTCTGGGTGGACTGGGAGCGCAGTGGGCCGCCATGGACGGCCTCATTGCCGCCACAGTCCTGCTCGCTCTGGGGGCCACGGCCGGCGTCGAGTGGCTCGCACGGCATACGCCCGGCTAGCGCGGCGGTCCGTCAGGCAACGCGGGCCGGACACCGGGACGGCCCAGCGGGGACTAGGTGGCCTTGGAAGCAAGCTGGTCGAGTTGCGCCCGTACGCTCCGCAGCCGCTGCGCCGTCCGGTTCCAGACGTAGGCAATCACCTTGTCCGTCGGATAGCGCCCATTCTGGTTGTACTCCGTGGCGCGCAGGTCAGGATACATGCGGAGGATGGGGATGAGTTCCGGCGCCGATTCCGTCAGCGAGATACGCCGGTCAGCCCCCTGCATCGTGGCCCACAACGGCCGGACGAGTTCGTAACTGCGCAACACGCTGCGGAGGTCATCGAAAAAGTCCGTCTGTTCCTCATAGTCGTTGTACTTGGCCAGGAACGACTCCACCGCCACCCGCGCATCCACAACCAGTCCGTCATACTGGCTGAACGTCGGGTTGCCGTTGACCAGCGTGTTGATGCGGCTCAGGGCGTCCACCGCCTGGCGGGCATCGCTGACAAAACGCTGGTCAATGCGCTTGACGGGTTCGCCAAAGGTCAGCACGGCCACGTTTTCAAGGGCAATCGTGGCCTGTTCGCCGCCGGCGTTGAGGTAGGTGATGCCCTGCAGGTCGAGCTTGACCAGCTTGCCGACAATTTCGAGGCCGTCCATGCGCTTGATGCGGATGTCCTTGCCCACCATCGGGCTGACCGGCGGTGGCGGCGGCGTCCGGCGGGAGGGCTTCCGCCGCTGGGCAGCGACTTCCACCGAAGCCACCAGCGATAACGACAGAACAAAAGCAAGCCCCCACCACAGCCACCGCCCGGCCGGGTGGCTGGGCACCTGTCCGGCCGGTCTTCGTAGCCAAGCGTACGTCATAGCAAAGAACCACTTACAAAACGGTGAAATCGGCATCATCGAACGGAACATTGAAAGCCAAATAGAGGATGTCGTCCTCGTGGATGAGTTGCCCGGCCTGCCAGCACTGTTCCCGCCGTGCCGTGAGAATACCATCCGTGGCGACATAATCACTGTAAGTAATCCGCTCGCCCGTCTCGCGGTCTTCGAGGAAGCGGCACTGGAAATGGGCGGCGTCAAAGCCGTAACTCACCTCCTCGGAAGGCAGGTCGAGTCGCCAGATGGGGTCGCCATCGGTGTCGCGGTCGGCCACTGGCGGCGCGTAATCATATTCCTCGGCATGGGCCAGGAAATTGCGCGGATACAGCCGGATGCGCCGCTTGATGGCTTCAAGCTCCAGCGCCGGCAAGGGCGCCAGCCGCCCCTGTTCCATCACCTGACCGGCAAAACCGTTGATCACAATCACCCTGGGTTCACAGCCGGGACGGCGTTCGATGAGGCGGATGCGGCCACCAAAGGCGCGGAGGATTTCCAGTTCGATGGTTTCCGGCGGCTGCATCAGCGTCCGGCGAACCTGCATCAGCAGGGCGCGCACGCCGTAGAGCGCGGTTCGTCCACCGATGGCTAATATGCAGCGTTCGATGAAGGCATCCGGGGCAGTTGTCCAATCCATACACACAGAGGCGGCCGGTCCGGGCCGCCGGGGCCGACAGCTTACTCCCGCCACGGGCATTCAGGCTTTGCCGGCAGCATCCACAACATCACACGGGCAGACGGTCGTGGGTGTATTCAATCGCGCTGGCGTGCCGGTGTCCACTACTTTTCAACCGCTTTTCAAGCAGCATTTCAAAGCCGCCCGGGGTTTCACAGCGGGGCGGATGCGCCAGCCCACTGGAAGTCACAACAGGATGCGATGGCTTGACTTGCACGCACAAGTCCATTACCAACATGAACACGTCGGGGCGTGGCTCAGCCTGGTAGAGCATTCGCTTTGGGAGCGAAGGGTCGCAAGTTCAAATCTTGCCGCCCCGACCACCTTCGCTGCCGTGGCTCCCTTCCCAGTATTCCCGATGACCCTGGCTGGTTTCTCTGCGCCGTTCTGGAAAGCCCTGCTGGGCAAGCTCCAACTGTTCGGCCTGTGGCTGTCCGGCTTTGGTGTGTTCGGCGTTCTGCTGCTGGCCTACGTGGACTCGGTCATCCCTCTGACGCCCATCCCTGATGCGACGCTGGCGCTGCTCTGCGCCCAGGGTACGGTGTGGTGGTGGTGGGCGGCGGCGCTGGCCGCGCTGGGTTCATCGCTCGGCTGCATGACGGTGTACTGGATTGTCCGCCGTCTGCGGCAGCGTTTTCTGGGAAGAAGCCTGCTGGCGCGGCGGCTTTCCCCGGAGCGGCAGGCGCGGATTGAGCAACTCATCCGGCAGTACGACATCGTGGCGCTCGCGGCCGCAGCCGTCATGCCGCCGCCATTTCCCTTCAAACCCTTCGTCATCTGCGCCGGACTGCTGGAGTTTCACCAGGGACGCCTGTTTGTCGGGCTGTTTATCGGGCGGGCGATCCGCTACGGCACGCTGGCCTACCTGAGCATGCGTTACGGCAGTGAAGCCATGAGCCTGCTTCAGCAGCATACCGGCTGGTTTTTTCTCGGTGTCGGGGTCATCGTCGCCATTATCAGCATCTATTTCCTCGTGCGGTGGTATGTCTTCCGCCGTCCGGCGCTGGCAGCCACCAGCCTGTCGCCGGACATTCAGCCCTGAGCCACCCGGACGGCCGTTTGACCATGAACTTCCTGCGGTATGGATGTTCATCGTTTCTCGCCCTGGGCGGGCTGGTGGTCGCCTTTCTGGCGCTCTATGACGCTTTCCAACCCAACCGCCACTGGGGACTCATCGCCGGCATGTTCATCGGCGGGGTGGTGGCTTTTCTGGGAGGCACGGCCGTTATCGAGATGGCCAACGCCAGCCGTCGCCGCCGAGGTGAAGCGGAAGCCGCCGCCTGGCTGCCCCGGCTGGCGGCGGAACACGGGGTCATCACCGTTCAGATGATCGAAGACCGCACCCCCCTGAGCGCCACACAAACGCGCCGGTGGCTTGAACGCGAAGTTGCAGCCGGACGGCTCGAACGTCTCGGCCCCGAACGCTACGCCCTCGTGGCCGTCACATCACCTTCCGACTCACCGCCGTCAGACCGGGCATAATTTCCACCGGCGGTTGCCAGTTGATACACTAGGCGTGAGGGGATTCATCATGTCCAGCCTGCCGCACATCCGCCTGACGCCGGACGAATACCTGGCCGCCGAACGCCGGGCGACGTACAAAAGCGAGTACGTCGCCGGCGAGGTTTTTGCCATGTCGGGCGCAACCCTCCGGCACTCGCTCATCGCCACCAACATTGCGGCAGAGCTGCGGCAACGCCTCAAGGGGCGCGACTGTACAGTTCACGCTTCGGATTTACGGGTCGGGACTCCGGCCGGCAACTACTTCTACCCGGATGTGGTCGTGGTGTGTGGCGAACCTGTTTACGCGGATGACCACCGGGATACGATTCTCAACCCCATCCTCATCGTTGAAGTGCTTTCGGATTCGACGCCGGACTACGACCGGGGCGGCAAGTTTGCCCAGTACCGCCGGCTCGCATCGTTGCAGGAATACCTCGTGGTGGCCCAGACCGCGCCCCACGTCGAACACCACACCCGCCAGGCCGACGGGTGCTGGCTGCTTCACGAGACAAGCGACCTGACCGCTGTGCTGATGCTGACTTCGATTGGCTGCCAGTTGCCGCTGGCGGAGATATACGACAAAGTTAGCTTCGCTGTCGCCAATCCAGTCGAAGGGGCAACCCCATGAAACACCTCGTTACGCTTATTCCGGGGGATGGCATCGGCCCGGAGGTCACGGCTGCAACGCTGCGCGTGTTGAGCGCGGCCGGCGTGGACATCACCTGGGAGCGCTTCCCGGCCGGCGCGCAGGCGCTGGCCGAACACGGAACGACCCTCCCCGACGCCCTGCTTTCTTCCATTCGCCGCACACGGGTGGCGCTCAAGGGGCCGGTGACGACACCGGTCGGCGGCGGTTTTACCAGCGTCAACGTCGGGCTGCGAAAGGCGCTCGACCTCTATGCCAACGTCCGGCCGGTCAAAAGCATCCCCGGCGTCAGAACGCGCTATGAGAACGTTGATCTGGTCGTCGTACGCGAAAACACCGAAGACCTTTACTCCGGGCTGGAACACGTCGTTGTGCCCGGCGTCGTGGAAAGCCTCAAGGTCATCACCGAGCGCGCCTCGACCCGTATTGCCCGGTTTGCCTGCGATTACGCCCGCAAGCACGGCCGCCGGAAAGTCACGGTCGTCCACAAGGCCAACATCATGAAACTTTCGGACGGGCTGTTTCTGGACTGCTTCCGCAAGGTCGTCCAGCACTACCCGGAAGTGCAGCCCGAAGAAAAAATCGTGGACAACATGTGCATGCAGCTCGTCATGCAGCCCGAACGCTATGACATTCTGCTGATGGAAAACCTCTACGGCGACATTCTCTCCGACCTGGCCACGGGACTGGTCGGCGGATTGGGTGTTGTGCCAGGGGCAAACATCGGCGACGGCATGGCGGTCTTTGAGGCCGTCCACGGCAGCGCCCCGGACATTGCTGGTCGCGGACTGGCCAACCCGACGGCCATGATCCTGAGCGCCACCATGATGCTGCGCTACATCGAGGAAAACCAGGCGGCTGACCGCATCGAGGCGGCGCTGTTTGCCGTTTTGGGTGAGGACGGCATCAAAACACCCGATCTGGGCGGTACGGCCACCACCACCGAGTTTACCGAAGCCATTGCCACCCGCCTGACGGACAACCCGGCCGACTGAAGCCGCTATCTCACTGTGGCTACATCACCTTGCCAATCACATCGCCGGCCAGACAGGTACGCTTGACCTCCGCCCCACTTCACCTTTTGCTGCTGTCGGCTTCCGACGGCAGACCCTGAAAGGAGCCGGACTCTAGCTTGCCGTATAGTACGCGATAGTGTATAATAATGCTCATGGAAAGCACTATAAGCACAGGCAAGGCGGCAAAACTCCTTGGTGTCTCGGTCAAGACGTTGCAGCGTTGGGAACGCGAAGGAAGGCTGATTCCGGTGGCCCGAACGGACAGCAACCGCCGCCTCTACACTGAGACGCAGATCCGTGAGTTCATCGGTTTGCGGCAGGCCAACCATGCGCCAACCAAGCTTGTCGCCTACTGTCGGGTATCGAGTGCGGCGCAGAAGCCGGACCTGGCGAATCAGCGCAAAGTGCTGGAAGAGTTCGTGGTGGCGAAGGGATTGGCGGGGGTCGAGTTTATCGAGGAAGTGGGCGGCGGGCTGAACTTCAGGCGCAAGCGGTTTCTGGCCCTTATGGACGAGATCGGGCGACGGGAAGTCAGGATGCTAATCCTCGCTCACCGGGACCGCCTCACCCGTTTCGGCTTTGAGTGGTTCGAACATTACGCCCAAACCCATGGCTGCGAAGTGCTGGTACTCAACCAGGAACGGCTGTCTCCCGAACAGGAAATGGTGCAAGACTTAATGACCATCGTGCGCTGTTTTTCGTCCCGGCTGTACGGTTTGAGGAACTATCGAAAGAAGTTGGATGAAGCGCTGAAACAGGATGCGAATGACGTCAAAAAGGCCCAACAATGCAACTGACCCACAAGATTGCTCTTTGTCCGACTCCTGAGCAAGTGGACTACTTCAAGCGCGCCTGCGGCACGGCGCGGCGTGTTTGGAACTGGGCGCTCAATGAGTGGAACAGGCAATACGCAGCAGGCGGCAGGCCAAACGCCATGGCGCTCAAAAAACAGTTCAACGCCATCAAGTACACCGACCCGCAGTGGCTCGATGAGAACGGTCGGCCTTGGTTGCAGGACATTCACCGGGATGCCCACGCCCAGCCGTTTGCCCATCTCGCCAAAGCCTGGGAAAGATTCTTCACCGACCTCAAGGCTGGCAAAGAGGCACACGCACCGCGCTTCAAGAAAAAGGGCCGTTGCCGCGACAGCTTTTATGTTGCCAACGACAAGTTCACCCTGGAAGGCAAGACGATCCGTCTGCCCAGGATCGGTGAAGTCGCCATGACCGAGGAACTGCGCTTCGCGGGCAAGATTTTGGGCGCAACGGTTTCTCGCACCGCGGATCGTTGGTTTGTGGCAATACAGGTCGAGGTGCCTGATGCGCAATTCTATCGGCGTCGCACGTCGCACGAGGTCAACGGCAGCGACCTGGGCATCAAGGCTGCCGCAACGATCTCCAGCGGTGAAGTCATCGAGGCGCCCAAGCCGCTCAAAGCAGCGCTGCGCCGTCTGGAAATCCGTAGCCGACGTCTCAGCCGCAAGCTGGAAGCCGCCAGGAAGGCAGCAGGATTTGAACGCCATGCCCGCCTGCCTGAAGGAACGCGCCTGCCGGTATCGAACAACCGGCAGAAGTCCGCTGCGATATTGGCAAGGCTCCATGCCCGCATTGCCAATATCCGGGCGGATTTCACCCACAAGCTCACGACTCGACTCTGCCGCGAAAACCAAGCGTTAGTGATCGAGGATTTAAACGTCAAAGGGATGCTGCAGAACGAGAAACTCGCCCGCGCCATCTCTGACGTGGGTTTTGGGATGTTGCGCTCGCAGTTGGAATACAAGGCCCGGCGCTACGGTACTCGTCTTACCATCGCTGATCGCTGGTATCCAAGTAGCCGACTGTGCTCCATCTGTGGCTGGAAGAACGAGGCGCTGACATTGAGAGATCGAAAATGGGTGTGTGCTCAATGTGGTGCGCACCATGACCGTGACCTCAATGCAGCGCTGAACCTGAAACGGCTGGCAACCGAAACTGCCCTACCCGTGGCGAGTCCGTCCAGCAATGGCGGCGCTGCGGCGGGGACCGTCCCCGCCGTAGTCGGGAAAGTCACGCCTGTCAGATACGACGGTGGTCAACAGGACACGTCGGGGCAGGAAGAGAACCGTGCGCACTTTTGCGCACATTCTTGATAGCAGCTTGTCATGCCGCGACAACATTTCCGCTGGGTCATCCTTGGCATCTGTATGCTGGCCGGCGCGCTGTTTTTGGGCTTGTCGCCCCGGCCGGCGGCCACCCAGTCCGCCGCCGTCACGCCGCCGCTGGCGATCCAGCTTCCTGCCGCCAACCGGGGGGAAAACCATCTTCGCCCAGCCGCCCCACCCAGCCTGCGCCTGCTTGGCGAACGCCTCTCTCCGGCAACCTGTGCGGCGCTGGCCCACCAACTGCCATCCTTCACCGCCGAGGGGCTGGCCGTCGCCCCGAACCAGATCGGCGCCAACCGCCCTGTGGGACAGGACTGGCTGACGCAGCCACGCCGGTTGGGTGACGTGCGGGCCAAAACCGGCGGCGACATGCTGACCAGCTATGCCGCTGCCCTGACTTCGCCCCGTGCCGCAGCCCTGCGTCTGCACTTCGAGGGCGTTGACCTGCCACCGGGCGCTGAACTCTACGTGTATGGCGCTGCTGACAATACCGTTTCAGGACCCTACACCGGCAGGGGACCGTTCGGCAGTGGCGAGTTCTGGACGGATGTCCTGGCCGGAGAGACCGCTGTGGTCGAATGGCTTGCACCGGCCGGGCGGACAGCGCCTTTCCGGGTGACGGAAGTGGCGCACATCTGGGACAGTCCCCTGCCCCCGACGGTCAAGACAACCGGCAAGGTGGAGGGCAGCGGGCCCGAAGCCGGGGCCTGCAATCTCGACGCCATGTGCGGACCTGAACCGGAAAAAGACAGCGTGGCGCGCATTGTCTTTCAGACCAGTGGCGGCACATCCGTCTGTACCGGGACGGTCCTTGCCACACGCAGCGGCGACTTTGCACCCTTCTTTCTGACGGCCAACCACTGTGTCAGCACGGCAGCCCAGGCCCAGAGCGTGCAGGCGTTCTGGTTTTACCGCACCACGGCCTGTAACAGCGGCGTTGTCAGCAGCAACTTTTTCCGTTCCCCGACCGGAGCGACGCTGCTTCAAACCAATGCGCCGAGCGACCACACGCTGCTTGAAATTCTCGGCGTCATTCCGCGCAACCTGTTCCACGCCGGATGGGACATCAATCCACGCCCGGATGGTACAAACGTGTTTGCCCTGCACCACCCGGATGGGGGGACGCCCATTTCCCAGCCCCAACTCTCTTTCCTGCGGCGGTCGCTGGGCACACTCGCCGGGCAAAACACCAACTGTGGCGGCAGTACCGGATTGCAGGGCGGCTACCGGGTTAACTGGAATCAGGGCGTTACGGAACCCGGTTCGAGCGGCTCCGGCATCTGGTACTCAACCAGCCAGGGCAGCTTTCTCATCGGCGTGCTGAGCTGCGGGCCGGCCGCCTGCGGTGTGCCACCCAGCCAACTGTTTGACAACTACGGCAAGTTTTCCGCCTTTGCCCCCAGCATCAACAGCTTCCTTGACGGCGGCTCGGATGATGCCTTTGAGCCAAACAACTCCCGGGCCGAGGCGCGCTTCGTCACCCTGCCCGTCAACGCCAATAACCTCGTCGTCAAGGAAGTTTCCGAAGACTGGTATGCCATTCAGGCCACAACCGGCGCACGCATCCTCGCAACGATCAACTTCACGCACAACTTCGGCGATATTGACATGCAGCTTTACCGCAACCAGGAACCACAGCCGGTGGCCATCTCCAACTCGACCAGCAACAGCGAAACCATTGATTTCACCAACACAGGTCCGGCCAACCTGTTTTTCCTGCGGGTCTTCCTGTTCAACGACACGCGCAACACCTACCAGATGTCACTCAACGTCACCGGTGGCGCGCTACCACCGCCGCCTTCCACGGTCGGCTGCTTCCGGCCCTCGGATGGCTTTGTCTATCAGCGTTTCAGCAACACGCCGGGCTTTGCCGACAACAGCTTCTTCTATGGTCAGGCAGGCGACCGCCCGATTGCCGGTGACTGGAACGGGGATGGCATTGACACGGTCGGCATTTTCCGCAACGGCACCTTTTTCCTCAAAAACAGCAATTCGCCGGGCTTTGCCGACCTGTCGTTCGCGTACGGCAGCGCGGGGGACATTCCCCTGGCCGGCGACTGGGATGGCGATGGGGTGGATACCATCGGCGTCTATCGCAACGGAACATTCTTCCTGCGCAATTCCAACAGCGCCGGGAGTCCCGACATCGTGGTGAACTACGGCAACCCGAACTACCTGCCGATTGTCGGCGACTGGGACGGCAACCGCACGACAACTGTTGGCTGTTTCCGCCCCTCGAACGGCTTCTGCTACATCCGCAACAGCAACACCTCCGGCTTTGCCGACAGCGACTTTTTCTATGGTCAGGCCGGGGACATCCCCGTAGCTGGCGACTGGACAGGCAAAGGTTTTGATAGCATTGGGGTTTACCGCCAAGGTGTTTTTTTCCTGCGCAACTCTAACAGCGCTGGCTTTGCCGATATTCAGGTCAACTACGGCAGTCCGGGCGACATTCCCATCGTGGGGCGGTGGCGATGAGCGAGCTGCGGCTGGAAGCGGAAGTGACCGTTCCACCAACGGCACACTGGCAACGCCTGGACGAGTTTGTACGGGCCCAACTCGGCGAATGGCCCCTGACGGCCATTCGCCGGGCGGTAGCCGAAGGGCAAATCCGGGTCAACGCCCGCCCGCGCACCGCCGGCTGGCGACTGCGCGCCGGCGACCGCGTCCGCTGGCAACTCGTTGCGCCGCCGCACGTCCGCCTGCCGGCAGCCGACTTCACCCTGCCGGTGGTGTACGAAGACGACGTGCTGCTCGTCGTCGCCAAGCCGCCGGGGATGCTCTCCCATCCGACGCCCAAAGAACGCACCGGGACGCTGCTCAACCGCCTGCTCACCTATCCGGCATTTTCCACTGGAACCAACCGCCCGATGCTGCTTCACCGGCTGGACCGCGACACGTCAGGTCTGGTGCTGGTGGCCAAAAATGACCGTGGCACGCGGGCCCTGGCACCGCTGTTTCAGGCCGGCGACATCGCCAAAACCTACCTGGCGCTGGTGGTGGGTCATCCCGATGCCGAGACTGGAACGATTGACGCTCCGATTGGACGGTCGCCGTCCCTGTGGCCGCGCTGGCGCGTCCTGCCGGATGGCAAACCGGCGCAGACCAGTTTCACTGTGCTGTGGTGTGGGCCGCAGTGGGCACTGGTGCAGTTTCAGCCCCTGACGGGCCGGACGCACCAGATACGCATCCACGCCGCCCACCTGGGCTATCCCATCCTGGGCGATACGGTCTATGGCCGGCGGGCCAACCAAACCTTGACGGCTGAAACCGGCCGCAGTGCGTCCCGGCAGATGCTGCATGCCGCCGAAGTGAAACTCTGGCATCCGCTCGAAAAACGCCCGATGCACTTCTGCGCGCCGCCGCCTGATGATTTTACGCCCTGGCTGGAAGCGATGCCCGTACCGGGCAGGATCAGTTAGACACTCAACCGGCTTCTTTCAGGCCTGAAGTTTCAGGCCTGAAGCTGCTTGCGCTCGCTGCCCTCGGCTGCGGCCGGGGCTTCCGCCGCGGCCGGCGTCGCCTGCCGCCGTTTGACATAGAACAGCAGGCCGCCCAGCCCCAGGGCAATCAACACCACGGACACCGTGACAAACGCAATGAGTTTGTTGACCTTGGCGCGCTTCTCGATGTCGGACAGTTGGGTTTGAAGCTGGCGCGGCGGCTCGTGGAAAATCGTGACGACGACATTGCTGGCGTCCAGATTGGGAACGCCGCCCGTCACCAGACGCCGGACATCCTCTTCCTTGAAACGGGTTTCGGCCGCGGTTGTCACCAGCAGCACCGAGGCCTTGGCGGGAGTGGGCTGCAAGCTGGCGATGTCTTTTTCCGGCAGCACGATGTTGACGCTCACCCGCGCCACATCCGGCAACTGGCGCAACTGGCGCTCGATTTCCGTCTTGATCTGCTTGATTTTTTTGGCTTCCTCGGCCGTCGGCGACAACCCGCCGAACGTCCCCCCGCCGGTGTCCTCGCCAAGCCCTGTCCCGGTCGGACGCGGCAGGCCCAGTTCCTGCAGGATGCGGATGGCCAGCGCCGCCTTCCCGGAGGCAAAGGCGTCCTCGACAACCAGAATGCGCCACCCCTTCTGGTCTTCGCCGCCGGCCGCTTCCTTTTTGGCTTCAATGCCCCGGTCCTGGAGTACCGCGATGATTTCGTTGGCTTCCGTCTCCGTCGGCACGGTGACAATCGCTTCCTGCTTCTGACAGGCCGTGGTCAGCAGCAATACACACCACAAACCGATCAGCGCCGGCCAGCGCCGGCAGGTCTGACGCCAGCCGTGACGCCACACCGGCGCCAGCGAACGAAGGAAACCAAGAGACATACGAACTCCCGATGGGTCGTGCGAATGGAGTCTGGGCGTTGCCGGTCAATGCTGCCGCTAAGCTTGGCGACACGGAGCGGAAAGTCAACCCGGATGGCTCACGGATAGATCGTCACCGGAGTTTTGAGCGGGCAGGCCAGCCACAGTTCTTCGATGTCGTCGTTGCTCAACGCCACGCAGCCCCACGTCCAGTCACTGCCCGTCCCGCCCCCGTGAATGCCGACTTCCCCGCCCAGTGGCGTGTTCCACGGCGGACGCACCTGCTGCCGCTGCGCCTGCCGGATGGCGCGGTACTGGCGACGGCTGATGAGGCCATCCCGCAGCCCCCGTTCGGCGTCTTCCTCATTCGGATAGCTCAATCCCAGAAACAGGTGAAACCGGCTGCGATCATTGCGGGTGCAGACATAAAACCTACCGACCGGCGTGCGATGGTCGCCTTCGCGGAGTTTGTCCTGTTCCGGTTCAGCACCAAGGGCAACCGTGTAAGTCCTGACACAGGTTTGCCCGGACCATAGTTCAAGCCGCCGCAATGACTTGTACACCCGCAGGGAGACCGCCCTGAGCGGAAAAGGCACGCCGGATTGTACGGCAGCGGCCCACAGCCGCTCGCCGGCTTCCGGTGCAGGTGTGGTCTGGGGCGGCAAAGCGGCGCTCTCGGCCAGCATGGCCAGCAGAAAAGGCAACAGCGCAGGCAACCGGCGCGTCGCAGCCAACAACCGATGGACTGTCCCCCCACTTGCAATTGCGATGCTCTCCATATCAAGTTCCGATATTCCCTATACCTTTTTGGAAACCACGATGACCATTCGCGTTTTGTTTGTCTGCACAGCCAATATCTGTCGCTCCCCGATGGCCGAAGGGATTTTTCGCCACCTCGTGGCTGAAGCCAGGCTCACCGGCCAGATTGAAACAGACTCCGCCGCCATTTCGCCGATGCGGGTTGGCGAACCGCCCGACCCACGCGCCCAGCGGACGGTACTCAAGCGCGGCATTGACATCAGCGATCTGCGGTCGCGGGAAGTCTGGCGGGATGATTTTCACCAGTTTGACTACCTAGTGGCCATGGATCGCACCAACCATGCCTACCTGCGCTCCCTGTGTCCGCGCGGCTGTGAACACAAAATCTTCCTGATGATGGAGTTTGCACCGGCCATCGGGATTGCTGAAGTCCCCGATCCCTATGCCGGTGGTGAAGAGGGGTTCGAGCTGGTGTACCGCGCTTTGGAAATGGCGGCGCGCAACCTGCTGACCTACATCCGGCAACAGCACCTGCCCGCTCCAACCGAATGAAGCTTCCGCAATAAACCTCTGCGGCGCTCCAGAGCTGCCAGAATGTCTTTCAAAATCGAGTGACAGTCCTTCAATCTTCGCTCCGCAGCTCCAGCCGGGGCATAACCAGGCTTACGTTTCACCCCTCTGCCCTTTTCTCGCGCCCGCGCCGGAAGATAATCCTTCCGGGCGTTTGCGTCCGGCGCCGGCTTGCGAGCCGTGGATAGCTCCCGGACACACCGGGGGTTGAAGTGAATACCCTACCCAGCCACCCATCTTTCGCTCTACACCTCCACTGATCTAAGCCATATCCTGCAGGATTTTCTGAATCTCGCTTCTAATCTGTGGCAACCGCTCTGTAATTGTCCTCCAGATCAACTGATAGTCCACGCTAAAATAAGAATGAATTAACTTATCTCTCATCCCTGCCATTTCCCGCCACATAATTTGAGGATTTTGCTGGCGTATTCTGTCAGGCACGTGTTTTACTGCCTCACCAATAATCTCAAGTTTTCTCACAACTGCACTTGATGTTTTGTCATCAGACCAGAATTCTTCAACATCCATTCCATCTATGAAACTTTCAATACTCTCTATAGCTGCCAAAATGTCTTTCAAATAGAGCGTATAGTCTCTCATAGGACGATACGTTCCTGAAGGACTGATTCCTGCAATTCCTTCCGTAAGGCTCGTTTTGGAATTACATCCACACGATGCTGAAGTATTTCTTCCAAATAAAACCCCAAGCCTATCCAATCAAGCAGGTCGGCTTTGTCATCGAACTCTACCAGAACATCAACATCACTGCTTATGTTTTGCTCATTGCGGGCGAAAGAGCCGAAAAGACTGATCTCTCTCACCTTGTAGCGGCTGACAATGATGGGCTTCACAGCCCGCAGCCTGAGAATGATGTCTTCAGTATTCATTGTCGGCTTTTTCCTTTTGATAATCGTGACAGGAAGCAGTTGAGAGAGTATGGACCGAGACCCTTTCAGATGACGAAGAGCATATTTTTCAGGAAACGTCTCAGTTCATCAATACCCTCTCTTACTCCTCTGATCTTTTCTCTTAGCCGCGCTGGAAGATAATCCTTCCGGGCGTTTGCGTCCGGCGCAGGCCTGCGAGCAATAGATGACCTGCTCCCAGGTGTTACGCCATTTTTTGCGCCAACGAAAAGGCCGACGGCACACGGGACACATCTTTTCCGGCAGGAAGGGCTTTTTGTGAGTCATGGCTGGGATTCCTCTGCCTCATCCGGCGAAGTTGGCGGAACCGTGGCCGTCGTCGCCACATAGGGCTTTTTCAGGTGCGCCTGCGCCCGGGCGTGGACATCAAACACATTCGGCCGCCTGAGAACGGCCCGGTACGCCTGCATGGCCTCGGCCCGCTGCCCCAGCGCGTCATGCGCTTCACCCAGTCGCAACTGCGCCAGCGTCGCCAGGTCGGCATTGGCGTTGGGAAGTGTCAGCACCCTGCGAAAATGCGGCACGGCTTCGGCCACCCGGCCGACCGAAAACAACACATCGGCAAACTGGTAGTGGATGGCATCACGGTAAGGGCCGGCCGCATCCTCTTTCGTCAGTTCCTCGAAGCGCGCAATGCCTTCCTCCATACGCCCCAGGCGTACCAACGTGTCGGCCAGCTCCAGACGGGCAACATAGTTGGCCGGATACTGACGGGTGAACGTTTCGAGGTAAGACATCGCATCCGCATATCGTTTCTCGCGCTTGTAGAGTGCAATCAACAGCAGCCGCGCCGCGTCCTGTGCGGTCCGTCCCTCGTCGGCGGCTTTGGCCACCAATGCCAGCCCGCGCTTTTTGGAACCACGCACACCACCCAGCGCCGCAATGACCTTGACCGGCAGCGGCAGCGAGCCGACCACGTAGTTGTACAAGCCAATCGAGAGGTTGGCATCGGCGTAGTCGGGATCGAGCTTGAGCACCTCGCGGTGCAGGGCAACGGCCTTGTTGCTCTGGCTCAGGGCCGCCAGAAAGGCCCGCGTAATCGTGGCCTCATAAGCGGCCAGCAGACCGTGCGCCATGCCTTTGTAGTAGAGCGCCACAGTGTCACGCGGATTCTCCCGGAGACGGGCATCCGCCACCTGGAGGGTACGGTCAACGGCCTCGCGTAAGCGGCGGTCAAAGTCCTTGTCGAAGACTTCCTTCGTATCAGCAAAAAAGGTCTCGCCGGTGTAGGTTGTCGCCTGCAGGCGGCGCGTACGGTAGAGCTTTTCAGCCCACATACAGTTGGCCAGGTAGAGGTAGCCGGCCGGATGCGTCGGGTCAATCCGGGTGAGCTGTTCAAAAGCCGCCCACGCCCCACGGTAGTCGAGGTTGTAGAGCGCATCGAAGCCCTTGGTGCGGACCTGCTCAAAGGCTTCTGTGGCCGCGGGCGTGTCTAACACTGGACGGGGGCCGACCCCCACTGGACGGGGGCCGACCCCGCCAGGCGGGGCCGCCAGGACGCCGCATCCACCCAGCCAGACCAGGCAGACAGACAGCCCGGCCAACCACCAACTCAGACGCCAGAACATAACGCAAGCCTCCACATCAGAAACGCCAACCGGACGTGAAAGACCAACCCGCAGCGGCATGCTACAATCCTCAGTCAAAGTTTTCTGTCCGATATGCCATCCGATTCACTCATGACAATTCTGGTTGTCGAGGACGACGCCGTGCAGCGGCGGCTGCTCCGGTTTTTTCTGGAACAGCAGGGATACCGGGTCATCGGCGTGTCAAATGTTAGTGAGGCGCTGACGTGCATACAGCATGGGCTGCCGGATGCCCTGCTGCTCGATGCCATGCTGCCCGATGGCTCCGGCCTGGACGTGTGTCGGCAGATTCGCCAACTCCCGGAGGGACAAACCCTGCCCATTCTGTTGTTGACGGCCTATGACATCGAGCCGGTCATCGTCGAGGCGTTTGAAGCCGGAGCGACCGATTTCATTGCCAAGCCGGTCAATCTCAAGCTGCTCGAGCGCCGGTTGTACCACCTGCTACGCGCGGCGCGTCACGAAGCGGCGCTCCGGGAACGTGAACAGCAGTACCGCACGCTTGTCAACACCCTGCCTGATGTCGTCATTCGCGGCCGGCGGGATGGAACCGTCACGTACTTCAAGCCCAGCGAAACCTGTCCGGCGGAGATGTTCAACCTCGAAATCACGCCTGACACCCGTTTGGCGGCCATTCTCCCGGTGGAAGGTGTCACCAGGATTGAGCATGCACTGAACAACCTGACCGCTGAAACCCAGCTCACGGTGGAGTACCGGGCCCAGTGCCAAGGTGTCTGGCGTGAGTTCGAGGCGCGGCTCATTGCCGATGGCCCGGATACGTTTGTGGCCCTCATCCGGGATGTCACGGACCGCAAAACAACCGAGCGCCTGCGCGAAGACTTTACGGCCATGGTCGCGCACGACATCCGTTCACCCCTGACAGCCATGCAGATGGCGCTGGAACTGCTCGAAGCCCAGGATGCCTATGCAAACCAGAACCTGCAGGAAATCGTCTCCGTAGCCCGCCAGGGACTGAACAAGGTTCTGCAGCTTGCCAGTGACCTACTGGAACTGTTCCGCGCCAATCAGACCGGCATGACCCTGCTCAAAGGCGTCGTCTTCCCCACCGTCCTGCTGAAACGCTGTGTGGGTGAAATCAGCTTGCAGGCGCAGGGCAAAAACATCGAACTGACACTGGACGCCCCGGAAGACCTGCCGCCCTTCGTCGGGGATGGCCCGAAGCTGGAGCGGGTCGTCTCCAACCTGCTCTCCAATGCCCTGAAGTTCACGCCGGAAGGCGGACGCATCACAGTCAGCGGCGCCGCCGACGGTGAATGGGTGGTCATCAGCGTGGCCGATACCGGCCCCGGCATTGCGCCGGAGTTACAGGCAACAATGTTTGAGCCTTACCGCCAGGGCGGGAAACACCGCAGCCTGGGGGTGGGTCTCGGTCTGGCCATCGTCAAGCGCATTGTCACCGCCCACCGGGGACGGATTTCCGTTGAAAGCACCGAGGGGCAGGGCACGACCTTCACCGTGCGCCTGCCCCTTCACCTCAACTGAGCCACCCCTCAGAACTGAAACTTCAGCGCAAACTGGAACTGCCGGGGCGGGACGGCCGTCGCCACGGCCCGCCCAAAGGCCGGCGCTTCCAGAATCCTGATCGGCGTTGCAAAGTGGGTGCGGTTGAACAGGTTAAAGGCCTCAACCCGCAGCAGCAGGGCATACCGTTCGGCAAACACAAACCGCTTGGTCAGCGCCACATCCACCAGTGCCACGCCGGGCGCGCGGAACGTGTTGCGCCCGACGAGGCCCTCGCCTGGACCCGTAAAGTTGAAGGAAGTCAGGGTCAGCGGGTTGACGCCCGGCGCCAGCGCAATCTGCTGTGCGCCGCGCCGCCGGAGCACCAACCCCTGCGTCGTCGCCAGACGGTCAGTGCGGTTGCCGTCGCGGTTCGTGTCCAGCCCTGTGATCACCGTGAAGGGCTGCCCGGTCTGCAGGGTCACGATCCCTGACACCTGAAACCCACCCAGCCACGGGTTGGAGGCCAGCCAGGGCAGGTCATACTGCACGCCCGTCGTGAACCGGTGCCGGATGTCAAACGACGCGCTGCCCCGTTCAAGCCGTGTGATGCTGGGAACGTCAAGTTCGATCTGCGACCGGTTGGCGTTGCCGGCGGTGTCGAACAGTTCCGAAGTGCTGTCAATGGCATGCGCCCACGTATAGGCGGATTGGAATGTCAGCCCACGTGTGAACCGCTGCCGGACGCTGATTTGCAGGGCATGGTAGGTGGCGTCGGCATCGGTCGAAAAACCCGAAATGGCCCCGGCCGCCGTATCATTCCGCCGCTGCAGGACCTGCACCTGGTCAAAGGGGCTGGTCGGCGTGGCCTGGAAGAAGTACAGCGGCGTCAGCGCCCCCCCATTGGGCGTGCCGGGGCGGATGATGTTGCCGCCAAACGTGCCGACGTAGGCCACGGCCGCCGTCAGCCGGTCGGCCAGCACCTGTTCCACCGACAGTGACACCTGATGCACCCGCGCCACGCTCATATTCCGCCGTGGCAGCGTATAGGCCAGACTGAAGTTCTGGCGGTCGAACAAATCCCCCAGAAACAACGGCGGCGACCCAACGATAATCGGCGCCGCAACAGAGGCCGCCGTTGGGCTTGGACTTTCACTGCCGGGCGTGACGTCGGGAAGCGGAGGGACACGTCCGCCACACCGGCCGCTCCCCGGCGGACACAGGAAAATCGCCGGATTGGAACGCAGGATGTCGGGAAACACGATGCCGGACCGGAAGTTGGACTGCACACTGTTGGGGAACAGATTACGGGACTGCCCGGTGATGGTGAGCGGGATGATGTCGTAGAACATCCCGTAGCCTGCCCGCACGGCCGTGCGTCCGCTGCCAAACACATCCCACGCCAGACTGGCCCGACCGGCAAAGTTTCGGCGCGAGGGGTCATAAATGCCATCCCGCTGGTTGACAAACCCCTGGTAGTTGTTGAACGCGGCAAAAAAGGCCGCCGCCCGGGGCTGGTCGGCCGGCGCAACGGGAAAATCCTCGGGACGCACGGCCAGGCCACGGCGCAGCCGCTCATCGCCGGTATCGGGAACCGTGTTGAGTTCATACCGCACCCCGCCCCGGACGATGACCCGTGAGCCAAGGCGGACCGTCTCGTTGATGAAGAAGTTGTATTCGGTTGTCCGCAGCCCCAGGGTCGAGTTGGGATCGGTCACAAAGGTCTGCCCAATATCGGAGGGCAGCCCCAGTCCCACGAAATCCACCCCGCTGGCATAGCGGAAGTTTCCGCCCGGCGGAATGACGATACCCGGCGCAAAGCTGAGGTTCAGCCGGTAGTTGATGTCGGCAAAACTGTTGGAGCGAATGAAGCGGATGTCGGCACCGGCCTTGAGCGTTCCGCGTCCGTGATTCCAGATGAAGGTATCGGCAAGCTGAATCGTGTTTACCACCCGCCCCTGCGGAAAGATGCTGGGGTCCACACCGATACTGCTGTAGGGCAGCACGTTCACCCGACCCAGCGGGCCGCTGCGTCCATCGGGCAATCCATCGCCCGTCAAATCCACTCCAATCGAGCGGGTCTGGAAGATGAACGGACTGCCGGGGATTTCATCGAAGCCAAGCCGCTGCCGGCCGTACGACAACCGCATCTGGTTTGAAAACCGGTCGGAGATGCGGGTCGTGAAATCAAAGGCGACATTGTGGGTGCGCGTCCGGGAATCCACCCCGGAGTTGATGGCGTCCCCGACGTTCGGCAGCCGCCCCTGGTCGTCGCTGAGGTTGTAGCGCGCCGTAAACAGCGTCGGACGGTCAAACGGGCTGAACTGGTAGTCACTCCGAAATGAAAACAGCGTCGCCGCGCCGTTACCCGCCAGGAACTGCGTCAGGGTATTGACGCCATGCGGGCCGCCCGGATTGTTGGGCAGGGGGTACAGATCGAGCAGATCGCGCCCCAGCAGGCTGGGAACGCGGCCGATGGCCAGCGCCGCCGCCCGCTCAGCGGCCGTCGGGACGGCAAAGTGTGTCGCCTGGGTACGATTGACGCCAATCCGCTCGAACGCCGTGAAAAAGTGCCAGCGGTTTTGCCGGAAGGGGCCGCCCAGCGTGGCCCCTGACTGGTGACGGGTGAAGGGCGGCTTGCCAATCCGTACCGAGCCGGCGCGAAAATCAAAGGCATCGCGCGCATTGAGCCGGGCGTCGTTGAAGAACGAGTACAGGTTGCCGTGAAACTCGTTCTCACCGGTGCGCGAGACGACGTTGATCTGTCCGCCGCCGTTGCGCCCGCTTTCGGCATCGGCCAGCAGGGTGGTGATCTGAAATTCCCGGAGACTCTCGATGGGCTGGGGTGCCGTCGCCACGTAACCGCGCCGCCGCCCGCCCACGTCCTGGTCATTGTTGTCGGCGCCGTCAATGGTGAAGTTGTTGCCGCGCGCCCGAACGCCGTTGACCACGAACTCGCCCCCGCCCACGTTCGGCCCAATGCCGGGCCCGCTGACGCCAAAGAAGGAGGGTGGCGGTGCCACGCCCGGCGCCAGCAGCGCAAAGGTGTCGAAGTTGCGGATACCGCGCAGCGGCAGCGCCAGGATGAATTCGGCCGTGGCGCTGCCACGCAGGGCGGCATCGGCAATGTTGGCCTGGGTTGTTCCCGGCGTCGGCGCGGGCGGCTGTCCGGGCGTCGTGGGCGTCGGCGCCGGAGCCGTTGGCGGGTCAAGCACAATCGGGGGTGGCTGGATGATTTTCTCCCGGTTGACCTCGACGATGAAGTTCTCGATGGCGTTTTCCCGGAAGCCGTCGGCCTGGGCGCGAATGTCATACAGCCCCGGCAAAATCAGGTCGAAACGATAGACACCGCGGGCGTCCGTCCGCGCTGTACGGGTCAGGCCGTTGACCTTGTTGAGAATACGGACGATGGCTCCGGGGACGGGCGTTGCGTCGCGCTGAATAACCGTGCCGAGAATGGTGCCGGTCGTCGTCTGCGCCTGGGCCTGCCACCCAACCCAGGGCGACAGTGCGTGCAGGAGAAGCCACAGCCCCAGGAGCAGCCAGACGAGTCGCCGCCACAGCGAGCAGGTGATAGTACAGTTCATGGCAATGGCCTCGGTTTGAAAGACAGGTTTTATCTTCAAAAGGTTTGGATGGCACTCAAGAGTACTTTGAAGGGTGCCGGAAACGAAATGGAATCGTGGGTGTGTCAACACATGCACCCTATAGCGAATGCATGGGATCAGGTCTTGTCAACTGTTTTCTTGAGTCCCGGAATTTGCGTATGATGCCCGCCACCCAGCCCCTCCCGTCACGACTGGGCGGGTTGGCTATTGCCCTGCCAACCGTCCGGTGCTTTGTTCTATTCCATTTGAAGGACCCTCACGATGACATTCGACAAAACGCTCCCGGCTTCCCATACGAACGTCCCACGGAGACGAAAGGCGTTGCCGCTTGGGCTGGCCCTGGTGCTGCTCACTGGCGCTCCACTGTTGTCACCGACGGCTTTGGCCGCTGTTGGCGAACCGGTTTCATCCGCATCACCCCAACAGGTTGAAGTTTTTGATGTGATGACGACAACACGCCTCGAGCGCATCCTCCGCTCGTTCACCGACGTGAAGTGGCGTGAACTGGACAACAACACCTACCTCATCGAGCTTACAGACGGTCTGAAGATGCGGCTTGTCAAACGCGACAAAAGCCTCCTGCTGGCCGCTGTCTGGGGCGGACAGCCCATGACGCTCAATCGCATCAATGAATGGAACCGCGTCAAGCGGTTTGCCAAAGCCTACCTCGACAACGACAACGATCCGGTACTCGAAAGCGACTACGAACTGACGGGCGGCGTGACGGAACAGAACGTCAAGGAGTGGATGAAAACGTTCGTGTACTTCGCCAAGGAGTTTCGGAAGTACATGCAGGAGTAGGGGGCAGGAGCAGGGGCTGGCATCAAACGCCGATCCCGGCGGGACGGTATCAGCGGCCGGGAAGGATTTCTCACGACTTCCCGGCTGCCCCGGTAGCCATCGCGGCCGGTGTTGCTGCCTGGTGGTCTGGTGAATACACTGCCGTTTCCTTCCGTTTCGCTGTTGCGCCACAGTTTTGCTCTTGCCTTGATCAGCACAGTTTCACGCTCTGCCGAAAAAACCATGCGTCACACACCACTGCATCGCCGCTGGCTGGCAGCCAGCCTGTTCCTCAGTGCCATCCTTTTTGGGTTGTTGGGGTTGCCGGTGGAGGCCAGGGGCAAAGCCACCGCGCCGGCGGCCGCCCAGGTTTCCACGTCGGGTATCACGCCCCATTTCCGCAACTGGCTCGTCGCCAACGGTTACGGAAGTTTTGATTTTGCCCGGGCCGACCTGGCCGGGGGCAGTTATGGCGGACGGCAGAATGACGCCGATACGGTCGTCAACCAGCCGGTCATCTTCATTCACGGCAACTCCGACAAAGCCGTGGGCACGGGCGTTCCGGGTCAAACCGGCTGGAACGCCTCGATTCAGTACTTTCTCTCGCAGGGCTACAAGACAAGTGAGCTGTATGCCACCACCTGGGGTCCGGCCAATGCCCTCTTTTCGGCGCAGCAGTACCACTCGCGCGAACACCTCACCCGGCTGCGTGCTTTCATCCAGGCGGTCAGGCAGTACACCGGAGCGGCCAAGGTGGACATCATCGCGCACTCGATGGGCGTGACGCTGGCCCGCAAGGCCATCAAGGGCGGCCCGGCTTCTGATGCGCTGGCCGGTGGGAGCTATAACCTCGGCCCAAGCCTGACTTCCATCGTGGACACCTTCGTGGGGATTGCCGGCGGCAACCAGGGACTGGCCACCTGCTATCTCTCCGGCCCAACCACGCCGACCTGCGGCAACACGAATGGGTTTTATCCCGGCTACCTGCTGGGTGGGTTTGGGCCGTATGGCGTATCGGCGTTTCTCACCGAACTGAACTCCAGTACTGGCTACGAGGGAGCCTATCGCTACTCGATCTGGTCAAGTGTGGATGAGGTCATCGGCTATGGCTGTCTGGTGTATGGCCGCAACACCTGCCGCATTCCGGGACAGACCGGCGAGCGCGGTTTTTCTGTGGCGCCATACGGTCACTTCGGCTGCAAAGACCTGACAGCTTACTGGCAACTGCGGATGGTCAAGTTTCACACGACAAGTTGAAACCACAACCAGTGACACCGGACACCCGGCAAGCCGGCTCACGGTCGGCTTGCCTTTTGTTTTTGTCTTCGGCCACATTGGCACTTCCCTACTCCAGCGTGTTTCAAGGGAGCAGTCCGGTCATGGCAGCACGCAAGCTCGAAGGCACGGCCCAGGCCCTGCAAATCTTCATTGGTGATGACGACCTGTGGGAAACCGAACCGCTCCATCGGGTGCTTGTTCACCGTCTGCGCCTGGCCGGCGTGGCTGGAGTGACGGTGACACGTGGCATTGCCGGTTTCGGGCTGAGTGGGCAAATCCGGGCGGCCGACCGGCTCGGCGGTGCAACGGACCTTCCGCTGGTGGTGACGGTGATTGATATGCCGGAGCGGATTGCCAGCCTGCTGCCCATCATAGACGAGTTGGTCACGGACGGTCTGGTTATCCGGTTCGATGTTGAAATCCTTCGCCACCAGGACGCCAACTAACCGGAGGCGCCCGGGAGCGCCGGCGTCACGCCGGCGGAGATCGCCGGAAGCACCAGCGTGACCTGAAAGCCATCCGGGAGATTCTCAGCCCGGATTTGCCCGCCGTGCAGCGCCGCCGCGCGCGCGGCAATGGCCAGCCCCAGACCAACACCTCCGCTGGCCCGGTCACGGGCGGTTTCAACCCGGTAGAAAGGCTTGAAAATGTCCTCCAGCGCCTCCGGTGGGACGCCTTTGCCGTAATCCCGAACCGTGATGTGAAGCCGGTCGGAAACAGCCCTGACCTCGACTTCGACACACGATGACGGTGGCGTGTGGCGTACGGCGTTGCGCATGATGTTTTCCAGGGCACGGCGCAGCAGTTCGGCATCGCCGAGAATGGGCCGGTGGGCATCATCAGTCAGGATGCGGCACTGCACGGTCCGGTCAGCGGCCTGGGCTTCAAAATCCACGTCCGTGGCCACCTGCTGGGTCAGCGTCGCCACATCCAGCCACTGGGTCGCATCCAGGGACGCCGTGCTTTCCAGCCGCGACAGCGCCAGCAGTTGCCCGACGAGTTCATCCAGCCGCTCGGACTCCCGCTCGATGCGTGCCAGGTGCAACTGGGCTTCGGGGCCAGCCTTGCGTTGGGCGAGTTCAAGTGCCAGCCGCAGGCGTGCCAGTGGCGAGCGCAGTTCGTGTGAAATATCCCCCAAAAGCCGGCGCTGGGACGTTACCAGAGCTTCGATGCGTTCGGCCATCGCGTCGAAGTCGCGCGCCAGACCGCCGATTTCATCGGTCAGACGCCCCAGCCGCGCTCCGGTACGGGCCGTCAGATCGCCGGCCGCCAGCCGTTGGGCCGCCTGGCGCAGGCGGCCGATGGGACGGGTCAGATACCAGGCCAGCCCATAGCAGACGATGCCACTGCCCAGCACAAAAACAGACAGGCGGATGATACGCGCCCGCGTCCAGACAGGCGGCATCGGCAGCAGATTCCGGTCAAACACGGTCGCCAGCAGGTAGCGCCGGCCGCTGGCGCCTTCCACCGTCCGCAGCAGGAAGGTTCGGCTTTCCACGATGGCGAATTCCTCACGGCGGCGGCCATCGGGGCTCATCGGCCAGGCGGGCGGCATCGTACCTACAAGCAGTTGTCCCTGCTCATCGAGCAGTGCGGCTTGCAACTTGGACGTTTCCATCACCCGCCGGAAGTAATCGGCAACGGCTTCCGGCCCCTGTTGTTCATAGAGCAGCGCAGCCGTTTCGGCATAGAGGGTCGTCGCGGCGGTCAGGGTCCGGCGGCCGGGCCAGACAACGTCGGAAGCCGTCAGGGAGCCGACCGCCGTGACCAGAACCGTCAACCCGGCCATCGCCAGCCAGAACCACAGGAAAATCTTGATGAACAGGGTGCGCATGATGAAGCGCTACGCAGAGGACGCCGGTGTTTCCGCCGGTGGACATACGGCGTAAAGATACCCGACGCCGCGCACCGACTTGATGCGCTCGCTGCCATCCACGTGCGGGCCGAGTTTCTTGCGCAGGTTGCTGATGTGCATGTCCACGCTGCGGTCGAGCGGATGAAACGACCTTCCCAGCGCCCGCAGCGAAAGATCATCGCGCGAGACAATCTGGCCGGCGTGTTGCAGCAAAACGGCCAGCAGGTCGAACTCAACGGATGTCACGGCCACGGTCTGCCCCTGCTTTCGGAGGCTGCGCGAACCGAAGTCCAGCTCGACATCCCCGACAACCAGTTTTTCAGCCAGCAACTCCGGTTTGGTCCGCCGCAGAATGGCCCGGATGCGCGCCAGCAGTTCACGGGGATTGAAAGGTTTGGAGAGATAGTCGTCCGCACCGATTTCGAGGCCCACGATGCGGTCCACATCGTCGCCGCGCGCCGTCAGCATCAGGGTTGGCACGTGCGACACGGCCCGAATCCGCTTGAGCGTCTCGAAACCATCCAGCCGGGGAAGCATCACGTCAAGAATGATGAGCGCATACGGTTCGCTCGTCGCCCGCCTCACTCCCGACTCGCCATCGTGAACGACTTCGACGGCAAACCCTTCAGCCGTCAGGTACTCCACCACGAGTTCACAGAGTTCGGTGTCATCGTCAATGACAAGCAGGCGTTCCATGACGAGTTCCGCCTTGGTTTATCCCCCGGCAGCCTGTTCCGCTGCCTGCAACGGATAGCCAGCCGCCAGGCGGGCGCGTACCAACCCGGCCAGACCACGGATGAAAGCCCGGTGGCAGTTGAGTGCCGGAACACGGCGGAAATGGGGAATGCCGACCTCCTGGGCCAGCGCCTGGTACTGGATGTCGAGTTCGTACAGCGTTTCGATGTGCTCGGAAACAAAGCTGATGGGAACGGTCAATATCTGTTCGTGGCCTTCGCCGGCCAGCCGCCGCAGGGTGTCTTCCGTGGAGGGTTCCAGCCACCGTACCGGGCCGACCTTGCTCTGAAAGGAGAGCCGATGTGGCGGCCGCGTCCCAAGCCGCCGCTCAAGCACCGTCATGACGGCAGCAATGGTCTGTTCGTGGTGCCGCAGGTAGGGGTCGCCCCGCTCAACATACTTGGTCGGAATGCTGTGCGCGCTGAACAACAACTGAATCGCTTCCGGGCGCGGGTCGGGAAACCGGCGCATTTCTTCCGCGATGAGATCGGTCAGCGCCGCAATGTAGCCCGGCTCGGTCTCATAACGTGTCACGTAGCTGCGCCGCATCTCCCGGACGCCACCGTGCTGGTCAAAGCAGCGAATGAGCTTTTTGGCAGCCGCTCCCGTGGTGGTCACGGAAAAATGGGGAAACAGGGGCAGCACAACGAGGTGCGTGATGCGGTCCTGGAGCACCTGCTGAAACGTGCTTTCAATCAACGGATGCCAGCACACCATCCCGACATACACGCGCGCCTGAACCCCCTGGCGGGCCAGTTCATCCTGCAACGCCGCAGCCTGCTCAGTGGTGATACGCCGCTGTGGCGAGCCACCGCCAATTTTCTCATACAACCGTCGGGATTTGCCCCGGCGCAGCCGGGCAATCAACCAGCCAAACGGCCGCTGGAGCGCAGGAATGGGCAGACGGATGATGGAAGGGTCAGAAAAGAGATTCCGCAGAAAGGGCTCAACATCGGCCAGCTTTTCCGGCCCGCCCAGGTTGAGCAGCAAAACACCCAGGCGCACAGGTTGGGGACGCTTGAAAGGTCGAATGTTCATTGGTGATGAATTCCCGGAGAAATCAACGCAGGCAGCCGCGGGGGTAGGGCACGAGGGACTATACGCAACTCGCCGGAGCGCGCCAAGCCACTCGTGCGTGAGAAAGTTTACAAGCGCGGGCTGGCATAGGTCATCACCAGATAGGCCAGTGTTTCTTCAGCGCCCGGATTGGCATAAACGTGCGGTACATCGGCCCGAAAATAGACGGCATCGCCGGGCAGGAGATGGATCGTCTCGCGGTCGCCAATTGTCAGCGCCAGGCAGCCCTGCTGCACAACCAGGTTTTCGTACGTGCCTTCGGCATGCGGCTCGGCCATTTCGACGCATCCCGCGCGCAGCCGCAGTTCATAGAACTCGGCCCGCCGCTCGCGGTCAAAGGGAAAGAGGGCACGGCTCTCAAAGCGTCCATCCTGGGAACGCAGCACCTTGGCGGCCGAGCGCGGCAACACCACCACCGCCTGCTCCGGCTCATCGCCCAGCAGATCGGCAAAGCGCACGCCCAACCCACGCGCAATCTTCCACAGGACGGCAATCGTCGGCGCGCTCTCGCCTGCCTCGATCTGCCCCAGCATGGCCCGGCTCACCCCGGACTGCGCCGCCAGCCGTTCCAGGCTCAACCCACGTTGCCGGCGAAGCAGTTCGAGATTGCTCCCCACCCGCCGTTTCAGCTCCAGCGCCTCGGAGGCCGCAACCCTTTCAGTGTCCGTTACTTTTGACCTTGGTTTCACGACTCATCGCCCACCTGTGAACGAGCTGTCCGCCACCCGGTCGAAGCCAGGCAGACATTGTTGACGAAAAAGTAAAGTATTCGGTAAGGTGGATGGCACTGGAATCCGACCGAGGGAAAGCCCCGGATCATGAAGTAGAGTTTCACACCGATGCGAATTACGGCGCAAGAAGAATATGGACTTCGCTGCCTCATCCAGCTTGCCCGCCAACCCGACGGACAGGGGCTGACCCTCAAACAGATTGGCGAGCGGGAAGGGATTTCCACGGCCAATGCCGGCAAGATTCTCTGGCTGCTCAGCAACGCCGGCATCGTGAAGTCAGCGCGTGGGATTAAGGGAGGCTACATGCTGGCCCGCCCGGCCGACCAGATCACGGTCAGCGAAGTCATCAGTGTTTTTGAGCATGCCGATCTGGAAGAACACTGCAAGAGTTTTTCAGGCATTCAGGAAGTCTGCGTCCACAACACGGACTGCGGCATCCGTCCGGTGCTCCAGATACTCAATGAGACCGTCAAGCAGGTTCTCAGCCGGATTACCCTCGCCCAGCTCGTCCACCACGAATGTGAAGTGAGTGAGCGGCTGTTTCAAATCCAGCGTCCGGCACGTTCTTCGGCGGCAATGTCCGTCTGACAGTCAGCGATTGGGCGCTGGTGCGGGATGTCCCCCGGCACACACACTTGGTCAACCACGAGGAAGGAACATCGTCATGAGCGCGCTTGCTGCCACCCTGGCCACACAGGAATACAAATACGGGTTTACGACCGACATCGAATCCGATGTCGCCCCGCGTGGCCTCAGTGAAGACACCATCCGGCTGATTTCAGCCAAGAAGGAAGAGCCGTCCTTTATGCTGGAGTTCCGGCTTAAAGCCTACCGGCAGTGGCTGAAGATGACGGAGCCGGCCTGGCAGAACGTGACGTATCCGCCCATTGATTACCAGGACATCATCTACTACTCAGCGCCGAAGCCAAAGAAGCAGCTCAACAGCCTCGACGAAGTGGACCCGGAGCTGCTCGCCACCTTTGAAAAGCTTGGCATTCCACTGCACGAGCAGAAGATGCTGGCCAATGTGGCGGTGGATGCCATCTTCGACAGCGTTTCAGTGGCCACGACCTACAAGGAAAAGCTCCGTGAGCATGGCGTCATCTTCTGTTCCTTTTCGGAAGCCGTGAAGGAACACCCGGAACTCGTCCAGCGGTATCTCGGCACGGTCGTGCCCATCACGGACAACTACTTCGCAGCGCTCAACTCGGCGGTGTTCAGCGACGGGTCCTTCGTCTTCGTGCCCAAGGGCGTCCAGTGCCCGATGGAGCTGTCGAGCTACTTCCGCATCAACAACTCGGAATCGGGACAGTTCGAGCGGACGCTCATCATCTGCGAGGAAGGCGCGTCGGTTTCCTACCTAGAAGGCTGCACGGCGCCGAAGTTTGACAAAAACCAGTTGCATGCGGCCGTGGTCGAACTCGTCGCGCTGGATGACGCCGACATCAAGTATTCCACCGTCCAGAACTGGTATGCCGGGGACGAAGAAGGACGCGGCGGCATTTACAACTTCGTCACGAAGCGCGGCAAGTGTCTGGGGCGCAACTCGAAAATTTCCTGGACGCAGGTCGAAACCGGCTCGGCCATCACCTGGAAGTATCCGAGCTGTGTGCTCATCGGCGACAACTCGGTGGGCGAGTTTTACTCCGTGGCACTGACCAACCACCGCCAGCAGGCCGATACCGGAACGAAAATGATCCACATCGGCAAAAACACGCGGTCACGCATTGTGTCGAAGGGCATCTCTGCCGGGCGGTCGAACAACAGCTACCGGGGGCTGGTCAAAATCCTGCCCGGCGCGGAAAACGCCCGCAACTACACCCAGTGCGACTCGATGCTCATCGGTCACGACTGTGGCGCGAACACTTTTCCCTACATCGAAGTGCAGAACCACACCGCCCGGGTCGAGCACGAAGCCACGACTTCCAAAATCAGCGAAGAGCAAATCTTCTACTTCATGCAGCGCGGCATCCCGCAGGAAGACGCCATTTCGATGATCATCAGCGGCTTCTGCAAGGAAGTCATCCGGGAGCTGCCCATGGAGTTTGCCGTCGAAGCCCAGCGGCTGCTCGGCCTCAAGCTCGAAAACTCCGTTGGTTAGACACAACGCGCGCCATTTTTGACAGCCAGGGCGCAAGACACAGGGCAAGGTACAGAAAGGGATACGGCAGTGAAAGAAGCCCCAATCATACTTGACATCAACAACCTTCAGGCGGTCATCGAAGACCGCCCCATTCTGCGTGGGGTCAACCTCACGGTGCGGGCCGGCGAAATTCACGCCATCATGGGCCCCAACGGGTCAGGCAAAAGCACGCTGTCCAAGGTGCTGGCCGGGCATCCCGATTACACAGTCACGGCCGGCGAAGTCCTGTACTTCGGGAAAAACCTGCTTGAACTCGAACCCGATGAGCGCGCACGCGAGGGCGTTTTTCTGGCGTTTCAATACCCGATGGAAATCCCCGGCGTCAGCAACGCCACCTTTCTGCGCGCGGCCTACAACCAGCTCCGCAAGCACCATGGCGAAGAAGAACTCGACCCGCTGGAGTTCGACGATCTGCTTCAGGAAAAGATCAAAATCGTGGAGATGGACCGCACCTTCATTGAACGGTCTGTCAACGAGGGCTTTTCGGGCGGCGAGAAAAAGCGCAATGAAATCCTGCAGATGGCCATTCTGGAGCCAAAGCTGGCCGTGCTCGATGAAACCGATTCCGGGCTGGATATTGACGCGCTGCGCATCGTGGCCAACGGCGTCAACCGGCTCCATACCGACGACAACGCCATCATCCTTGTGACGCACTACCAGCGGCTGCTGGATTACATCCAGCCGGATTTCGTCCACGTCCTGCTCGACGGGCGCATCGTCAAATCCGGCGGCAAGGAACTGGCGCTGGAACTGGAGCAGCGCGGCTACGACTGGATTCGGGAAGAAGTCGAAGCCAAAGCCGCCGGGGCAGGAGCGGGGGTATGACGATGAAAGCCGAAACGGCCAAAACACCCAATCCCTTTGCCGAAGCCTTTGCTGCGCTGGCACCAGTACGCGCCGCCTCGTCCTACGGACGGGTGCAGGAAGACGCCTTTGCCACGTTCGAGCGCCTCGGTCTGCCGACGGTCAGGGACGAAGCCTGGCGCTACACGAACCTTGCCCCACTGACCAAACGCCCCTTTCGCCCTGCCACGGCGGACGGACTGATGGCCGCCAACCTGCAATCCGGGATCGCCTTCTTCGATGAGTCGGCAACGACACGGATGGTCTTCGTCAACGGCGCTTTCCAGGCGGCGCTCTCCAACCTCAGCGGACTGCCGGCAGGTGTCGAAATCCGGCGTCTCGATGGCCCGGCTTCCCTGCCGGAAGCCGAAGCTTCCCCCTTCCGGGCGCTCAACACGGCGTTTCTACGCGAGGGTGTCACCATTCGGGTCGCGCGCGGCAAAGCCTTGGCCGCGCCAATTGGCCTGTTCTTTGTCACCGCGCCGACGGACGACGACCGCATGACGCATCCGCGCGTCATCATCGAACTCGACGAAGCCGCCATTGCGACCGTCGTCGAGATTCACACTGTGCTGTGCGATGAGGAAGGACGGTTCGGCGCGCATCCCTACCTGACCAACACCGTGACGGATGTACGGCTGGGTCAGGGCGCCAACCTGACCCACATCAAGGTACAGACCGAAGGCACTGCCGCCTACCATATCGCCGACCTCCGGGTGGACATTGGCCGGGGCGCGGTTTTCACCGGACATGCCCACACCTTGGGCGGACAGCTCTCGCGGCAGGACATCCACGCCCGGTTCCTGGACGAAGGCGGTGAATGCCGGCTCTATGGTCTCCAGGCTCTGCGCGGACAACAGCTTGCCGATACCCACGTGACGGTGGACCACGCCGTTCCCAACAGCACCAGTGAAATCCTCTACAAGGGCATTTTTGATGAACAGGCCCACGGGGTCTTTGACGGGCGGGTCATCGTCGGCCACGGCGCTCAGCAGACAAACGCCGTCACCACCAACAAAAACCTTCTGCTGTCCGAAAAGGCACGGGTGGACACCAAACCCCAACTCGAAATCTTTGCCGACGATGTCAAGTGCGGCCATGGCGCGACGGTCGGCCAGCTTGACGAAGACGAAATTTTTTACCTTCGCAGCCGGGGCCTGACGCTGGCCGACGCCCGCCGTCTGCTGACGTTTGGCTTTGCCCGCGAGGTCAGCGAAAAACTTCCCGTCCCCTCCCTCAAGGTTCGGCTCGACGGCGCGCTGGCCAAGCGCGTCGAATCATCCCAGTCGGCTTCTGGAGATTGTGTGTTATGACGGCTCAAGCAGTTCTGGCAACGCCACCCGCGCTCGATGTCGCCGCTTTGCGGGCAGACTTTCCAACGCTCCGGCGCACCATCAACGGCCACCCACTTGTGTATCTCGACAATGCCGCCACCAGCCAGAAACCGCAGGTGGTCATTGACCGCATGAACCGGTTCTACACGGAAGAATACTCGACCGTGCGGCGCAGCATTCACCTGTTGTCAGCCAAGGCGACTCAGGCTTACGAGCAGACGCGCCACCTGGTGGCGCAACTCATCAACGCTCCCGAAGCACGCCAGATCATCTTCACGAAAGGTACGACCGAAGGCATCAACCTTGTGGCGCACGGCTACGGGCGGAAGTTCGTCGGCGCCGGGGACGAAATCATCATTTCGGCCACCGAGCACCACGCCAATATCGTCCCGTGGCAGATGCTGTGTGAGGAAAAAGGCGCACACCTGCGGGTTATCCCCGTGGATGATCGGGGCGAACTGATTCTGGAAGCCTACGAAAAACTGCTGACTGACCGCACCAGGCTCGTGGCCGTCGGCCACATCTCCAACGCGCTGGGCACGATTCATCCCGTGGAGGAAATCATCCGGCTGGCTCATGCCCAAGGTGTTCCCGTCCTCGTGGACGGCGCGCAGGCCGCGCCCCACATGCCGGTGGATGTCCAGGCGCTCGACTGTGATTTCTATGTCTTTTCCGGCCACAAAACCTACGGCCCAACCGGTGTCGGCATTCTGTATGGCAAGGCGGCGTGGCTCGAACGGATGAATCCGTTTCTCGGCGGCGGCGATATGATCGAAACCGTCACCTTTGAAAAGACGACCTACGCGCCGATTCCCCACAAGTTCGAGGCCGGCACACCGGCCATTGCCGAGGTCATCGGACTGGGGACGGCTATCGAGTACATGCGCCGGATCGGGCTGGAAGCCATTGCAGCCTACGAGCACCAACTGCTCGAACAGGCCACGGAGCGGCTGACGGCCATCCCCGGCGTCCGCATCATCGGAACGGCGTCCCGCAAAGCGGCCATCATTTCCTTCGTCATTGACGGCATCCATCCCCACGACATCGGCACGTTGCTTGACCAGGAAGGCGTTGCCATCCGTGCCGGACATCACTGTGCGCAGCCCCTCATGGCGCGGTATGGCGTCCCGGCAACGGCGCGGGCTTCCTTTGCGTTCTATAACCTGCCGTCGGAAATCGAAGCCCTTGGCGCGGCCATCGAGAAGACCATTGCCGTCTTTGCCCTTTAGGGCGTCACCACCATGAGCAACAAAAGTCTTTACGGCGAACAAATCATCTATCTGAGCAAGCACCCGAAGAACTTTCGGGCCATCGAGAACGCACAGTACAAGTGTGAAGGGGCCAATCCGCTGTGCGGCGACCGGGTGACGGTCTATGTCAACGTCGGGCCCGATGACACGCTGGAGGATGTGGCTTTCCAGGGAGCCGGTTGTGCCATCTGCATGGCCTCCGCCTCGATGATGACCACCAGCGTCAAAGGCAGGAAGCGGGCCGAGGCCGAACAGCTCTTCGAGGAGTTTCACCGCCTCGTCAAGGGTGAGCTTGACCCGGCACGTGAAGCCCACCATCTCGGCAAGCTCACCATGTTTGAAAACGTCAGCCACTATCCGGTGCGTGTCAAATGCGCCAGTCTGCCCTGGCATGCGCTGCACAATGCGCTGGAAAGCCAGCCGGCAGCCTCAACCGAATGAGCGGCACAGGGCGCGCAGCGAGCCGAACGGATACAGGGCGACGGCGCAGCCATCGGCCCCGGTGACGACGGCAATCGTCGGGGGCCTGTCCCGGAGCGGCACGGCCACGGCAAGGTGCTCTTCACCTGCCTGCACGAGCGGGAAACGCTGCCCTGCGCGCTCAAGGTGGAGTCCGTTCTCCCGGCTGACGATACGCACGTGCCGGGGGCCGTTCACATAGTCGCCGACATACCGCGCCGCCGCTGCGGCTGGCAGCCGCCGCAGTGGCATTTCGGCTGCCGGCAGCAGCCCGAACCAAGCGCTTTCAAGTTGGTTGCGTGTCCGGCGGAGGCGGTACGGCCAGCCTTTGGTCAACATGGCATAGCCCCAGCCGGCTTCCGGTGCCAGACACACCACGCAGGCGGCATCGCCGGTGAACCCCTCGTGTTCCACCAGCCAGGTATCTCCACAAACGCGCCGAAAACAGCCCAGCCCGGCCGACAGACCGGGCTGCCCCGGCACATTGACCGTTGCCGTCACCAGCGATTTGAGCAGCGACGGCGCACACAGCAGCCCCTTCAGCAGCCGGGCGACATCCTCGCCGGTCGCCGTCAGCCCACCCGCTGCCCCCAACACATCATCGCGCAGGCTGGCCCGATCCATGGCGTGGGGCGCAAAGACGTGGCGTGCCGCCAGTGCTGATACTGGCTGTCCCGTGCGCGACACCAGCCAGGCGCCAATGACGGCGAAGCCCAGGTTGCTGTAGGAAAAGGCAGTCTCCGGCGGCAACAGACGGCTGGACAGTGCCTGTGCCAGGTCAAGTGAAGACGAAGGCAGTACATCCGGCAGCCCGGCCGTGTGGCGCAACAGACACCGCAGTGTGACCGGGCAACCAGGCAGCAGTGGCTCGTCAAGCCGCACCAGCTCATGTTCCTCAAGGGACTGTACAACCAGCGCCACGACGAGCTTGGCGACGGAGCCGAGTGCAAACCGGTCACGCCAGCCGTCCACACCCCCGACCGACCACTGCCGCACCATCCCTTCCACATCCACCACGCACAGCCAGGCGCCGGCATGTGGTGGCAGCACCTCTGGAAACACAGAGGGCGGAAGGTCGGTCGGGACTGGCAAGGGCATCGGCTACGGCTACGGACGTTTCCGGCGCGCCAGGCGCGTCCGAACCGTCCCGTCCGGGCGCTGTGGCGTCGCCTGGAGGGCCAGAAGTGCCGTCTGCACCCCGGACCGCGCGCCGGGCGGAACCCGCAGGCGATAGTTGGCCGGGACGGTGTAGGTCAGCAGTTCCGGGTTGTAACTGCGGATGA